>JAHCSU010000445.1 GCA_023522315.1 Nostoc sp. CCCryo 231-06
TCCAGATTCATGCCGCAGACATACTTATGAGTCTGCTAATTTGGAAGCATCCCGATTAAATATCCTTCTGAGGGCGCAGCTATGGTATTGCAAATCCAACCGCCGACTCAGCCAGAGGTCATCTCCCCGATTAAGCGACAGTGTGTAAGATAATGCATCTGTCGGTGTACCCTGTTTCGTCAACTTAATAAATTGAAATTCAGATATTTATGCTTATATCAGCATAAAAATTGTAGAGACGCTTTTACAATTGGCATCTCTACAAAATTTTTTATTGGGGTAGTAATCAAAATCCCTGTACGAATGGCAGACGAGTTAGGGTTTTCAGAAACTCTCCAGCTAAGTTGAGCGCTAAGAAAGCTAAGATCGGAGAAAAATCCATACCGCCCAATGGGGGAATAATTGAGCGGAATAGATTCAGATAAGGATCGGTTATCTGGGCTAAAGCAGCAAATGGCTGGTTATACCAGTTGATTGTCGGGAACCAGGTCAACAAAACCCGAATAAGTAGCAAATAGCTATAAAAGGTGACAAAGGTAACTAGTGTCGTAATCAGTAAACTCATGGATAGCTTTGTTTCCTACTAAGTGTCAAACGCGGTCTTATCTTTTAATTTTAATTTAGTCCATGTCATGATGTTTGGGGATTTGGCACTTACCACACAAGACATTTTCACCACGCCTGAACAAACTTCAGGAGTCTTTAGTGAGTGTGCGGTCATTAGTTGCTTGAGTTGAACCGCCATTAACATTTCCCAGTTGCTTTCGCACTTCATCAATTGTGGCATTTAGCTGGGCAATTTTATCTTCTAGCGATCGCCTAGCCGTTTCTATACCGATGCTCTCGCTTTCTGAGGCTTTCATCTGACGCCGCTTTGCTGCTATTTTCTTCGCTTCGGCTTGGCTATCTGTGAGTTCTGTCTCCTCCTCTGCTAGCAATTCTGGATTGCGTCGAGAAGCAATCAGTGCCCCGATAACACCGCCAAATACGCCACCGACAAATGCCCCTGCTACAAAACCACTGCCAAAACCATCTCGCTGACTCATATCTTTACCGCCTTCAACAAACCTTGCAACTTTTACAGTACTTATGCTATTTTCCTGCCCTAGCTGCATACTAGCTTAAGTCCCAAAG
>JAHCSU010000446.1 GCA_023522315.1 Nostoc sp. CCCryo 231-06
GGTTTTTTCTTTTCATACTGAAATAACTACAGTTTTCAAGATGGACGCGGTTTATCACTCTAAGCAGAGAAAATAGGAAATGGTCGGATTGCGAGGTGTCTAAAATAGCAACTCGCAACCGATTTTTCAATGCAATTATAGCCAGCGATCGCGCGTGGAGTTCTTTACCAGAGGGAGTTTATAAACAATATTGCTACTGCCGTCCTAAAAATCTTTGGGTGCGAAAAACTACAGAAGCATCATTGGCTGGCTTTAAAATAAAGTCTTCTTGGCGGATCATGATTTCACCACTATCATCGGTGTGAATCGCGGTTAACTCAAAACTGACGATTTATGTTTTCCATAAATTCCTTGACTTTTGACTTCCCCGAACGCGAATTTATCTCCAAGAGTTGGGGCTGACGATGTAGGCATTATTTGAGCAAGCAGCAAATGCTGTTAAATATTAAGTCTGCTTGAAGAGATAGGATCTATGAAAAGAGTAGAATTTTAGGAGTAAACCTCTGTCTTTACAAGTTATTACCGTTCCTCCTGCAACTTCTCAACCCCCCGCAGGCTTAATTGTCACTTTGCATGGTTGGGGTGCTAATGCTGAAGATGTAGCATCTTTGTTACCCTTGCTCAACTTACCTGATTATCAATTTGTATTACCCAATGCACCTTATCCTTATCCCTATTCTCCAGTAGGGAGGGCATGGTATGACCTGCGGGTGGAGAATATGTATCAAGGATTGGCAGAAAGTCGGCAACTGCTAATAGATTTTTTGCAATCTTTAGAAAGTACCACTGGCGTACCTTTATCACGCACCATTTTAAGTGGATTTTCTCAAGGCGGGGCAATGACTTTAGATGTCGGCTCAAAATTACCCCTAGCAGGTTTAGTTGTCATGAGTGGGTATTTACATCCTGATGCAGTAACGGCAAATCAAAAAGGGATTCCGCCGACTTTAATCAGCCACGGGAGATATGATGAAGTTGTACCACTACAAGCTGCTTTGAAGGCACGAGAAACTCTAAAGTCTCTAAAGGTGGCTGTAGAATACCACGAATTTGACATGGGGCATGAAATAAATCCACAAACGTTAGAGGTGCTACAAAATTTCGTTGTAAATACAATTGCTTAGTCAGGATTACGAATTTTTTATAAATTCTGGTACAAATTCTGACAATTTTCACGAAATTAATGACTTCTAATGAGTAATATATATTGGGTGGCTGCGTTCAGCGCAACTTAACCCATGCTGAAGGCGAGTGCTGCATAAGGGAGGGGCGAGCATTATGACAACTCTAAGCATTTCCAGGAAAGAAATAGCTGCCATAACTGTGGCAGAAGTAGAAGAACTGGCTACACGTCTGGAGCTAGATAATTATAGTAATGCTTTTGAGGGTTTAAATGATTGGCATTTATTGCGAGCGATCGCATTTCAGCGTCCAGAGTTAGTTGAACCCTATATCTACCTCTTAGACTTGGAACCCTATGATGAAGCTTAGTTGAGAGACGCGATTCATCGCGTCTGTACAGGAGTTAGGAGAGACGCGATGAATCGCGTCTGTACAAGAGTTGGAAATTAAGATTCGTGACTACTTACTCCTAACTCTTTACCGAAAAAATGGGTAAAAGCCCCGTCATAAAGGACGGCTTTATATTTTATA
>JAHCSU010000447.1 GCA_023522315.1 Nostoc sp. CCCryo 231-06
GATTACAGAAGCCCAAACTGTACTTGGTACTCCAAGTCACTGTGGGTAGTTCACATCATGTAACTTAATCTAATGCAAATAATGCAAACAGACTACACAAATTGCAAATTGAGTATTTAAAGGAAATAGTGTTTTAGCATGATTCGTCTGTAATATTCAGCCAATTTATTCAGATAATCATGCAAAAAATAGATGCTGCATTTTTCAATTCCCATAAATCTAACTAATAAGCATTACTTTGTACATTAGAATCTCTCCTATGATCGCCCTAACAAAGACATTAGTAAAAACAGTATCTGAACCACAAAAGCTAGATAGTATTGACTTACATGACTCGAAGCGAGCTGATTTTTTACAAGAAGTAATAGAAGGCTTAGAAGACGGTATATTAATTTTAAGCCAAACGGGTGAAGTAGTTCATGCTAATGCATCTGCTAGTCGCCTTTGTTGTCAATTCAATGAAGGCAACTTCAACCAAAATTTTGTACCACCACTCATCTGGAATCTTTGTGAATCGTTATTCAATAGTCGGTATTTGTTTTCTGATAAACTTCTAATTCTGTCAGATGAAATCGTGCTTGATAAGTCCAATATTTTTCGGATTAGGGTGAGGCTGCTAGATTTAGAGGGGTTTGAAGTGCCTTGCTTATTGGTGACTATAGAAAATCAATATGAATCTGTGAAAAACGTAGCACTCACTGAAGTTAAAAAATTTGATCTGACGCCGCGAGAAGCTGAAATTTGGTTTCTCTATAGAAGCAACTACAGCTACAAAGAAATTGCTACTAAGCTTTACATCACCATAAATACCGTGAAGAAGCACATGAAAAATATTCACACCAAGCGCCAAGGAAACATGTCTTATGATTGAATCGTAGCATTTTATTGAATAAGAATTCTACAAGGTAGAATTCTTATTCAATGAGTGGATAATTAAACCCCTGGATTCAGACGCTTTTTTGTTCAGAATTCATGGTTTTATTCTTTCTTGATAAAAATTTATTTGTAAAATGCAATAGATTATTAGCAATCAACCTAGTATTCACAAACAAGTATTTCATGAATCAATGTTCGCAGCCTTTTGTAGAAAAGCAATACTAGCCCTCCTTCTCATGCAGGGGTAGTTAATTTTAACGTGTTCTTTTCTAATTTTTATGCAACTTTTAACTAGGGAGAATCAGGACTTTTTTGCAGGCGTAATAAGGTATTGTAAACCTGCCGTTTTAAGATATCGTTATTTTGTAGTTCTATAGTGATTTTGTTGAACTGCTCAAATCTCAAACCCTTTTCTTCGACAACTTTCTGAGCGTAGTTACAGTAATTCACTGCGATATCTTGAGCCTTCTTTGGAAGACCATTTATGCTGTTAGAATCGTTACAAACAATCTGGGGAATTTCTCCATTGCCAATAAGTTTTTTAATTTCTTCAAAGGCATTTTGACGCGCTGGCTCCATTGCTAGCACGGCTTTAGCATAGTTGTTGATTTCAATATTGTTAACTATTGGTGGTGGAGTTTGACCATAAGCTTTTGAACTCAATGAAAAAGCGTTGGAAATTAGACCCACAGTGGCGATCGCGCCGAAAATGAATGATTGGTAAAGAATTCCCTTTCGGCTAGATCGGGAAAAACAATCGGAAATTTTCTTCATATAGTGTGTGACACAAAACTACATCAGGGATATGATAAGGACTTTGAATTATTTTCGGAGTTGGAAGTTCCAGCAATTGCTCAATACATCAACCTTTTATATTTGATTGTCAATTCCCTCGGCATACTTGACAAAGTTCGATGATTTTAGTCTGGAGTGTTGGTATTTCTGATGCTCCTTGCTTGAGACTCACTTCTAACTCCAGTAGTAGGGGTAAGCAAGAGATTAACTGTTGCACAGAAAGAAGCTTGATTTCTTGCTGTAAGAAGTAGATCCGTTTGGGATTACCGATATCAGCAGCAATAGCGATCGCTTGTTGATTGCGCTCCCCACTTTCCATCATAATCTTCACCCACAGCCATGTACGAAATTGTCCAATCAGCGTGGCAACTATCCGTAATCCCGGCTCAGAAGCATTGCTCAAATCTGACAGTGTCGTCAAAGCTTTAGGTGTATCTCCTGTTCTGATTGCTGCTGCTAATTGTAAACTATTTTGAGTAGTATTTCTTACTAACTTGGTAACGGTATCTGTGTCTAAAGGCTTGTTACTACCTTGGGCATATAGCCGCAGTTTCTCTAACTCATTGTAGAGCAGTCGTGTATCATTTCCTACAGATTCTGCCAACAACTGGGCAGTATTGGCAGTTAGTTTTACACCCACAGTCTGAGCTGCTTGATTAACAGATTGCACCAGCAATTCGGTTTTCCAAGGGGGAATGAGGGGAAATTCTCGGAATTCGGTAGCAAATTGTTTTAATAATTTTGTGGATTTGAGGCGTTCATCTGGCTTGTTGCGGCTGGTGAGCAATAAAAATGAGTTTTCGGGAATGACTCTTAGCGATCGCACAAGTTCTGCTAACACATTCTCTGGACACTGCTGGCAAAGAGTAGTATTTATCAGCCATACCAAGCGCCCACCAGCGCCAAAAGTGGGTGTCATGACCTGATTTAACCCCTGGATAGCAGCATCAGCTTGATCTGGGGTGAATGCAGTGTAATTAAAACTAATCCATTGGGGATCGAGGACGCGATCGCGCAGCATAGCGATCGCCTTTTCTATAGCAAAATCATCCTCACCCCAGTAAACATAAATTGGCATAGACTAACCTCGTAGTATATCGGGGAATGGAGAATGGGGCATTGGGCATTGGTGAAGAGTTAATATTTATAACTCCCAACTCCCAACTCCCCACTCCCCACTCCTAACTCCTAACTCCCAACTCCTAACTCCTAACTCCCAACTCCCCACTACTTCGGCTTCGCTCAGTACAAGTCCCCACTCCCAACTCCTAACTCCTAACTCCTAACTCCTAACTCCTAACTCCCCACTACTTCGGCTTCGCTCAGTACAAGTCCCCACTCCCCACTCCCTTGTAGGTGTAGTTTTTTATAGTTAATGTTTCTTTCCGTGGGGATTTTGTAAAAAATGCACACATAAAGGTGAAAATCGAAGACAGAATTATTTCTTGCTTCATCCAAGTTGTGCTTGACTCATGAATGTATCTTTGGCTAAGGATCTGTCTGTTTATCAACTGGTTATGGGAGTGCAAGTGCCTCCTAAACCATTGTCCCTCAGTCCTGCTACTCTGCTATCACTAGTGAGAGCGCAAATTGACTTACTAATTGAGCAGCAAATTGTAGCTACTTTATGGGTGAAGCTACCACCAGAAAAAATTTGGCAATCAGAATTAGCGCGTTATCAATCCTCGGTAGGTGTGTCTAGTCTCATTTATACTTGCCAGATTGACGAGAGTGGAAAAGGGGGAGATGGGGAAGCAGGGGAAGATCAGGGAGGTGGCGTTGCAGGGGAAAAAAATACCCCCTTATCTTCCTCATCTTCTTTATCTTCCTCATCCCCCTCATTCCCTCATCATGTCCCCGTTTATCTATCACCAGATAGCCAAATGCGACGGGAAAACTTTCTGATGGTGTTATCGCCCCAGTTTTGCAGTTTAATATTGGCTCATCGACCACTTAAAAAACGCAAAAATAAGACATCGGGAAAGGTAAGTACTAATAAAAACCAGCCGTTACTAATTATAAATACTCTTGAGGGGAGAGTAATTCAGCAAGTATTAGATGGTATCGAACAAGCGATTACGCCAGAATCATCCCCAATACCTGTTGATTTTATTTGTGCAACTGTGCCCCAAGGCGAACTGATGAATCAACTGTTTGTAAAACAACTCCTGCGACAAGATGAAATTAATCGTCAAATCATCACAGTCCGCACCACTAAGTTGCAGCAGCAAAATCAAGAACTGCATAACAAAGAGCAACTCAAAGATGAATACCTAAAAAATGTGTGTCAGGAATTGCGTACACCCTTGACGCACATGAAGACAGCACTTTCATTATTGAATTCTCCTAATCTTAAACCCCCCCAGCGACAACGTTATTTACACATGTTAAATACCCAGTGCGATCAGCAAAATTCCCTGATTACTGGTTTGTTGGAACTGGTGCAGCTAGAACGTAATTTAGAGGGAACAGCTTTAGAGTCGGTGCGGCTCTCAGATATTGTACCTGGAGTAGTTAGTACCTACCAACCTCTAGCCCAAGAAAAAGGAATTATGCTAGCCTACACCGTACCCACTGAACTTCCATCTATTTGGTGTGTGAGTGGTGGGCTAAGGCAGATTGTGATTAATCTGCTGCATAACAGCATTAAGTTTACTCCTAATGGGGGTGAAGTATGGGTGCGTGCCCGAATTCAAGGCGATTATGTCCAATTAGAATTCCGCGACACAGGTATCGGTATTGCCGAAAGCGAGATTTCTAAAATCTTTGACCGATTTTATCGTGTGCGTACAGCAGCAAATGAAGATTATGGTGGTGCTGGGTTGGGGTTAACAATTGTACAGCAATTGCTGGTGCGCTCTGGCGGTTCTATTTCTGTGAAAAGTAAATTATATGAAGGTTCCACATTTACAGTACAACTGGCAACTGTTGGCGAAACCCCAAAAGCGATCGCAATAGAAAATGAGTGATGAGTTACGTTACAATTATCCCCTGAGTTAACTTTATGGTGCTATAGCAATCCTATTTTAGTTATGAAAATTTTAGTTATTAGTCATTAGTACCAATGGCTAATGACTAATAACTAGATTTACCCACGGCAATTCAATAAAACAAGCGATCGCACAAGCGTGCCGGAAAGACTTACGATGAGTTAAGCTTACCAATAATTGTTAGCTAGAAGTTTTTGGTAGCGCGGCACTAATTTGGCGGAGCATCATGACTTGCCAATAAGGTACAGGAGCTAGCAATACAGTACCAGTTCCCTCAAAACTATTGACGAGAAACTCACCAGAAGTCATTGAACCAAAAAGAGATTTGGTAGCTTTTTCAACGCGATAATTTAAGCTACTTGTGCGAGCGATCGCAAAATTTCCATCGACAACTAATCGGTCATTTCGTAAATTTATTACTTCTACAGGCCCTTGTGCTGCCATCACTACTGTACCCCTGCCTTTGACTTTTGTTTGAAACAATCCCTCGCCACCAATTAAGCCTGATATAAATTTGTTTCGTTCAACTCCTACTTCTACAGTGCTATCACTAGCCCAATAAGCGCCACTATCTAAAATCCATTCACTACCGTCTAATTCTAGAATGTGATATCCCGATAAAGAAGGCTCTAAATATAATTCACCTGTGCCTGTATATGTAGGACGGAAAATGTTTTCTCCCGTGGCTAGGGACTTTAAAAAACCGCCTGCTGAAGGGGCTTTAGATTGCATCTGAATGTTGCCACGTATATAGTACATAGCACCCGATTCAGTTCTGACTGTTTCGTTTTGTAAAGTTACCTTGACTAAACGTAAGCTTTCTTTTTCAATTACTTCAAAACTTGCCATAATTTTTTGCAGAAATGTATATTTGGCTCGTAGCCAGAATTTATATACATTGTTGACATTTATTTTTACAGATGACAAGTCAGAAAAGTTTAATCAGATTGTTAAACAAAATCTATTTTAGGATAATTTATTTTTTGCAAGTCCCTTAGTTATAGCTTTATCCTAATCACAAGAAGTAAATTATAGCACCCTCTCGAAGAGCGGGGAGGGGGTTGGGAGTGGGGTTCTTAATTTTTGGTTTATAGCGGTTCCCATTCACATGCGGTACAACATTATATTGCGAAGTGTAAGGGCACGGCACTGCCGTGCCCCTACGGGTGTACCTCACGTAAACGAGAAACGCTATATGCAACAGGTTTATTATGTCCGCATAAATTAGTCGAATAAAAAAACTTCTCCCTGGTTTTACTGCGTAAAATTTGTTCCTCTCCAACTCAAAGAGGGAAAGACTTTAACTTTAGTTTAAGACAGGGAGAAGTTTATCAAACTCGCGTTAATTTAGAGTGAATATTTATAATTTTGAAAAATAGTTAACGAATCTTCACTCCTAAGCTTTAGCTCCAAATTGATGTTTATTGCTAACTTCTAAGGGAAGGAAAATTGTCAAAACTTCCCCATAGTGTGGACGCTGACGCACAATCAATTTACCGCCGATCGCCTGAAACAAATGCTTGGTTGCGGCGATATTCAAACTAATCGTACCTGTTTCTGGTTGGAACATCAGCAATTGACCTAGAGCTTTGCGAATTGGTGGCGTTGCAGGTATGGCGGTTTTACTTGAATCTTTGCACCCAAATTGGGGCGATAATTGTAACTTTAGTTGATCTCCTGCGGGAATAACTTGGACTTGAATATGGCTACCAGCAGGTAAGCTGCGAGTGAAATTCTCTATCAAACCAGTTAGTACCTGATCCAGCATCATGGGATTGCTTACCACTGTTGGTAGTTGCTGGGGTAAAACAACATTTAAAGTTAGGTTCCGCCGATGCGCTGCTTGTTCCCAACGGGGAATGCTCTGCTGCAACACTTGATCTAAAGACATCGGCGTGAGTTGAGTTTTTGCCGATTTTGCTGAGGTAGTAGTTTCCAATTCCGCTGCCTTAAACAGCAACTCCATCCGATCAATTTGCTCGGTACACTCGTGATCAATAACTTTTAAGCGATTGATTACGCTGGCATCTAAATCTCGCCGCTTCAGCAGTAGGCGAGTCATGGTGCGAATAGTTGTTAAAGGTGTGCGGACTTCGTGAGCGAAAGCTTGGAGCAATTCTACATCAGGATTTGGGGATTCGGCTTTGGGGATTGGACATGGGTTATTCTCTTTGTCGTCCTTGTCTCCAGTTCCTATTAAAGAGTCCTTAGTCTCTTCTGCTTCTGTTAATTCCTGAAGCAACAACTGGCTAAACTGAATCATGATGCGGCAATCTGGCGCTACCGGAGAATACTGTTGTACTAAAGTATCCAGGCGGGCAAAAAATTCTGGATTAGCCAGCATTACCCTTGCTCCTAGCGATCGCCAAGCCTGCTGTACTACTTCTGGCTCAAAAGAAAATGAAAAGGTTTTTTTACCGTTTTTGTGAGTTGCTAAAACCAGCACTAATCTAAATTTTTCTGTAAAAACCAAGCAAAACTGTTCTGCACCTAGTGGATCGGCAGGTAATAGCGAAAGTACCGATTCATGGGGAGCGATTTCTTCATTTACAGACGCGATTGCATCTGGCATCCGAAATGGCATCAGCGCCAAGGGGTTAAATTGTTTTGCGGCAAATGTTACTGTTTGTAAGCTTTGAGTTAGTTTTGGCTGACTAAATAAGGGTGCTGGTGCAGCTAAAACTAATCCTTGGGTTGTGTCAACTGAATCAGCTGCTAAAGTATTTAATAGCAAATGTTCTGTCGCTGCTAGGCTGATACGCCACTGCCGCTCTGCTTTAGCAGGTGAACATTCAGCCACACTTGATTGATTTTCAGCCAAGATTTCGCTCAGACTTGGCAATATCCATTTGTACACAGGCTTTCACCCCTTAATTCAAGAGTGACTAACAGCGTCTAGGGTAGACATTTCACTACTACTTAAGAGGTTATAGCTATTTGTGTACTGACGACAGTGGTAGAACCGAACAATTCGGGCGCAATTTCCTCTCTAATTGCGATCGCAGATTGATAATTGTGCTGATTTCGCTTCTCTAATCGGGATTGCAATTACAAACTCTGTACCTTGTCCCGGCGAAGACATCTCCAGAAATTAAATATGCGTTACCTGAAACCCTTGTAGAGACGCGTTAGCGCAGCTGGACGAAGTACAATTTCGCGTCTCTACATTTATTCTGGATTTATCTTTGGCGATGGGCTATGGCGGGGCGTAGGCGATGCCCACGGCGGTAAACTACGCATTTTTTTGAGTAGATTAACAATAGACCATCTTAAAGGCAGTTTATGACTTCTTTTGATTCAGTTGAAGATTTGGTACTAGTTGCTGGTGCTACTGGTGGAGTCGGGCAACTCGTGGTAGGCAAGTTACTAGAAAAGGGTTTGAAAGTTCGTGTTCTGACACGCAATGCCGCAAAAGCCGAAGAAATGTTTAACCAGAGAGTGGAAATTGCCGTTGGTGACATCCGCCAGCCAGCTACATTGCCAGCCGCAACGCAAGATACTAGCCACATCATCAGTTGTACCGGAACCACTGCCTTTCCCTCTGCGCGATGGGAGTTTGAGCAATCCCCAAACTTGATTGAATGGGGAATCACTTTCCTTAACCCCAAATCTAGTGAAGCAAAAGCAAAGAATAGTCCGGCAAAGGTCGATGCCCAAGGTGTGAGCAACCTAGTAGCAGCAGCACCCCGGAATTTGAAGCGGTTCGTTTTCGTCTCTTCTTGCGGAATTCTCCGTAAAAATCAGTTTCCTTTTAGTGTTCTTAATGCTTTTGGCGTGTTGGATGCCAAGCAGAAGGGCGAAGAGTCCATTATTAACTCAGGATTACCCTACACCATTATCCGTCCAGGACGCCTGATTGACGGGCCATATACCTCATACGACCTCAACACCCTCCTGAAGGCAAAAACTGGGGGTAAATACGGTGTGGTAGTAGGCACTGGGGATACACTTTCAGGTGATACCAGCCGGATTGATGTAGCAAACGCTTGTGTAGAATGCCTTTTACACCCAAGTAGTTCCAGGAAAATTTTTGAAATAGTCAACCAGGGACAAAGACCGCCTGCAATTAACTGGGAAACTCTTTTCTCTAAGCTCAAGTGAACGCTGAGTAGTATTTTCTCCAATGTCTAATGCTCAATACCAAAATATTGCTGATTATACGGAATACGCAAGCAATGCTTGCGGCGGGCTATTCGGCTTCGCGCCCTTTAATTTTGTTCTATTTTCGGTACTTTTGTAACTTATTACCTCTAAAGGCGGCAAACACGACTCTACCGTTACGGTTCACCCTAATTACTGAAAGTATTAATTCCCATACATTAGACAGAGTGAAGGCAATAAATCCATGAAATAACTAAAAAAACTATTTAGTTAGTTTAACCGTCCTAAGCAAGGTTCGGGAAACCACCCTTCATGGACTGGCTAACACTAAGCTTCAGTATATATATCAGCATATCTGGAGTTTTAACCCCAGAAAAGCCAAAACAAAGGTATTCATGCTGAACTGGCTGATTTATTGACCCTATTGGTTCAAAATTTAGTCCTTTATATTCTCATTCATTCATTTGTAGTTATACGGAGCCAGCACCTAAAATGGCAAAAGTAGTTGGAATTGACTTAGGAACAACGAACTCCTGCGTGGCAGTGATGGAAGGTGGTAAACCCACAGTAATTGCTAATGCTGAAGGTTTTCGGACAACGCCATCAGTAGTCGCATTTGCGAAAAATGGCGACAACTTGGTTGGTCAAATTGCCAAACGCCAAGCGGTGATGAACACAGAAAATACGTTTTACTCAGTCAAACGCTTTATCGGACGCCGCTACGATGAAGTGAGTAACGAAGCTACAGAAGTTTCTTACAAAGTCCTCAGCAGCAACGGTAATGTCAAACTAGATTGTCCAATCGCTGGTAAAGCATTTGCTCCTGAAGAAATTTCTGCAAAAGTTCTTCGCAAACTAGTTGAAGATGCCAGCAAATACTTGGGCGAAACCGTAACCCAAGCTGTAATCACTGTTCCCGCATACTTCAACGACTCGCAACGCCAAGCGACAAAAGACGCTGGTAAAATTGCCGGGATTGAAGTTCTACGGATTATCAACGAGCCTACAGCCGCTTCTTTGGCTTATGGGTTTGACAAGAAGAGTAACGAAACCATCCTCGTGTTTGACTTGGGTGGTGGTACCTTCGACGTATCCGTACTGGAAGTAGGAGATGGAGTTTTTGAAGTACTAGCCACATCTGGTGATACCCACCTTGGTGGTGATGACTTCGATAAAAAAATAGTTGACTTCTTAGCTGAGAAATTCAGAAAAGCCGAAGGTATTGACCTGCGGAAAGATAAACAAGCCTTACAACGTCTGACTGAAGCCGCAGAAAAAGCCAAAATTGAGCTTTCTAGCGTCACTCAAGCAGAAATTAACCTGCCATTTATCACTGCTACCCAGGATGGCCCCAAGCACCTGGATACAACCCTGACTCGCGCCCAGTTTGAAGAACTTTGCTCTGACTTAATCGACCGTTGTCGTGTTCCTGTGGAAAACGCCCTTCGGGATGCCAAGTTAAACAAAGGCGATATTGATGAAGTGGTATTAGTTGGTGGTTCTACCCGCATTCCCGCAGTCCAACAGATTGTGAAGCAGGTATTGGGTAAAGACCCCAACCAAAGCGTGAACCCTGATGAAGTCGTAGCAGTTGGTGCAGCCATTCAAGCCGGGGTACTGGCTGGTGATGTAACTGGCATCTTGCTGTTAGACGTGACACCGTTATCTTTGGGTGTTGAAACATTGGGCGGCGTGATGACCAAAATTATCCCCCGCAACACCACAATTCCCACCAAGAAATCGGAAGTCTTCTCCACAGCAGTGGATGGACAAACCAACGTAGAAATTCACGTCCTCCAAGGTGAACGCGAATTCTCTAACGATAACAAGAGTTTGGGAACCTTCCGTCTGGATGGTATTCCTCCTGCACCACGCGGCGTTCCTCAAATTGAAGTGGTGTTCGATATTGACGCTAACGGTATCCTTAACGTCACAGCGAAGGATAAAGGTACTGCTAAAGAACAGTCCATCAGTATAACCGGCGCTTCCACCCTGGATAAAAATGACGTTGACCGGATGGTGAGAGAAGCTGAACAGAACGCTTCATCTGACAAAGAACGGCGTGAAAAGATTGAACGCAAGAACCAAGCCGACTCCTTAGCATACCAAGCTGAGAAGCAGCTACAAGAATTGGGCGATAAAGTTCCCGATGCTGACAAGACCAAAGTCGAAGGTTTGGTGAAAGAACTGCGGGAAGCAGTTGCTAAAGAAGACGATGAGCAAATCAAAAAGCTCACCCCAGAATTGCAACAAGCGCTATTCGCCGTTGGTAGCAACATCTATCAACAAGCTGGTGCCGGTGCTACACCTGGTGCTGAACCTCAAGATGGTGGTTCCACCTCTAGCTCTGGTAGCGGTGATGATGTAATTGACGCTGATTTTACAGAGAGCAAATAATTCTCCTACTTCTTTTGGGAAGATTATTTGGTCTCACCTCATATCACCCACTCAGACATTTGTCTGGGTGGGATTTTTTTGGGAGTTTCGAGTTAGAAGTTAGGAGTTACAGTCTTTACTCTTGACTCTAATCATGACGGTTCTTATGTTGAGATTTTCAGTAAATTTATCAAGACAAGAGATTACCACTTTACTGGTAATTCTCCATTCAAAGATATAGGCATCTAATTCTTTATGACGATTTATATTACTCTATTAAATTTAACGATGATAATTTTTTATTGAAATTTCGCTTGGGCGCATAGACTATGTTCTCTATTACAAAGGGTTAGCTGCCTTGTATAATCCCACATTCCGCACTTCATTTTGTAGTATATATACTGACAATAAAAGCTTCAAAGAAGAAAAAGTGACTTATGGCGGAATAGAGCAAAGATGGGTATTAGTAGAAA
>JAHCSU010000448.1 GCA_023522315.1 Nostoc sp. CCCryo 231-06
TTTCCACTCTCTCGGTTTTTTAACTTTAGATTCAGTTGCGTTGGTCGATCTGCCGATCGCAATTCTCCTGATGTTTCGTCCTGCCAGTTGAGGGGCAAGCCCAGTGGTGACGATAAATGCCAGGTATTCGCTTTGGCTTGTAGATGGTTACGTCGATGATAATTTCGTCACTCATTGGTCATCCGGTGTTGGGGTGTCGAAAAGTTGCAGGTAAAGGAGAAAGTTATCTAGTTCATCCTCGGTCAACATGAGCCGCGATCGCACCCCGTAAAATCTCACTAAATGCTCTCGACCTTGTTCTGTTGTCCAGCCTAGTCGCTGCATCTGGGTGTCTACCTGGATCATCAAGTCTTCGATTTTTTCTCCTTCGGTTTTATCGGTCATTGGTCGTTGGTCACTTGAGAAATGATCGCACCTCAAACAGCAGTTACTAACACATTCTGAACTTCGTGGCGATCGCACTCCGAGTTGAAGTGAGGCAATACGCCACGAATAAAGCCGTTCTTGCCTACTCCGGCAAGAACGGCTTTATTCGGTTTCCTCGGTGGGTTTTTCGAGATTTTCTACTAACTCTTCAAATTGGTTAATTCTCGATTGAAGATAATCTATTTCATCCTGGGTTTGCTGAATAAGAGATTGTTTAGAAGCCACCTGACTGCGGTAGTCGCGGATCAGCTGGCTAACTGTTCCCCCAAGATGCGTTTTTCCGATGGAGACATTAAGTGAGTCCGTGCTATTCGTTCTATCAGTTCGCTGCGACTGATTCCTAGTGCTTTCGCCCTGCTGTCCAGTATTTCCGCCCCTTCTGGCGTTAGCGAAACTGTGAAGTCTTTCTTGTTCTGCCCATACAGACCGTGCGTTGTTTTCCGACCCATTTATATTACCCATGTAAACTATTCCTATTTTACCCATGTAATATGTTGCAGTCTTTACCCATGCAATGTTAGCATGACTCAAGATTGCATGGGTAATTTAATAGTATGCAATTTACTCCCCAACGCCTAGCCCTTTGCGTTGCACCGGAGCAAGAACCCGCGCCTCGACCTTGCGCGGAAACACCCTGTACCTGATGCCCAATGACTAACAACCAACAATCACCCAGGAGATAAATAGCATGACAATTACGGTTCAAGAATTGATTGAAAAATTACAAGGATTCCCGGCTG
>JAHCSU010000045.1 GCA_023522315.1 Nostoc sp. CCCryo 231-06
TTTAACATATTTTGGGCTGTTTTTATCGGATTTTTCTTAACATTCAACACTTTTGATATTCTGTATATTGAAAATGTTTTATTCTCGCTTGAGAAGCTGGATCATTTTTATTGGGCATGATCCGGCAATCATAAACTGAAAATTCTTCAAAGTCAGTTAAAATACTCAAAGATAATTTTGCTGACCATCCATAACGTCTAACTTGAAAAGCAGCACTAATATTTTTACCAACATTCACAGATGGTTTTTTAGCTTCGACAAAAAACTTTCTAACTCCACCTACGCGAAAACTATAATCAGGGGCTTTGGCTTTTCTGGCATCACTAATTTTTAAACTATCTTCGTGAACAACATCTTTATAAATATCAGAAGCTTGTTGTTCATTTCTAACATCCCATCCTAACGCTGCAAAAAATGGATCGATAAATTCAATTCTAGTTTGTGTTTCATTTAAACTACCAGCCCGATATAAATCTATTGAGGAGTGAAAATGATCAATTAGTTGAATAATGCTAGGTGGTGCAGTCATAATTAGTCCTTAAAATGGTTTAATTAAGCGATGAATCGCTCACTAAAAACCAATTTTATTTTACCTTAATTCTAATCTTAAAAATTATCAATTTCTTCCTTCACCAAAATTGCTATCTTCTGGGCTGCACCGCTTTCACCACGAATTTTACGGAGTTTAGCGCGAATATCGTCCAATTTTTCTGGATGGGCTAATAAGTCTAAAACCATTTCCCCAATTTCTTGCGGTTGAAGTTTACCCATAAGTTCTGGCACTATCTCTTCCTGTGCCCAGATATTTGGCCATGCTAATAAACCTTTGCGTCTCACGAATCTTAAAAATAACCAATTAATCACCTTCGTAAAGGGCGTACCTACACCTGGTAGATTTGCCAACAACCCAGGTAAACCATCCCAAGCACGCATAGCATCAAGTTGCTGTGTTGGCAGCAAAACAATCATTGGCACTCCTAAAGCACCGAGTTCGGCAGTGTTTGCCCCCACCGTAGTTAAGCAGATGCAGCATTTGGATAATAAGTGATATGCAGGGTTTTCTTGCCACAGTTCCACAGTTAAGCCCGTTTTTGTTTTGAGGAATGCCTTAGCTGTAGCCTCCTCTGGGACAACTAAAGAAGCGCCGCCAAAGCCAAATATTTCAGCAATAGGGTTCTTTTGGGAATCGGCAAAACTAGCTAAAGTTTGTAAATCTAAAGTTGGGGCTAGAGGAATCACAAATTTAGTTTGAGGTCTTTTTGCATGAACGTATTCAGCAATGCCTAGACTTAATGGCACTCCTTGGGCTAATTTTGCGGCTTTTGAACCAGGGAGTAAACCAATCAATTCAGTTTTCAGTGATGGAGTGATAGATAGAGGGGAATTTAAATCTAGGCTGTCCCCTGCTTCTACCATCAAATCACCGACAACGGTGAATTTGTGAGCATATTTCTGGGAGACACCCGCAGCAACTTCAGGTTTCATCACGCCAAAGCGATCAATCCAATTATGCCAACGGGCTGACCATTCGGCGTAAACTACTGTGCGATATCCAAGTTTTTTGCCTATGACTACGGGGAAAATTTGATCGCCACCGAGGAAAACAACTACACCGCGATCGCACCAGTCCCAATTATCAAATGTTTTACCCCAGAGCAAAAATTGCCAAAAATGCTCTGCTCCTTGAACTCTGTCTACTTCTGGGTAAGAAAGTGCGATCGCTGCTTCTTTACCACTAGCATTTGAGCAAGGTGATAACACCACAGAAATCCTTACTACAGAACGGTCATCCCCTAGTTCTTGCCGCAATGCCTTCACGACTGGGCGCACCCAGGTTGTTACCTCACCTGGGCCATTTGATAAGATGAGAATATCTACTTTAGTCATTAGTTAATGGTTAAGAGTTAGGGGTCATTAGTCAAGAGGCAAATATTACCTAATTCGTTCCTAATTTATAGAGGCACAACATTAATGATATAATTGCGGACTATGTTCGATAATGTCTGCAAATTTCTCGCAGAGTCATTTTCAGCCGACTTTGCAACATGGCTACTCGGTGAACCAATTACACTTACCGAACTTAGTCCATCTGAATTATCACTCGAACCCATCCGCGCTGATGCACTGATTTTATTGCAGTCGGATTAAGTTGTTCTCCATCTTGAATTCCAAACAGCACCCAAAGCCGATATTCCGTTTAGGATGAGTGATTATCGTTTGCGGGTGTATCGAAAATTTCCCCATAAACGAATGCGTCAGGTGGTTATTTACCTAAAACCAAGCGATTCTGAGCTAGTTTACCAAACAGAATTTGTTCTAGAAAATAGCCTGCACCGATTTGAAGTAATTCGACTTTGGGAACAGCCAACCGAAACATTTTTCAATTCTCCAGGTTTGCTACCGTTTGCAGCTTTAAGTCAAACCGAGGATAAAACACGAACTTTAGAAGAAGTTGCCCAAGTTATCGAAGCACTCACCGACACTCGAATCCGCAGTAATGTTGCTGCATCAACAGCAGTATTGGCTGGGCTAGTATTAGATAAAGAGTTGATTAAAAGAATTTTGCGGAGTGATATTATGCGCGAATCTGTG
This sequence comes from Nostoc sp. CCCryo 231-06, assembly GCA_023522315.1. Lineage (GTDB taxonomy): Bacteria > Cyanobacteriota > Cyanobacteriia > Cyanobacteriales > Nostocaceae > Nostoc. Next base: position 2,593 of record JAHCSU010000045.1, read on the forward strand.
ATTTATCAAGATATTTTCCAAGAAGGGCTTGAACAAAAAGCTCAAGAAATCGCCATCAAAATGATTCACAAAGGTATCGATATTGAAACAATAGTAGATGTTACAGGTTTAACTATTGAACAAGTTCAACAATTACAGGCTAAAACTCTTTACAAATCCGTTAAAAAAGCATCTAATCTTGTTCCAAATACTATAACTATGGCTCAGGCTACAGGAATAAAAGCAGGAACAGGGGTAGCTATTAGTTCTTTATCTGGAGGTGCTGCAACTAATTCAACCCTAGCTTTTTTAGGGGGTGGTTCTGTGGCTGCGGGTGGCTTGGGAATGTTGGGAGGACTAGCAGTAGCAACTGGGGGAGCTGCTTTAATTGGTGCAGCTGCTCTAGTATCTGTCGCTTCCCTTACTCAAATGGATTCTGAGGATCACAAGAATTTGGGAATTGCAGCTGGAGCGGGAGTAGTTACAAGTGCTGCTGCTATTAGTACAGCCTGGGCTGCTGCTAGTGCTTTTGGTGTGGCTAGTACTGGTACTGCAATTAGCACCCTATCTGGGGCTGCTGCTTACAGTGCTTCGATGGCATTCCTTGGAGGTGTTGGTCTAATGACAGGAGGATCTGCGATAGTTGCATTTGTTGTAGGTTTTGCTGCTTGGACACTTCTGAAGGGAGATAAGAACGATCCGAAGAAGATTTTGAAACAGTTGGAAGCTAAACTTTATTCTTAGTTAAGAAATTATAGTAATTAGGCGATGTCTACGACGGCCTACGCATTTCGCCAAACATACCAATTTTACAGCCCGCACAAGCGGGTTTTGTTTTGTAATTGCAACAATATAGATAAATAGCTATTTAACGATTAAAAATAATAAATATTACAAAAAGTTTACAAATAAGTGAGCAAATACTTTTATACACAGTAAATAATTACAAAGAAATATTTCGTTTTTTATATCAATTTGTGTCAGATACAGGATAAAATGCCCAGTGGGCAAGCGTTTTCTGATAAAAAACACATATTGCCGAAAAATAACGAAGTCAACTGTGGCTGATGATGCCGCTAGGAACTTCGAGTAGAGAACACGCATCAAAGGAGCCGAAGAAGCATGTTCACACACGTCAAGTCCACCATTAGACACATTGCGCCTGATAACTTACGCGGACGTAATTTAATCAAGGTGGTCTATGTCGTGCTAGAGTCCCAGTACCAGAGTGCTTTGTCGCAAGCGGTTCGCACGATTAACGCGAACAATCCCAACTTGGCGATTGAAATCAGTGGGTACTTGATTGAGGAACTCCGCGACCCTGAAAATTACGAGGAGTTTAAACGAGAAATTGAGAATGCGAATATCTTCATCGCTTCCCTCATTTTCATCGAAGACTTAGCACAGAAAGTAGTAGCAGCAGTAGAACCACACCGCGATCGCCTGGACGTTTCCGTTGTCTTTCCCTCCATGCCAGAGGTAATGCGCCTGAGTAAAATGGGCAGCTTTTCTTTAGCACAGTTGGGTCAGTCAAAAAGTGCGATCGCGCAATTCATGCGGAAACGCAAAGAAAAATCTGGCGCGGGATTCCAAGATGGGATGCTGAAGCTTTTGCGAACATTGCCGCAAGTGCTGAAGTTCCTCCCAATGGAAAAAGCCCAGGATGCCCGAAATTTCATGCTCAGTTTTCAGTATTGGCTAGGTGGTTCTCCAGAAAATCTGGAAAACTTCTTGCTGATGCTAGCTGATAAATACGTATTTAAAGGTTTAGAGAAACAAAATTTTGCACCTTCTACATATCAGCAGCCGGTGGTTTATCCCGACTTAGGGATTTGGCATCCTTTGGCTCCCAGTATGTTTGAGGATGTCAGAGAGTACCTCAACTGGTATACATCTCGTAAGGATATCTCTAATGATCTCAAAGATCCCTTAGCTCCTTGTGTTGGGTTGGTATTGCAACGCACTCACCTAGTTACAGGCGATGATGCCCATTATGTAGCAATGGTGCAGGAGTTAGAAGCATTAGGCGCACGGGTACTACCTGTTTTTGCTGGTGGTTTGGATTTCTCCAAGCCTGTTGAAGCCTACTTCTACGAACCAAATACCAACACACAGTTAGTAGATGCAGTGATCTCGCTGACTGGTTTTGCTTTAGTGGGTGGCCCAGCCAGACAAGACCATCCCAAGGCAATTGAGGCACTCAAACGCTTAAACCGTCCTTACATGGTGGCATTACCCTTAGTATTCCAAACCACAGAAGAGTGGATGGATAGCGATTTAGGGTTACATCCAATACAGGTAGCTTTGCAAATTGCGATTCCCGAATTGGATGGGGCAATTGAGCCGATTGTCTTATCAGGTAGGGATGGGACTACAGGGAAAGCGATCGCACTGCGCGATCGGGTTGAAACTGTAGCCGAACGCGCCTTAAAATGGGCTAACCTCCGCCGCAAGCCGAAGCTGGATAAAAAAGTTGCCATCACCGTTTTTAGCTTCCCGCCAGATAAAGGCAACGTGGGAACCGCCGCTTACTTGGATGTATTCGGCTCAATCTACGAGGTGATGAAAGCCCTCAAAAATAACGGCTACGACTTACCAGAATTGCCAGAATCAGCCGAAGCGCTGCTGCAAGAAGTCATCCACGACGTGCAAGCGCAGTACAACAGCCCGGAACTCAACATTGCTTACAAAATGTCGGTTCCTGAGTATGAGGCTTTGACCCCTTACTCTCACCGCTTAGAAGAAAACTGGGGGCCACCTCCCGGACATCTCAACAGCGATGGGCAAAACCTGCTGATTTATGGTAAGCAATTCGGTAACGTCTTCATCGGTGTCCAACCCACATTTGGTTACGAAGGCGACCCGATGCGGCTGTTGTTCTCCCGTTCAGCTAGTCCTCACCACGGTTTTGCTGCCTACTACACTTACCTAGAGCAAGTTTGGCAAGCTGACGCTGTACTGCATTTTGGTACACATGGTTCCTTGGAATTCATGCCAGGTAAACAGATGGGGATGTCTGGTGACTGTTATCCAGATAACTTAATTGGTTCAATTCCCAACTTGTATTACTACGCAGCCAATAATCCGAGTGAAGCGACAATTGCCAAACGTCGGAGTTATGCCGAAACAATTTCCTACTTGACACCTCCGGCAGAAAATGCTGGTTTGTATAAAGGTTTGAAGGAACTCAGCGAACTAATTGCTTCCTACCAAACCTTGAAAGATAGTGGACGCGGTGTTTCCATTGTTAACAGCATCATGGATAAATGCCGGATCGTGAATCTGGATAAGGATATTAACCTGCCAGAAACCGATGCCAGAGACATGAGTGCCGAAGAGCGGGATAATATTGTTGGCAACGTCTACCGCAGATTGATGGAAATCGAGTCTCGGTTGTTGCCTTGTGGGTTGCACGTCATTGGTAAACCCCCAAGTGCAGAAGAAGCGATCGCAACTCTCGTCAACATTGCTAGTCTAGATCGTCAGGAAGAAGGACTTCAAGGCTTACCAGGAATTATCGCTAATAGCATTGGGCGTAATATTGACGATATTTACCAAAGTAATGACCGAGGCATTTTAGAAGATGTCCAGTTACTCCAAGACATCACCTTGGCAACCCGTGCAGCAGTTACCGCCCTTGTCCAAGAGCAAATCGACGCGGAAGGGCGAGTTTCTCTCGTTTCCCGGTTGAATTTCTTCAACATGGGCAAAAAGGAACCTTGGGTAGAATCATTGCATAAAGCAGGTTATCCCAAAGTTGACACCGCAGCTTTAAAACCCCTGTTTGAGTATTTGGAATTCTGCCTGCAACAAGTCTGCGCCGACAACGAACTAGGAGCATTACTCAGAGGCTTGGAAGGTGAATACATCCTACCTGGCCCTGGTGGCGATCCCATCCGCAACCCGGATGTATTACCTACGGGTAAGAATATCCATGCACTTGATCCGCAATCCATCCCAACAACAGCAGCAGTCCAATCAGCCAAAATCGTCGTAGATCGGCTTTTGATCCGTAATAAGGCAGAAAATGAAGGTAAATGGCCAGAAACCATCGCCTGTGTCCTTTGGGGAACCGATAACATCAAAACTTACGGCGAATCCCTAGCACAAATTATGTGGATGGTGGGCGTGCGTCCAGTTCCCGATGCCTTGGGACGGGTAAACAAGTTGGAATTGATCTCTCTAGAAGAGTTGGGACGCCCCAGAATTGATGTGGTAATCAACTGTTCTGGTGTATTCCGCGACTTGTTCATCAACCAAATGAACCTGCTAGATCAAGGCGTAAAAATGGCAGCCGAGGCAGATGAACCCTTAGATATGAACTTTGTTCGCAAACACGCTTTGCAGCAAGCTGAGGAAATGGGGATTAATCTGCGTCAAGCAGCAACGCGCGTTTTCTCCAACGCTTCTGGTTCCTACTCGTCAAATATCAACTTGGCGGTAGAAAACAGCACTTGGGATAGCGAAGCCGAGTTGCAGGAAATGTATCTCAACCGGAAATCCTTCTCGTTCAATTCCGATAACCCCGGAATTATGGACGAATCACGCGGTATTTTTGAAAGTACATTGAAAACTGCTGATGCAACTTTCCAAAATCTCGATTCTTCCGAGATTAGCTTAACGGACGTTTCCCACTACTTTGATTCAGATCCCACCAAGCTTGTGGCCAGTCTGCGCGGTGATGGTAAAAAACCAGCATCTTATATTGCAGATACAACCACAGCTAACGCCCAAGTGCGGACATTATCAGAAACCGTGCGCTTGGATGCTCGTACCAAATTGTTAAATCCCAAATGGTACGAGGGGATGCTATCTCACGGTTACGAAGGTGTGCGCGAACTATCCAAGCGGTTGGTGAATACAACAGGTTGGAGTGCGACTGCTGGCGCTGTGGATAACTGGATTTACGAGGATACTAACGAAACCTTCATCAAAGATGAAGAAATGCAGAAACGGTTGCTGAACCTCAACCCCCATTCTTTCCGCAAGATTGTATCAACTTTGTTGGAAGTGAATGGACGCGGTTATTGGGAGACTAGCGAGGATAATTTAGATCGTCTGCGCGAGTTGTACCAAGAAGTTGAAGACCGGATTGAAGGAATAGAATAGGATTACATGGGCAGGCGTTATGCCTGCCTTAACTTTTCAATCCGAGATATGACTATGAATGCTTTAACCGTCAACCTTCAATCAGTATTGGAACTGACAGATGAGCAGTTTTTTAATCTATGTCAGGCAAACCGTGACTTGAGGTTTGAACGCACTGCAACCGGAGAATTAATTATCATGCCACCAACCGGGGGAGAAACCGGAAATCGTAATGGTAGACTAAATCAACAATTATTTAATTGGTCAGATACTGATGCTACTGGCATCGCTTTTGATTCTTCTACTTGTTTTAAATTACCTAATGGTGCAGATCGTTCACCTGATGCTTCTTGGATAAAGTTAGAACGATGGGATGCTTTAACTGAAGAAGAAAAACAAAAGTTTCCTCCCATTTCTCCTGATTTTGTAATTGAGTTACTCTCGCCAAGTGATAGTTTGAAAGTTGCTCAGGAAAAGATGAGGGAATACATAGATAATGGTGTGCGTTTGGGTTGGTTAATTAATCGTAAATCGCGGCAAGTGGAGATTTATCGGCAAGGACAAGAGGTTGAGGTGTTGGAATCGCCTGTTACTTTGTCAGGAGAAGATGTTTTGCCGAGATTTATTTTAAACTTAGAAGCGATTTGGTAATAGTTAATAACTTAAGTAAATTGGCTATCAAAATTTAATATAATATGATTTAGAGCAAGAGGTGATTTTTAAATGGAGAAATTAACTCGATATCGCCAGCTTGTACAACAGATATTACAGGAATATAGTCAGCAAAAACCAGCTGACGGAAATATAGAAGTTGAAACAATTTTTGATACAGAACGTGATCATTATCAAATAGTTAATGTAGGCTGGGAAGGTCAAGACTGGGTACATAGTTGTATTATTAGTGTCTGCCAAGAAGTTAATAAACTGTTTGGTTACTCCACTGATGAGCTAATTGTTATTGAAAACCAAATGACTTATAGTCTGGAGGACTGTGCTGATGACCCACCCGAAGTTGTTATGGTTAGTATAACTAATCTAGTTTCTTCTCCTACGGAAACAAGTTTGCTGAGTGATGAACAAAAAGCAAGGGTGGAGATTATTGCAGAAATATTTGCAAATGTTTTTCCAAAGACTTTAGACGCTTGGATTATGGACTTTTCACGCGATCATACTCCAGAGACAGAGATTTCTATTTGGGAACACATTGCTACAGCATTTTTAAAGATCGAGCAAGTTGAATTCCTTGATGAAGAGCATAAGAAAGAAGCCTATTATCTTTTACTAATGCGGAGTATGACATCAGCTAGTAAAGTTCTTGAACAATTTAAACTTAAAACGTTTTCTAGAAAAGCAGCAAAGGAAATCCTACGTGAATACAAACTTGATCCAAAACCACTTGTAGGTTTCCTGTAAACCGATCGCACTCACTCTTCCACAACAGGCGATCGCTTTATATTTGAGGTTTTCTGCAAGGCGATCGCTTATTCTTCCCCAACACGCGATGCCTTTGGCGGGCTTCGCCTACGCTCTTTTAGGCATCCAAGCGTAAAATCAAAACATGGCTGTTCAGAAAACATTCAAGTTGAAACTTTTCTATGGATGCGTTAACTATCAACTTTGCTCCTGTTCTTCAAATAACAGATGAGCAATTCTTCCAGTTATGTCAAATAAATGAATTAATCAGATTTGAGCGTAATGCTGATGACACATTGCTACTAATGCCTTTAGTCGGAGGTTTAACCAGCAACTGCAATGCTAATTTAACTGCTCAACTTGGAGTGTGGAATCGTAATGAGTCATTAGGTATAGCTTTTGGTTCTTCCGTTGGGTTTATCTTACCAAATGGGGCTGTGCGTAGACGCGGAGCGGCTTGTCGTTAGACATCGCCTGATGCATCTATCTTGGTTAAAACGTGACAGATGGGATTCTCTTACACAGGAGCAAAAAGAGAGATTTCCGCCTGTATGCCCAGATTTTGTAACTGAATTGTGTTCTGCTTCTGATTGTTTAACAAGGCTACAAAATAAAATGCAAGAGTACAGAGACAACGGTGCTAGATTAGGTTGGTTAATTGATTTAGAGACTCAGCAAGTAAAAATTTATCGCTCTAGTAGAGATGTTGAAGTCATCCAATCTCCTGCTAGTTTATCAGCAGAAGATATACTGCCTGGATTTGTGCTTACAGCGCTTCCGGCTATTATGCAATACAGTTTTCCTCTAGCTCCTCTCCTATCATAGCTTTCAGCTTTGAGGATGTACCTCATAGCCGCCGAAAGTGCTTAATCTTGGAAACATCTGGTGAATTGATGAAAATACGAAGTGCGATGTCTACGACGGGCTATTCGGCGTTGCAACCCTTGAATTAGCAAGCATTATTGAGAATTAAATGTCTATAAAAAACGATCGCTTTTTTGAAGTTTTCTGCAAGGCGATCGCTCACAGGCTTGTTGTGAAGTTTTTAGACGGTCGGATTGTCAATTGCAGCAGTTCAATTTGATGGACAAAATCTTCTCCGTTATATTTGAGGTGTATCAGTCGCTTACTTTTTCCTCCAAATTAATCAGCATGGATATCACAGCTACCTTGAACGAAATTGCAACTCTGAGTGTTGAAGATAGAATCCGTATTGTGCAGGCAATTTGGGATAGTATCGCAGCCGAGCAAGTTTACCCTGATTTAACCGATGCACAGAAGCAAGAACTTGATCGTCGAATAGCTGATTACGATTCAAATCCAGACAATATGCTGACTTGGGAGGAAATCAAAGCATCAATTAAGGGACAGCAATGAATTATGTCCTGGTATTTCGCCCAGAAGTTCAAGAAGAACTCAATGAAGCGTACAGTTGGTATGAGAGCCAGAAACCTGGTCTGGGCAATGAGTTTTTGGACTGTGTAGACGAGACGGTGAATCTAATTTGCCAGATGCCAGAATCCTATGCAGTTGCCTACCGTGATATTCGACGAGCATTAGTACGACGATTTCCCTATGCTGTGTACTATCGAATTGTTTCGAGTCGAGTGATTATCACAGCAATTTTTCATGGTCGCAGAGATCCAAAATCGTGGCAGACGCGAACCTAATACTGCAATGCAGTGGACAGATAAAAGCCCCTATGCGTCTACGCCTTGTTTTTGAGGTTTTCTGTAAGGCGATGTCTCACGACAAGCCCGGAGCTAACGGAAACGTCTCCGGCTTTGCGCTATGGGTCTACGCTGTGTTTTTGAGGTTTTCTGCAAGGCGATCGCCTAGAATGCCATCATATAACCCACTTTCCGCACTTCATCGTGTAATACACGAGGATTTCCAACATCTG
>JAHCSU010000449.1 GCA_023522315.1 Nostoc sp. CCCryo 231-06
ATACCTCAAACTATACAGCAATTGTCATTATGAGAATAATTACTTGCTGTTTGGTAATGAAGAATAAATTTGATGAAATAAAAGATTAATAACTAAACTATGATTTCAGACTCCAAAACACTTAACACTTTTTCTTCCAAAGTAGTTAAATAAGGTCGGTTCAGCTTCCCCAGCATCTCCAAAAACTTCTGCACTGATTCCTCCAACGCACCCGAATACACCCAGCTCAAGCGATCGCACAAGGACTGCATCTGCTCACATTCGGCAGGTAGGTAGTTGAATGACTTCAAGTGCTGCAACCCAACAGTATACTCACCATCCCACATTCTCACAGTACAGCTAAACTCGTTCACTGCGCTGACTATACCCCAACACCCACCTTTGCCCCTGAGTTCCGGGTTGTCTTTTGCAAGGATTTGGCACACTTCGCCAATTTGGTAAGTATTGGGTACTTTTGTCCGTTCCATGATCCGTTGTAATACATCACCTACAACCCTAGCAGATGGGACTTTGCCACCAGCTTCTTGCACTGCCCTCTGCCATACCTCCCATTGCTGTTCAGGTTCTAGCTTGGTTATGGGTCTAACTTGACGTTCACTCGTGGGTAGAATTTGTGTCCCATTGGGACACATTTCACCGTCATCTGATTCACTTTCAGTTTGTGTCCCATTGGGACACATTTTCATTAGGTTATCAAACACAGCCGAAGCTTCGATTAATCTATAAGGATGACGGCGTTGAAATCCAAACCTGTCTTTGCAATACTCTTCAAAGGTTGAATGCGTGGAGCGGTACAATCTTCGATCGCGTAACTCCATCAACGCCTTACCAGCTTCAAAAACTGCTCTTTCTACTTTCCGCTCCAGGTGCAAGCGATCGCTCTGTTCATCCTCTGTCAACTCCTCTACTTCAGCAGCAGTAACCGTAATCGTTGCTGTAGCAGGATTTTCTGGATCAAAGGTGTCTTCGGCAGAGCTAGCGGTTGCTTTTGAGTTATCGGATGCAGCGGAGGTGGCTTTTTTGCGTTTAGAAGGTGGTTTAACCATGATTCCACCTCTTTTAGCTCAAAGGTATTTGCTCAAAGTCGATTGCAGATAGATTTTCACTCTTATGAGTAGTTACGTAGGGGCATTCGCGCAGCGTCTTGAAGAGAAGCGATCGCCTTTTGTAATCGACCTTGGAATCAAGTGATCTATCTGAGAGTACCCGATTGCTAAAAGCGCAATAAATATAGACTTTAGTCATCTGAGCCAATCTTTTGAATCTTAAATAGATCAGCAGGCTGGCAACCTAACACTTCGCAAAGCTTGGCAAGCTTTGCAAAAGTTTCTGTACCCCCTCTATCTCGCTCCCAATTACGGATTGTCGAAGGGTCAACGCCAACTAAATCAGCAAGCTGGCGCTGAGTCAAATCTTTCTGCTTACGCAGTTCTGCAACTCGTGACACGAAAATTTCTCCCATGCGCTAATTCATAGCATTATTCTAGCGTCAAAATCTTCACGCTAGCTACTTGACAGTGTTAAAAATCTAGCGCTAAAATATAGACATATTAAATAACAAAGAGCAATCGCCAGTCCTGGAAAAACTTGTAGCGATCGCTCTTTGACCTTATATTCAAGGAACCTTGATTATGACCCATCCAACCTACACACAGCAAGCCCTTTCCCGCTATAACCTCCCCCGCCTCAAAAGAATCGCCACCGAACTCGGCATTACCCCAACGGATAACAAAATACAGCGCCAGACTTGGATAAACGCAATCATCACCCATCAATCCACCCAGATTCACAAGCTTGACGAACAAACCACAGCCCAAACCGAACTCAACCAGTTCATCGCAGACCAAGCCGAAGTTGTAGCCCCCGAACTGCTGAGAACAGTAGAAATCACCTTTTACGATCACGAAATCTACGCTGGCGACAAATTGATAACCAGCATCACCCACGACCACACGGACTTCGTAACGCAACGGTGGGTGGTAACGGTCAACGGTGTAGAAGAACACCGCGCTGATACTTGGGCGAAGTGCCACCGCTACATTCAATGGCATCACCAAGACGGCAGACTCCCAGTACAAGAGCAATTAGCAGAACCGAATGACACCAGTGGTAACGAAATTATGGTGCAGATTTTCAATGAGTGTGAGAAGTACGGCTTCGATATTTTTGATGATGGCATTTACCAAAAAGACATGAAGCTAGGTGATGTGGGATGCACAGAAGGTCATTGGTGGGTGATGCGTACTGGGGAGTGTCAGCAACTACCGTGTGATTCGGCAATGGACGCGGTGTGGTGGCTGTCGATGGTGGACGTGCTACCCCATGCAGAAGCGGCTAACTGTGAAAAATTGTTAGACCGACCGTTTGAGATGTTGACTGCCCAAGATTGGGAAGTGTTACGGGCGTATACGCCAGTTGCAGAAAGCCGAGAGTTAGTAATGGCGTAATTATTCTCATTCCAGGCGATCGCTTGACAACTGCGATCGCCCACCACATTCTCAACAATCCCCATTAAATCAATATGCAACCAACAATTTCGATACCCAAACACTGGGAATATCCGCGCTTTGCTTTGGATCAACGTACACAAGACGGCATCATTCTGGGACTTCAATACTACCCGAATGGTACTGAATTAGCTGAACAATTTGGTGGAGGTTGGCGTTATGCCTTGATGTCACATAGAAACTCTGATGAATTGTTTCACTTTCAAGAAAATCAAATAAAACCACTTACACCACAGGAACTATTCTCAGAAATTACCGCAGAGATTGAGTTTTATCAACAGCGGATTTCAATTCTGCAACAAAAGTTAGGCGTAGTAAGTGGAGGTTTAACTAATGTCTAAGACGGTTGATTGCAGCTTCGAGCGTAGAGCGAATCATTTGCTACGTGTACTTCAGTTTTGCGGTGGTTGTGTACCTTTGCATCGGCTTCAGTTCCAATTCTCTAATTCAGTCATCCAAACTCTGCTAGATAGAGAACTGGTGCAAGTACAAAACACTGGATGCGGCTTTTTGTTGGAGATTGCCGAGGATTTTTAGGTTATTAATCCCAGAGGACACAATCATGAAACTTTACGCTCAGACCATTGCACAAACTTTACCAGATTGGGCAACTGTCGTTACACAGAGTGCAGATTTGTTTGAGATTGAAATCAAAGATGAACACCCGATCTTTCAATCTTTGCTTGAAGAGTTAGAGACGGAGATTGAGCCAGGAACTTTTGGCGTGAAAGCGGAAGAGTTATGTTCACGACTCGGCTTCGATTTGTCTAACCCACATCTCCACCAATTACTTGAAAAAGCCCAAGTTCTGATATCCGAAATTGCTGTACACCCAGATTATAAACAACTACTGGACTTGGGATATAGCCCTGATTTAAACATTGCTGATGCTAGCACTGCGCTGACTTATTTGCTTCTTGAGCTAGACCGGAATCAACAGCCTTGTGGTTAGTACAAAAGCAATCGTTTGAATAAGTGCCTCTTGTTCAAACGATTGCATCAGAGTTCTGCGATTAAACAGTACATTACATCACCCCAATCTACAACTCAATCATCAACCATTACGACTACTTATGGAAACCATCAAAATCAACAGCAGCGTTTTTCTTATCCCACCTAGCCAACCCAAACTACAAGCTAACTGCGCTAAAGAATACGGTCAATTTCTTCTTGATTGTCCTCCAAAACTCACAATTTTAGAAGCACAGGCTGGCGGATATCTCAAGGGAAATAAAGCCGATTTCGCCATTGCAATTTCTCGCCCTGACCGCATCATGACCATCAACGAAAATTTTACCAACGAGCCATTCACTGAACTGTGGGTAATTCCTGTTGCTGGTGGCTTAAAAGACCAATTCAAAGGCCCAGCTTCCATGCTGCTTTGTTTTCTGATGCACCGCCGCAGTAAAGATTCATTCGCCGGACTGTACAATCACTTCGCCCATCGTGCCTTCCAGCAATGGTGTGAAGAAGAAATGCCGGGAGATCCGAAAGAGTTTTGTTATCAAGCGATTGCCAGTGTACTAAAAAACTACATCTTCTGTGCTGAATTTCAAAAGGTAGAAGGGGCGCTAGGAACATATTGGTTTATCCAATGGTCGTATCGTAACCCTCAATCTGATTTTGAGAAGGATGCTCTTGTTGTCGCAGAAATGATTCGTAGCGGTGCTGAATCTGGCGCAACTTTGAACTGGGTGACAAACGAAACTTACGAACGCTGGGCTAGTAATGCTGTTACCGCACCTGCATTGCCCCCTGTTTCGGAATCAGAAGCACGGGCATCTCTGCAACCACAGAATCAACAGGCATTATCACAGGCTAAGAAGCGGTAATTAAATGCAATTAACAAGGGCGATTCTTTATGAGTTGCCCGACTAATTTTTCATTGACATCAAGGAATAAAAACGTATGAGAGTCATCGTCACAGTTGTTGAAAAAATCAGCAGTGAAGCCCATATCAATATCCCCGATGGTCTTGATGAATCGGTAATCAAGCAGCACATAGTAGACCGCTACAACAGTGGAGAGATGGTAACAGATATGAACATTTTTCAAGTGGACTTTGAATCTATCAGCGCTCAAATTGTCAAAGAACATTCTTCTACTAAATCTGCATAAATATTGGAGGTAACAAATGAATCCGAAATGGAGTGATGAAGAAGTAGCAATCGTTGAAGATATGGCTTGTCTCCACACTGTCAAACAAATAGCGTATCGGCTGAAAAGAAGAGGATACACACGCTCAATATCAGCTATTCAAAAGAAATTACGCTGTTTAGGATACTCGGCACGTCCAATCCTTGATAACTACAACTGCTGCGAAATCGCCAGAGTTCTGCAACTAAATTCAGCTACTGTTTGGAGTTGGGTAAAAAAAGGCTGGATACGTACATCTCGAAGTTCTGGCAGATATCACCAAATCAAGAGCAAAGACCTAAAGCGATTTCTCCAGAATCCACCTCAACGTCTTAAAAGTCGCATTGCTGCCATTGATAAAGATGCTATCGAATATTTAGTGGGGAAACTCGCATGATTGACCACGTTAACACGCTTAAAACCAGTTGGTACATTTCTCCACCTTGGGGTAAAACAATTCCACCCGTTGAGGTCAATTTATTAGAAAGAGTGTACCTCAGAACCACAAGAGCATTTGGTTATTGTTCCGGTGTCCAGTGGAAACATGAATGTTGGCTTTATACAGTTATTTGCGGCGATGAAATTGTTCACGCAACAGAACATCAAATCATTGGGACTGGACAATTAGAAACCCTCACCGTGCAAAAACCTACTTTTGTTTTGGGGCAGAAAGTAATCTTATGTGCTTACGGGGATGGTACAAAACAACGGCTGATTCTAGGGGTTGTACTTGTAGACAAGTTTTGGTTCTACGTTGTCGAATTAGTCTCCCCAACATTAACTAAAACAGCGACTATATTCAATCGCTTCTCGCTGGTCGGTGAGAAAAGTTTGGTGCGGGTAAAGTCTGAATCTTTCTAATCACAAAACTGAAAATTCTCACACAATCTAAAAATTATGTCGCAAATCGAAATCGTTGAAATCATTGAACAAATCAAACAAGAGATTGAAGTTGATGCAGATGGTCACGGTAAAGCCAGTATCAGAGCAACAGCAAGATTAGCTGGGGTAAGTGATATGGCTATCATCAAAGCCTTAGAAAGTGCAAACCTAGAACCATCTAAATTATCTAAAATCCTTATGGAGCATGGGTTTGATGCCACAAACCAAAAGTAATGGAGAACTAATGGGATTCCAGACAAAGGGATCGCAATCATCCTAGAGTACTACGCTTTTGATGCTGGTAGATACTCCACCAAACAAGCCAGATTGGTATACCGTTCATTCAACACCATCGGTATTCGAGCATGGATTCAAGATAAATTGGGCTGGACTAAACCTGTTACTCCCAACGAAACAGCGATGACACAAATACAGTTACTCGCTGCTCTTGCACAACAACTGGCAGACCAAGAACAGCATTTACTTCAACAACAACAGCAACAAACTCAAATCTTGCACCGATTAAAAGCTGTTGAAGTGGAACAAGACCGAGTTAACACCCCATGCGGCCATAAATACAGTGTTGTCGGTTTCGCTAATCTTCAAGGTTTAGAAATATCTGTAAAACTTGCCGGTGCCAAAGGTCGAAAAGCAAGCGCATTATGCCGCAAGCAAGGCATAGAAATAGAACGCATTCATGATCCACGTTTTGGAAAAGTTGGTTTGTATCCAGAAAGTGTTTTAGTTGAGGTTTTTAAAGCCGAACAGAATTAAGTTTCAAAATTTGAGAAAACTACCATGCAACAACTTAATTTATTCAACGAGTCAGCCCCAGTTTTACCCATCACCTATTACCCCGATTTCTTGGGAATTGAACAAGCCAATGAACTTTACCAACACTGCTTGAAACTGGAATGGCAGCAGAATCAAATCAGGATGTTGGGTAAAACAATGCCCGTCCCCCGCCTGGAATGTCTTTACGGTGATGTCGGATGTGATTACCTTTACTCCAATAGCGTGTTTTTGAAACCACTATGTTGGACAGAAGCTCTGTCTAGGTTACGTGATCGCATCACTGCACTTACTGGTTACAAATTTCGCATAGTCATCGGCAACCAATACCGCACGGGACAAGATTCAATCGGGTGGCATTCAGACAATGAGCAATCAATGGGTATAAATCCAGCCATCGCATCAGTCAGCTTGGGGTCATGTCGCAAGTTTCAAATTAAACCGAGAAATGGTAAACCTACTGACTTCTGGCTCGAACACGGCAGCTTACTTGTGATGCATCCCGGCTGTCAGTCTACTCATCTACATCAGGTTCCCAAAACTAACAAAGTTGTTAGCACGCGAATTAATCTCACCTTCCGACCACACACAGGAGGCAATAGATAAGCGCAATGGGGAAAGGTCAGGGGGAATAAGAGATTTCTCCCTCTGACCTTTCCCCCAAAAATCTGCTTCAAAACTTTCAAAGTGGTATTTCTTTATACTACTTGCTTTGCATTGCTGAAAAATACTGGAGGAAATATGCGTATAATCGAGTCAGATTCTCAAACTAAACACCTGCAAGAATGGCTCTTCAGTGGGGTTGACGAAGAAATCTTTGACCTAAATGTGCGATCGCTCTTCTTTACTTTACCCTACGAATATCTGCTCTACAGTCCCAAAATCTCCCGTCGCAACGATGGACGACTGCGCGATCGCGATTTAAAGAAGTACCAGCACATTGAACTTGGCGGCTGGTGGTGCAATGGCGTTGACCCCCTCAACGATTACAAATTAATGATGTGGGGCTGTTTCAAACCTGACCACCCCCGAAGAGATCGCCAGAAGATCCACAAGTTCATCAAGTATGAACACCCATACAGAGAAGAGACACGCCCTTTCTTCCTCCTAGTACCAAATCGCATCTGGGTGAAAGTCTCCAATCGTAGCGGCATCCCCATCACCGAAGAAGACCTACAGCATCCTGGGGGCTTCTGGCATTGGGTTTGGAGGCATAATGTGCCAGTGACAATTGTCGAAGGGGTCAAGAAAGCGGGGGCATTATTGACTGCTGGTTATGCTGCGATCGCAATTCCTGGCGTTAACGCTGGATACCGTACACCCACTGATGAGTACGGTACAGCTAATGGCAAACCATCTCTGATTCCCGACTTGAAACATTTTGCAACACAGGGGAGACTTGTCAACATTTGCTTTGACCAGGACAACAAACCTGAAACTGTACAGCGAGTCAGAACCGCCATCAGTCGTATGGGACGGCTGCTGGTAAATGAAGGTTGTTCTCTGCGAGTGATTGATTTACCGTTAGGGGCAGAGAAAGGGGTTGATGATTTTATTGTTGCTCACGGTCAATCGGCATTTGATGCACTCTACAATACTGCCGTTGCACTGGAGTTGTGGGAGATTAAGCTGTTTACCTTGTTGACTTATCCTCCAGCGATCGCACTTAACCAAAGATTCCTCGGACAGCTTCTCGTACCCGAAGGTGAAAAGCTGATTATCCTCAAGGCCCCCAAAGGCACTGGTAAAACCGAATGGCTGACAACGGAGGTGACGAAAGCACACGACCAAGGGAGACGGGTATTAATCATCACCCACCGAATTCAACTGGGTGAGGCACTGTGTAATCGATTTGGTGTTAACTATGTTACAGAAGTCCGCACGAATGAAACAGGCACATTGTTGGGATATGGGGTGTGTGTTGATTCACTACATCAGGAAAGTCAGGCGCGATTCAACCCTAATGACTGGGCGAATGATGTAATTATTGTCGATGAGTGCGACCAAGTTTTCTGGCATCTACTTAACTCTGGTACTGAAGTGCAAAAGCGCCGGGTATCTGTTCTCAAGAACCTCAAACAACTGGTACAGAATGTTTTGGGCAGCAGTCAGGGAAAGATTTATCTGTCTAGTGCCGATGTTTCCGACACAGATGTGAAGTATGTTTTATCACTCGCTGGTGAATATCGAGTTAATCCCTTCGTCATCGTCAACAACTACCGGGATAGTGCCGGAAACTGTTACAACTATTCTGGCAACAACCCGAAGAATTTGATTGCGGCACTGGACAAGGCGATTTCTAAAGGAGGGCATCATCTATTGTGCTGCTCTGCTCAAAAGGCTAAATCTAAGTGGGGAACCCAGGCACTTGAAGAACGGTTCCGTCGTAAATACCCAGAATTGCGAATCCTGCGAATTGATAGTGAATCTGTTGCTGATCCATCACAGGAAGCTTTCGGTTGTATCGCTCATCTCAACGAGATTCTGACCCAGTATGATTTGGTTATCGCCTCCCCAAGTTTGGAAACTGGAGTCAGCATCGATATTCGAGGACATTTCAGCGCTGTTTGGGGGATTTTTCAGGGTGTGCAGCCCGTTAACTCCGTGCGTCAGATGTTGGCGAGATTGAGGGAAACTGTTGACCGCCATATCTGGGTGAGAGAGTGGGGGATGTCCCTTGTGGGCAATGGTTCTACTACCATCGGAGGATTGTTGAGAAGTCAACACGTTGCTACACAAGCGAACATTGCGCTGTTGTCGGCGGCGGACAATGATGATTACAGCTTTGTTGACCAAAACTTTCAGCCGGAGTCATTGCAGACTTGGGGTAAACGTGGTTCTGTCATCAACGTTGAGATGCGGCGCTATCGAGAATCTGTGCTTGCAGGGTTGGTTGAGGATGGGTACACCATTATTAATGCAGCCGATGCTGATGACGATGAGAGTGGGGCAGTAATCGAGTCCGTTAAAGCGGCAAGTCAAGAATTGTATACTGCTGAATGTGAAGCGATCGCTAATTCTGATGAACTCTCCCAAACTGAACTCAAGAAGCTCCTTGACAAACGGGCGAAAACCAAAACTGAACGACATCAGCAACGCAAAGCGGAATTGTCTCGTCGCTACGAAATTGACGTAACCCCTGATTTGGTCGAGAAAGATGATAATGGCTGGTATCCTCAACTGCGGATGCACTATTATTTGACGCTGGGGCGGGAATTTCTGACGAACCGTGACGCTAAACGGGCTAAGGCACAATTGTCATCTGGGGAGAATTCGGTTTGGAAACCAGATTTTAATAAGGGGCAGCTATTGCCTGCTGTGTTGTTACTGGAAAATCTGAATCTGTTGCAGTTTCTTACACCAGACGTTCAGTTACGTGGGAGTGACGAGAAAATGGTGGAGTTTAAAGCACTGGCTGTAACGCATCGGCACGTTATCAAGAATTACTTGAATGTTAGTATCTCGGAAAAACACACACCGATAACGATCGCGCAGAAGTTGTTAGAGAAAATTGATTTGAAACTCGATTACGTCGGTCGGTTGGGTAAGCGTGAAAATCGGGAGTGCGTTTATCAATTCGTGCCTATTGATGACGAGCGTAATTCGATTTTTAGGCAGTGGTTCAATCGGGATGAAGCACTTCAAAGTGAGTTGGTGTCAGCCACTAATAATATAGTTTTATCGACACCAGTGATTGACACAACCTCCCAAATATTAGAAGAGGTAGTGTCCAGCACCCAAGGACAAGCCTGGAAAGGGCTAAAACTAGAAAATGCAGCAAAGACTCGACAGCGCTGGCTCCTTCTACCAGCAGCTAGTCTCCTCCTTTGGCAAGGCTATGGGTGTTGCTGATGGTGAGCCTTACTGGAATGGGTATTTGGGGCAGTGGCTCTTCTTTGGGTTAAGTTTGGAGGCGGGTGTACGTCTGTGGTGTGCGATTGGCTGGCGGTGGTGTAAATCGAGAAAGCTTTGGTAAAGAGTTGGTCAAGAGTGTCAATACCCTTTCCGGCATCAACAATTGCTCCGCCGAATCCTTTAAAGTAGTCATCCCCTGCACCTAAACAGAAGTGGATGCCGCCGCCGATACTGACTTTTTGTTCAACTTTATCGATTTTAGTAGTTGCAGTAACTTTGTCATTACCATTGCCAGTGTTGATCGTTCCTTTTCCATAAATCCCATAAGCAGTACCACCAAGTGTGGTTATTGCTTGTCCAGTCAGGATGTCATGGTCATCACCAGTATCAATAATTCCATCGTTGAAGATGCCATATACAGTAGCCTTCAGTCCGAAGCTGTCCCCAAAACCCTTAATCGCGTCCTTGCCCAATCCTGTAGTGATGGTGGCATTTTTAATGTTCTGGATGCCTATGCCTGCACCGCCGATGCTGCCTTTGCCACCACTACCTGTGCCAATAAGCGTATCTTCTCCTTTGCCAGTATTGAGTTTACTACTGTTACTAATGCCGATTCCAATACTGCCGTCCCCACTTTCGCCTCTGAATATGCTGGGGGGGATGGACTGAGTAATGGACAAGATCATACCTTCGCCACCATTACCACTAGTACCAGTGCCAGTGATAATGTCATTTCCGTCCCCTGCATCAAAACTGCCACTGTTGCTGATGCCGATTCCAGCACCACCGTCGCCACCTTTAGAATCATCGCCTCCCTGAAAGCCGCCACGAGCGCCAGTACCACCAGTACCAGTGCCAGTGATAGTGTCATTTCCTTTTCCTGCATCAAAACTGCCACTGTTACTGATGCCGATTCCAGTAACACCTTGACGGTCGGGAGCAACACTGCCTCCCCCACCCACACGAGTGGCACCACCAGTACCAGTGCCAGTGATAGTGTCATTTCCGTTCCCTGCTTTTAGACTACCACTGTTCCTAATACCGATTCCACTTGTACTGTTTCCACTACTACGGTTGTCACCAGTACTGCTATCAGCAGCGTTCGTGTTAGTTTTACTCCCTGCATTGAGACTACTACTGTTGTTGATCCCAGTGCCATCTTTGCCTGTAATTTTAATGCCAGAGCCGCCAGTACCGATGCCAGCAATCATGTCACTCCCATCTCCTGCATTGAGAGTACCACTAACATTAATGCCAATCCCAGTACTAGGTTTGATAAGCTTATAGGGACTTCCAACAGTACCAGTACCAGTAATACTGTGGTTTCCTGATAATGTATTAATCACACCTGGACTTAAAACGTCAATACCGATTGCCACAGGGTTGAAATCTTCTGCGACTAAAGTATCAATACCAGAAGTCCCAATCAAATTAGGTGGAACTGTAAGTCTAGGCATGAGCAAAATCCTTTTAATATCGGTTAGTAGGTCGGTTTGCTCATTTGCATGAGCAGTCTTTAAGCCACTTACAACTAAATAAAACACTCTGAATTCGATGAAAATTTAGGCTTTTATCGCAACTAAATAGGCAGTTTTTATAAAAAACCTCCGATTTGCATAAGAGCGTTTAAGTAATGAGATTACAATCTGAGCCTTTAGCTTCTGAGGATTTACTTTAGATTCCTTTAAATATTTAGAGGTAATGAATCACAGTCGGAATACATTTTGTGACTGATTGCTAACCCACATTCTTTTTACAAATGCACCTCCCTTATACAAAGCAGTAGTTGCTCCCATAACGGTTACGCAATGCCAGATCAAGGAACCTCAATTAATACTGGTCAAGCAAGTACCTGTATAATTTACATTGGGCATACAAGTTTTATGCAGAATCAGTCAATTGTTTACAAAAGTTCATAAAAAATCCTATCTGATGATTCAACAGCGTAGTGTCTGTTGAGTTTTCAGTTTCATCTCATAAGTTTTTCGCAGAGGACACGCAATATTTATAAAAGTTCACTAACTGCGCTACAGCCAATGTTTTCTCCGTAACCCAAAAATGAGGACGGGTCGCACTATGACTGGGGTCATCGTGTTGATTACAGTTTTTTGTACGCGCTCGAAATTTTCAAGTGCCTGCCACTTTTAACATTACGCTCATGACACCAGCAAATGTCCTAAATTAAAGTTGATAAAGTGGTTTAGACGACTTAGGGACGCAATCACTAATGAATGTCCAGTGCGGAAAAGAATTGTGATTTCTTATATTGCAACAACAGATGTCGCAACATGAAGCCATTGTGGAGAACTCTCATAATTTTAACTGCGATCGCTGGAGCTATCATCACCGCTATCTTGATTTTCCAAAGAACTAACCAGCCATCCATCGCCCTTACTGAAGAATGGACAGCTACACAAGTAGTAGATGGGGACAGCATCACAGTCGGCCAAACCGATGGCAGCCAAATGTCAGTTGAGCTTTGTGGAATTGATGCCCCGGAAGTAAAACAAGGTGAAGTGTTACCAGCTATGACTTGGTAAACGAAATCCTTAAGGATACAGGAGTATTCTCCAGCAATTTCTCTACTTTACTGGCAGGCATTGAAGAACAAGATAATGAATTGCAGAAAATCTCTGCTCAAGGTTGGCCTCAGATGAACACCCTGCTCACAGCAAACCCGCCAGAACACGAGCGATTCCGAGCGCTAGTGAATAAGGCATTTAGCTCGTCGCGTGTGAACAAAATGCATGATTTGATTGAGCAGATTGTTGATGAACTCATTGACTGTTTCATCATGAGGAGCAAGTGTGAATTTGTCAGTGAGTTTGCCGTCCCTTTACCTATCAAAGTTATTGCTCAACAATTAGCTGTGCCGCCAGAGGATCTGCCAAAGTTCAAAAAATGGTCTGATGCTTTTATTGCGCGTCTAGGTCATCTACTTTCTAGAGAGCAGGAGATCGAGTGTGCTAAAGATGTTGTTGCTTTCCAACATTATTTTCATGATGTCATTGAGTCACGCAAAAAACAGCCGGAAGATGATTTGATCACCGACTTGGTACAGGCAAAGGTGGCTGGAGAACGAGCGCTCGACACTGCTGAACTGCTAAGTATAATTCAGCAAATACTAGTAGCAGGTAATGAGACGGTCACTAGTGCCCTTACAGCTGGGATGTTGTTGCTGACAAAGAATCAAGAGCAGATTCCGTTGCTACAAGCAGATCCTTCCCTGCTAGAGAATTTAGTGGAAGAAGTTTTACGGATGGAAAGCCCCACAGCCGGAATGTGGCGAGTTGTAACGCAAGATACAAAACTCCAAGACATCGATCTCAAAGCTGGGTCTTTAGTGATGCTTCGCTTCGATGCCGCTAACCGCGACCCCAGAAAATTTCAGGAGAGTGAGCGTTTCGATGTGCGCCGCCATAATGCAATTAACCACCTATCTTTTGGTCATGGCATTCATTTTTGTTTGGGTGCTATGCTTGCTCGTAAGGAAATGTACATCGCTTATAAAAGGTTGCTGCTACGGATAAAGAATATCCGCTTGGCATCAGAAGGATACCAATACTTACCAAACGTACTCATGCGTACACTGAAGCACCTCTATATTGAGTTTGACAAAGTGTGATAGTGGCGATCAGAAAACTGTATTTCATATTTCTCATCAAGAATAGAACTAGAATTTATATAGCACTTACATGAGATCAGTAAACCTGTCATAATTCCCATCTCCTATCAGAGGCTTGCACTCGCATACGAAAGAATGAGTATGAAAAGCTCAGTTTTGCTAAGATAATAGGTAAAAGGATAACAACAATGGAAACCTTAGAAAATTATCAGTTAATTCTAAAAACGGGTAAAACTACAATAGAAAAAGCTCTAGAATTGTTTGATGCTTTTGAACCCGTGAATTTAGATTTTATGTTTGGTCGTTGGCAAGGGTCTGGACTACATACAAATCATCCAATGGATAGTTTATTAGAAATTTCTAATTGGTATGGGAAAGAATTTATAGATGCTGAAAATATTCACCCTTTGTTATTTTTAGATAGTCAGGGGAAGATTTTTCCAGTTGCGCCTCATCCGACTTTAATGAACTGGGTTTTGAAGTTACCGATACCCAAAAATAATTCTTTCAAACCGTTACTAGGATCAATTAATTCTTTGCTGAAAACCGATAAAAGCCAAGCCAGACTGAGAATGATGGAGTATAGAGGCAAAGTCACGGCTACTATGATTTATGATTATTTGCCAATCAATGATTCTTTTAGAAAAGTAGATAAGAATACTGTGTTAGGAATTATGGATTATAAGAACCTAGCTCAACCTTTCTTTTTTGTTCTCAAACGATGCTTTTAGCCTTTGGCGGATAAATAGCTTGAGATTGAGATTCTTTCCGTAGACCTCCTTAAATCGCTCACGGCTTTCAACAACAATTCTTCCAAGGATGCTAGAGAGCGGTGTAGGTCATTCCTCACAAAGCTCACCCGATTAATTGCAGAGGTCAATGACCCGCCGCTAAATCTTTGCAGATTCTAGCGGGGGCTTGGAAACAAGCCTACATTGACCAGCCCACCTAGAGGTAAACGATATTGTGGTCACGACACCCCAAGATGCGTGCCAGTTCTGGGCAACTGTCGCTCAAAATTAAACAGCTTGGACGGGAACCAAGCAGTGTTTTGAGCCGAACAAGCCATGATATCCGGGCGAGGCAAACTTAACTACCGAAAGGTAAGAGGCAACAGTAATGTACGTTTTCGTTTTGGATAAAAACAAGCGATCACTCAACCCATGCCATCCAGCACGGGCAAGGGAATTACTAAAACATAGGAGGGCAGCAGTTCATAAAAGATATCCTTTCACAATCATCATCACAGACCGAGAATTACAGCAGTCTGTCACACATCCTTATCGGGTAAAAATTGACCCAGGTAGCTGTATTACAGGAGTGACTGTACTGCAAGAGAATACTGCTAGATGCGTGTTTGCTTGTGAGATAAACCATCGCGGATTTCAAATCAGGCAATCACTTCTATCAAGAAGGCAGTTAAGACGTTCACGACGATCGCGTAAAACACGTTACCGTCAACCCAGGTTTCTCAATAGAACTCGTCGTCAGGGTTGGCTACCACCATCATTGCAATCTCGAATTGAGAATGTTTTAACTTGGGTTAATAGATTACGTCGTATTTGTCCGATAACTGCTATTTCTCAGGAGTTGGTCAAATTTGACTTACAAAAATTAGACCAACCAGAAATCCAAGGTGTTGATTATCAACGTGGTGAGTTGTTTGGGTTTGAAGTTAAACAGTATCTTTTACTGAAGTGGCAACATCAATGTGCATACTGTGGAATAAAAGATGTACCGTTACAAATTGAACATATTGTTGCTAAATCCTGTGGTGGTACTAATCGCGTTAGCAATCTGACATTGGCTTGCCAAAAATGTAATCAAGCTAAAGGTAATCAACCAATTGCTAAGTTTCTCAAGAAAAAACCAGAATTGCTAAACCGCATTTTAGCTCAAGCTAAAAAACCATTAGTTGATGCGACTGCGGTCAATGCAACTCGTTGGGAGTTGTACCGCTCTTTACAACAAACTGGACTGCCAGTAGAGGTTGGTAGCGGCGGACGAACCAAGTGGAATCGAGCCAATCGAGGAATTGATAAGTCTCACTGGGCTGATTCTCTATGTGTAGGAGCTAGTACACCAGAGAAACTAATCATCAAAAACATCAAGCCTTTGTTAATTAGTGCTAAAGGTCACGGCACTCGTCAACGCTGTCGTCCAGATAAGTTTGGTTTTCCTAAAGCTCATGCACCTTCATCTAAGTATTTCCAGGGTTTTACTACTGGTGATATTGTCAAAGCTCATATTCCCACTGGTAAATTTGCCGGAATTTATACAGGCAGAATTTCAATTAGGTTTCGCCCTAGTTTTGTTCTGCACACTTTGGAACAAAAGTTTGATGTTCATCCTAAATATCTGAAAACCATACACAAAGCTGACGGCTATGAATACAAATAATGATGTCCTAACGGACAATTCTAATATTGGCAGAAATTCCTCTCCCGCTAAACTTGATAGTTTTATCGGGAGTCCCCTTTCCGCATTTAAGATGGATTGGTTTTATTTTGGGTTAAAATTCTTCGTCTAAAGAGCTAAGTACATCTGCTAAATCTCTTGCTCCATGAAATACCCGCAAAATTTCAATGGTAGTATCCTCAAAAGAATAGAAAATCAGATAATCCCGAAAATCCTTGATGCGCCATTGTCGGATTTTACCCAATCTCGATTCCACCAACTGCGTTACCTTTCCCATCCCAGGAGTCTTTGACAACTGAGCAAAGGTTAATTCCGCAGCATTTAAGAATTTAACTGCTGCATCCGTATTCCCATTAACCAATATATAATTTGCCAAATGTCGCAAATCTTGCGTTGCCCGGTCTTTGACAATTAACCGATAGTTCATGTATCGTTTTGGTTCCCCATGCTGTTCTGACCTAAAACGGTAGAACGCAAATTCTGCCAATATTCCGGTGTTACTTCCTGCCCAAGAGAATCAATACCTTCTTTCAATAGTCCTTCTAACTTCACTTGTGCCTTGCGTTTTTGGTCAAGCTGTACCAATGAGAGAAAATATTCGCCAATGCTGCCATAGGCACCTGCCATCACTTGTGCCTCTACATAAACGCGTACCTCATCAGGTATATCAATACTGATATTCATTGGCTAAGAACCATAACTATCCTCATTATTTTAGCTGACAATTTCCATCAATCTTAAATTCCTCTGTCGCTATCTTGATTATGTTGGTCGCTTGGAGTCGAGGGGAAAATCGGGAGCATGTTTGTCACGAATGTGTGTTCGTTCTCTTCTGAGTCGCTTAAAGTGACGGGAGCAAGTTTATTTTAGCCCAAGATTGAACCGGAATCAACTTCCCACTGATGTTTGAGCAATTCCTGGTAAGTAGCTTCCCTAATTATCATCTGCTTATAAAGCATCAGCAAAAACTCTTGAGCTTGTTCACGGGACATCTGCTGCACTTGATCAGAGAAAGTTCTAAGGCTAAATTCTTGTTCTAAAGATAATTCAATGGGTTGATTCATCGCTTTATTACCTACTCTTTTATTTGGGTTTGCTTATGTAAGCAAATATTGCTTTATATAAATAAATGTTACGATAGCTTTACAAAAATCAAAGGGGTGTAAACCGTACTAAGTAGGTTTAATTGCCGTATCTACTGCTGAAAACCTTGATATCACTCCATTGTGGCAACCCAAGTAAAAACCTAAGTTCTAATATTTCTTACTTTGAAGTTTTAAAAGCATTTTTAGCCTCTGCTTGCGGCTGGCGATCGCTTAAAATAATAGATGGGCAATATGATTATTCCTTTAAGCAACGGTGGTGATGAAGGGACTTCGCTGTGGATGAAGGCGGCTGTTATTCCCATCGATGAGGAGCATTATCGTCAGGTGGCTAATGCCAAAGATATTGACAGGAAGACTTACACCAGCAGGCAGCATCAGGATTATCTGAAACCTGATGCTGCCTGCTGGAGTGTGAAAAGTTCCGCTTTGCTCAGATGGTGGCAGATGCGCCCCAGTGGACTGAGTGGATGGGGTGAGAAAGTTGGGTTTATTTCCCCTCCCCCTTTCCCCTACTTCTGCAAGAAGTCTGGTGTGTAAATGTAAACCCTATAACCCAGAACGTACACCCAATCTAAGCCCCAGCGATAGCCATTTCTACGTCTTTTGATACAAGTTAAGTTTATTTAATTTTGAGAGATTAATCAGAGATTAATGAGATATTAAGTTGAAAAACGGTTCTTCAGATATAAATTTATGACAACCGAGCAAGAGCTTCAATCTCTTTTTAATACCTTAGATAGCGATCAAGACGGCAAAATCTCCATTAATGATCTTTTTTTAAGTCCTGGCTTAAGTGCAATCATTTCATCAGAAACAAATAGCACTAGTCCCCAGGAATTGCTAGTAAATTATGATTCAGACAAAGATGGTAGTATTACCTTTGAAGAGTTAAAGGAAGCAGTTGAGAAAGCAAATAATCTAAACTAGCAACCCAATCCCTAACACCCAATACCCAAAAATCCCTCTCTAGCCCACGCTTTGAGGGAAAAGCAATTTTCATGGTCATTGGGGAAGAGCTAGCCCAAAAGAGATGACCTTGGAGGCTTTTGCACAGCGATTGGTTACAGTTACGGTCGTTCATCTCAGCGTAAAGTTATTCTTCTTCTTCATCCTCGTCCTCTCCCTCATCTTCGTCATAATCGTAATCATCGCCAAAATCTTTACCATGTTGTTCGTACCACAAGCGTTCTTCTTCAAGGGCTTCTTCTCTCTCTATTGTTTTCCTTTCGGCCATTTCTGCTTCTAAGATTTCTTGCTGCTTTTTTTCTTGTTCAAACCTTTCTCTCTCCAGCCTTTCTCTCTCTTGGGTTTCTTTCTCGACCCTTTCTTTTTCAATTAAGATTAATTGCTGCTCGATTCGCCAACAGTAGAAATCCAGAGTCTTACCTGTGGCTGCACCTGTTACCGCACCACCGACCAGAAAGATGAGCCCAGTTTTCCAGCCTTCAATGGGATTACCGCTCCATACAAGGCTTTTTTGGTTGAACCACACCAGCAGGGAGTAGACAATAATTCCAACTACTGTATTGATGAGAGCAAAAATCCTCGGTGTCATTTCAGTTTGGCGCAGTATCAGCCATTGCCCTAAGCTGAGAATTACACCAAAGATGATGGCAGCAACTAGAGAAAATATTGCGTTGTCTAGGAACTTGAATGGATCTACTGTCAGGTTAATAATTAGTGGCACAAATACCAACGCCGTGAGCAGAAAGGCGATGAATAAGCCAGCAGCACTCATCAGACTCCAGTAGCGACCGAGATAACCCAGGCGAAATTCTAATACCCACTCTTGCACTGGAAACAAAGTGATGTAAAACGCGATTCCTGCACTGACGTAATCGAGCATTGGCTCAAGTTTTATCCGTGTGTTGCTCTGTATTTTACACAAGTTTCTGTGTGATGGCGTAACCGCCCACTTCACCGCAGCGATCACCTCCGGTGGGCGGTTACGCCATCGCTTTGCTCTTGAAGAAAGTGAAAATTCTTGAACCGATACATCCAAATGAATCCGAAACAATTAAAAGACTCTATTTTTGAAGCCGTCTCCAATGGCACTCAAAGAGAGTGGACATCATCAGAAAAAGAGTTAATTGCAATGATTCCGAGTTACAAAATCAGCTTGAAGAATGGCTAAACAATTCCTTGAGTGATACTTGTTAGCATCGAACCAACTACAAAATAGTCCGAAACTTAAGTACCCCTTCAAACTTTAGTCAACCCATGAATTTGTTTAAAGGTGAAGAAATTCATATTCCTTTTTAAAACCTCTTGTATTTGGATCGTACTTGATTACGAGGCTGTTAGCGCTTCGCGTAACTTTTGCGAACATTACAAAAATTTCGGGAAAATACAATGGATATTCAATCTACGCTCACCCAAGCTATTGAATTTATTGTTATGAGCTTTGTTGCTCTAATGATTTTCGATTTTATCGATGGACTTTATGTTGTGCCATTACCAGCTATTGCAATTGCACAATCAAATATCAATTCCAAATCCAGAGTAACAGCACCTCAATTTGAACCACTATCTAACACTGAGCAACTAGTAGTCGAACCTCAACAAATCCCCTTCGTTACATCACAGTTTGAGGAAATTTCTGACCCTTGGACATTAGAAGCTGATAGTTACAACACTAATATTAGTACTCAAGCAGTAATTCTCCCATTCCCGATATTGAGATTATTGCCACCAGTTAAACAACAGTCAAAGTCTACTAAAAATTCCAAGAAATCTCAGAAAAGTTGCAAAAAAGAAATCGAGCGATTTGACTAATGTAGGACTCAAGCTTAAGCGCAAGCCGGGCAGACCGAGGAAAGTTGCTTGAATATTTCGCTATCTAGCAGCAATGACTCATTGCAGTAGATGAGTTCTAGCTCTTACACAGTATTTTGATTCGCCTCATTTATCAACAAGGTTTTGCAATGGAATTATTACCCGCAGAGATTCGCGCCTTACTTCCTGCTCTCTATGCACAGTCAGAATGTTCAGATGCTATTGCATACATCAAATTCTTCACGCCTGATTCTAACTGGACTTGGTACGTAACTGAGTTTGATGGTGAGGATACTTTTTTCGGTTTAGTGGTTGGGTTTGATGAGGAGTTAGGGTACTTCAGCCTTAGTGAACTGCAAGAATATCGTGGAGCGCTGGGCATTGTCATCGAGCGTGATTTACATTTTAAACTCAAACGGCTTTCACAGCTTCGCTGCGGCGACGACTAATCAATCGTAATCCCCGGAAACTGCTGGGGATTCAAACTGCATTCATGAGCGCATTGAATCTACCCTTGGTCGGGTTTTATACCTGCTTGGCGCTCTCTTCCAAAATTTGAACTAACCAAAATTACAAACTTTGAAGAAAAATCATGGCTAAGAAGAATTATTTGGCAGCAGAGGCTGTCGAGTTGTATATTGGCAATTATTGCTTTGACGCAATCAGGATTCTTGAGACAAAGGAATATCGGATGTCTCAAAATCACATACTGGAGCCAATTAGTATAAACAAGAACTGGTTAAGCAGGTTACAGTTTAGCTTACCTCGCGTGTACCAAATGCTTATAGAGCAAGGGCTAAATCAGGTTACACTTTCTGCGGAATACACGGTCAAAACTACCGTGACGCGTGCTGTAACATGGTCATTGAAAGATGTCAGAATAATCTGGCGCTACTTTGACAAACAAGGAAATCCTGAAGCTCAAAACCTAATTGATGCTTTATCAGAGGATTCGCTAATCAGCAGGTTTGAGCAGGTTTGGGGAGAATCCCGTCCAGTTGAGCAACGACGTGTAGATGATTGCCGAATTTTGGATACACCACGTCCCTGGACAAAGATGTTTGAAACCGAGTTCGAGTGTAACTTGGCAAGGATCACCAAGTTACATAAGAAGAATATTAGAAATGGGCTGTATTACTGGGAGTTTATCTATGGTTGGATGACACCAGAAGAAAAAGCGAAGCTCGATATCGTTAACCCAGCACTCCTAAACGGGCGCAGGAAGTATAAAATTCATCAGATGCTAGAAGAAGGAACTAAGCAAAGACTGTCTCCTCACGTCACCTCAATTTTCATTCTGATGAAGTCAGCTAATTCAGTGGCAGAATTGCGGCGACTGGTGCAACGGCAATATGGTGTTGATCAGCCGAATCTATTTGATGGGTGGAATGTGCAATAGTTAACGATTTGCAGTGCAGTCAATTGATTGACCGCACTGCAACTGTATTGATTGGTTGGAGAAAGGTAAAAAGCGATTCAGCTTTTTACAGAAATCATGAATAAGGACAACAAACCAATTCGCAATGGCTACGCCTGACCGAGAGTGAAAAATAAATATCATAGATATGATGAACCAAATCGCTACGCAAGGTTCTCTGTTCGACCTACAAACGGTAATCGACTACGGACAATCAGTAGAACTCTTGCATAAATATTTTGTGGTATAATCAAGGGTTATTTTAATTTCAGTTTTTAGCAATTAAAATAGTAAGAATTTATCAATTTTTTCGATTAAGTATTATCAGGCGATGGCGTAGCCCAGAGCAGGCATCGCTAACTAAAAAAAAGCAGCAAACATCGTTTCAGTTATTGATTAATTACTGAAAATTATTTTATTAATTTTATTTTTTAATCGATTTAGATGGCTAATTCGTGATTATAAATTCCCGCAATTAAATTCGACCTTAAGCCAAAACGTCGGTGACGATTTCGATATCTATCAGACAAAATTTTAAAGATTTTTAG
Source organism: Nostoc sp. CCCryo 231-06 (assembly GCA_023522315.1). Lineage (GTDB taxonomy): Bacteria > Cyanobacteriota > Cyanobacteriia > Cyanobacteriales > Nostocaceae > Nostoc. The sequence goes on from JAHCSU010000449.1 coordinate 22,062, forward strand.
ACGACGATTAACGTGTTCCACAACAATTCTTAATCGATTGAGTTCACGATTGGATTTTTTCTGTTCTTTCGTTAACTTCTTACCTTTTGGTTTTTTTATGGGTGTTTCACCGCCAGTCGCTCATGGGGGAAACCCCCAAGACCGCGCTGGCTCACTTAATTGATGAATTTTAGTAATTCCTTGATATCCTTTATCTGCTATTACTTTGAGTAATTCTCCAAATTTTACGCCACTGCTCTTAAATAGCTTAAAATCATGAATTCTCCCCTTTTCATGCCCCAAACAGATGATTTGACTGCTTTTTTGATGGATTATCACCTGAGTTTTTAAAGTATGTTCTCCCTGTTTTCCACTAAAAAATCTTTTTTGACCTTTCTGAGGTTTTTCAATTGGACTCTCCGTAACATCCATCACCACTAAATCTTCCTCAGACGACATTTTCCATAATTCTTTTTTCCCCGGCAGACTAAATTTTCTTGACTTAATTAAAATATTTTCAATTTTAAAAACTATTCGACAAACCGCAGATTCCGAAAGTCCATAATCTAATCCAATATGATAATAAGTGCGATATTCTCTCCAATATTGAATAACCATTAAAATTTGGTCTTCAATAATTAATTTAGGACGACGACCTGGTTTCTTTTTCTTTTGATCATCAGCTTTGACTAACTCAACCATTAGCTCAAAGGTTTGACGACTGACTCCAGTCATGCGCTTAAATTTCTTTGAAGTAAGCTGTTTCGCTTTCTCTATTTTCACTGCGATATCATTGTCCTAATCACAAATAGTCAAACCTCTTATCATACCACAAAACACTTTTGCAAGAGTTCTAAAAGCTAGAAGTAGATAAAGCCCCAATTAGAGATATTTTGTCAGTATTGCGAGTAAAATTATAGGAAAACTTCAGAAAAGCCGCGCAAATCGTAAATAACGCTTAATTTTTTTTTAACTGATTTTTCTTGTCAGTGACCAAAACTTTGTGAAACATCTTAATCTCCTTCATTGCAATGGAATTTCGGCATTCGCAGGCATTCCCAGTTTTGCTAGCCTACCCGGTTGCTCCAAGTTCAGTTTCACACCAAACACCTGTTGCACTCGCTCGCTCGAAATCCCATACTATTCACGTATGACCTTAAACAGTCTTGTTTGATCTCATCTGAGTATCCTTTTGGTGGACTATAGGCATCGATAAATTGACGGCCACATTTTACACAAATGTGATTTTGCTTACCTCTTCGTTTACCGTTTTTTCTAATCTCAGTAGAATCACAGTATGGATAATACACAGTATCACGCCTCAATTCATCCCTATACCCCTCTTCTGTCACTTTCCGGAATAAGCAAGTAGTAAATAAGTTAAATCATCCAGAAGCATAATAGGGTTTAAATTGATTCATTGCCGCAATTAAATGATTGAATCCCAGCAATAAATGTGAATTAGGGAAAATACTTAACGGGGTGAAATGAGCAACCGATGCTGTTGGCGAAGTCAAAAGTAGACAGGAGTTCCGTACAGTGTCACCCTAAGATTGGCATTATATATAGCCAGGAGAGTTAGGGATATGTCACTGAAACCGCAACCCATCAGTCCTGTGCCAGAGGAAACAGTTCGTGTCGCCCGTGCTGCTTTCCCAAAAGGCAAACTTTATCTCACCATGCGAGATGAGATTGGCACACAATACACAGTGACAGTGATTTTACCGCTTTGTATCCCACTCATGGTCAACCAACAGTTAGACCTTGGCGACTGGCGTTAATCTGTGTGCTGCAATTTATTGAAGATTTGCCAGATCGACAAGCTGCCGAAGCTGTCCGCAGTAGAATTGATTGGAAATATGTTTTGGGGTTGGAACTGACTGATTCAGGTTTTGATTTTTCTGTGTTGTGTGAATTTCGCGCCCGATTGATGGCTGGTGGTGCAGAACAACAACTGCTAGACACGTTACTGAGGCAATTTAAAGAGCGCGGATGGCTCAAAGAAAGAGGAAAACAGCGCACTGACTCCACCCATGTGCTGGCTGCTATCCGCAACTTGAACCGACTCGAAGGGGTAGGTGAAACTCTACGTGCAGCTCTCAATGATCTAGCTACAGTCGCGCCCGATTGGTTGCGTTCATGGGTACCTTCAGAATGGTACGAGCGTTACGGTCGGGCTGTAGAAGAATATCGCTTACCCAAGGGCATTGCCGCTCGTAAGGAATATGCCGAGATGATTGGCACAGATGGTATGCAGTTACTGATAGCTGTGTGGGCAGAAACTGCCCCAGATTGGCTTGCTCATGTGCCCATCGTCGAAATTCTGCGACAGACTTGGGTACATCAATATTAGACCTCTTGCAGAATTATTTTATGGTAGAGTAAGAAGTTTTGACATGAATTTGCTCTGGCAATGCGATACGAACAAACTTTGCGACTATCCAATCGAGAATTTAAACGTCTGGTTGGGGTACAAAGACACACATTTGATGAGATAGTCAAAGTACTACAAGATGCGGCAAGTAACAGACAAACACGGGGTTGTTCTAAAAAGCTGTGTTTGGAAGACCAGGCGTTGGTGTGTTTAACGTACTGGCGCGGAGCCGGAGACGCTCCGCCTCCGGTGAATATCGAACTTATTTCCATATCGCCAGTACTGGCAAGTATCAGAAGCAACAATTTGTCGTACTGTTCATTGGGTAGAAAATATTTTAGTCAATTCCGGGAGGTTTCGGTTAGGAGGAAAAAAGTCATTGTTGACATCATCACAAAAACCGAAAACAGTAGCAATGGATGTGACTGAAAGTCCCATAGAACGACCTAAATATGGTCAGAAACGTTTTTTTAGTGGTAAACAAAAACGACATACACTCAAGTCTCAATTTGTAATTGACCTGGAAACCTTACAAATAATTTGTGTTGTCAATGATTCAGGTCGTAGACATGATTTCAGGCTTTTTATTCACAGTAAAGTTCGTTTTCATCCTGACACCGAAAGTCTAGAAGATAGTGGCTACCAAGGAATTGCTAAATTTCATTCCAATAGCCATATACCCAGAAAGAAACCCAGAAAAAGTAAATTGACCAAGGAAGATAAGCAGTTTAATCGGAATTTAGCGCGTCGCCGAGTTGCTGTTGAACACGTCAACCGTAGATTAAAAGTATTTCGGATTTTTAGCCAGCGATACCGCAATCGCAGAAAACGGAATGCAAAAGCGTTGTCACTTAATTGCGGGCATTTATAACTATGACCTTCAAAATGCTAGTTAGCTTTTTGATAATTTGTTTAACCCCCTATCTTACCACAAAACTTTTTTGCAAGAGGTCTTTTCTATTCTCTCTAATAGTCGTTTTGGAATGTACTTGCACTTTTTAACCAGGCGATCGCCATCCTTCCAAAACTCATAGTGATACCAAGCTTGGGGATAATCTTTGCCGTGAAGGGTAATGGTTTTCCACTGAATAGAGCCACTACCTAATCCTTTATGTCGTCTAATTTTACTAGGGCTATCTTTACTGGGGGGTATTTTTGGCTGTCCACCATTATTACTAGGGCTATTTTTACTAAGGGGTATCTCTGACTGCTCGACATATTTACTAGGGCTATTTTCAATATCCCCAAGTAATGTGTTTTTACTAGGGCTAGGCACAACACCCAGTAATGTCAAAATTTCTCTAATTGGGCGCTTCTTGAACTCTGCTTCTTGAATATCCCCTAGTAAATGCTTGGGAATGTACTTAGTCTTCTTTCTCCCTTTTTTCCGCCAATGATAGTAAGCCTGGGGGTAGTCCTTTCCACCCCTAGTAATGGTGCGCCAATGAATAGTGCCGTTACCCTCACCCCAATTTCTACGCTTTTTACTGGGGTTGTCTTTACTGGGGGGTATCTCTATTTCTTCAGGCTTTTTACTAGGGTTATCTTTACTGGGGGATATTTCTATTTCTTCAAAGTTTTTACTAGGGCTATTATCAATACCCCCCAGTAAAAATTCCGATACAGGAGGCGGATGGTTTCGACAGGAGTTTGAGGACTCCGATATTCCATCACCGCAAATTCTGGATAATTCCATAGGATTTGTCAAAAAACACCGTTGCTGTACCTGTTTCACCGTGCCGTGCCTTAGCCATGATTAGCTCTAATATTCCTTGGTCTGTAGTGTCTGGGTTGTAGTACTCATCCCGGTAAGCAAGAATAATATTGTCTGCCACCATTTCTAAAATTCCCGATTGGCTGAGGTCGCTCATCATTGGGCGCTTATTCTGTCTACCCTCAACTCCCCTAGAGATTTGCGACAGTGCTAGCACAGGTACATCCAGTTCCCCTGCCATTTTGTAAAGTCCTCTGGCCACATCTCCCAGTTCATAGCTGCGGTTCCCTCCAGAATCCTCTGCCATCATTTGCAGGTAATCAACTACAACTAACCCCAGTTTTCCCTCTTTAGCCTTAATTTGACGGCATTCTGACGCAATTTGTGAAACGGTGATGCCCCTTAAGTCATTCATGTACAACGGTAATTCTGAAGCAACACCGACGATTTTGGCAATGCTTGTAAATTCCCAGTCTGCTAGGGGTTTATTACCTGAGCGATGTCTGCGGATGCGATCGCTTTTTAGTGGCGTTAACTCTAAATGCTTATAGGCGTTGGTAATACTAATTAAACTCCACAGCCTGTACTCCAATTGTTTCTTTGTCATCTCCAAGGAGAAGATGACCACAGGTAGATTGTGGAGTAGTATCATTTGGAAAGCCAAAAACAAGGCGATCTGCGACTTCCCCATTGATGGCCTACCCGCAACTATGGTGAGTGTGCCGCTTTCAAATCCCACCATCAAATTATCGAGTTCATGAAGTCCTGTAGGGTAAATGGGGTTTCCTGAATTTAAATCCTCGTAAGCAGCAACGTTAATCGTGCTGTTATGTTCAGTGTTTGAAGATAGGGTTTGATTAGATAATTGGAAAACTTTCTGTTCTGATTGGTCAAGGATTTGTGGTAACTCAGTTTCTGTCTCGTAACCCAGATGTACAATTTCATTTCCAGCCTTGATTAACTGTCTACGCACGAATTTGTCCATTACCAACTCGGCTAAAGCGTCAATGTTGACAGCTGACACTGTGCGGTCTACCAGAGTTGCTAATTTATTTCTGCCGCCGATACGGACTAGTAAATCGTGGTCAGTAAGCCAAGCTGTAACTGTGAGTAAATCAGTGGGTTTACCAGAGCAATGAAGGCGCTGCGCGGCTTGATAGATATCTTTATGGGCGCTAATGTAAAAGGCTTCGGGAATTAAGCGTTGTTTACCGCCGTAGGCATCGCTCACCCTACCGATTGCTTCTGGGTCAAGCATGATACCGCCTAAAATCGCCTCTTCCGCTTCGATGTTTTGGGGTGGCAATTTATCAATCATGTCGAACCTCCAGTATTCTCAGCAAGATTTTGGCTTTGCGACTCTTCCCAAGCTCTTTGAGCCTGTCGCTGCCGTTCTTCAAGTTCTCGGCGGAATTCATCTCGAGCATTTTTTGTTTCAGTTTTTTTGGCTTCTACCTGTTTTGAAACCAGATATTTTTCGTAATAAACCTCCCAGCGATTTCTTCCAGCTTTGTTCTTGTGAGCTAACCAAGCCTCAATGTCATTCACTGGCTGGCTAAGATTTTTGGTTTTTTCCTCACAAAATTTCCAAAAATTCGCTCGCTCCTCTTCTGAGAGAGTCTTAATAAAGTCTAAATAAGTCTTATTGATCTTAGAGTTCTGAAATTCTATCTCCACAAGGCTTTCAGCCTCTGCATGGTGCGTGGCGATCGCGCATGGTGCGTCATGATCCATCGTGGTGCGTGGTGATCCAGCGTGGTGTGTGGCGATCGCCATCGGTGCGTCATCACACCTTGGGTACGTCATCACACCATCGGTGTCTTCACACACCATCGGTGCGTCATCACACCTTGGGTGCATCATCACACCATCGGTGTCTTCAATAAATTCGGGTGTGTCATTGCACCATAATCCCTTTGGCTTCACCTTGGTTCTGACTTGCAATAGCTCTAGATCAATGAATCCCTTTGCGTCCAATTCCTTGAGAGCGCGGCTTACAGTTTGCCTATGGACTATCCGCTCTGGTGCTGACAGCTGACGAGCTACCTCGGCAGCATTGATGTCAATCCCTTGGTTATAAGGGTCAATGGTTCGGATGTAGTAGAGGACATCCCTCTGTGCTGGTGTGAGTTCACGGCAGGCTTTCAGCCATTCTTCATGCTGAAGTGGATAGAAACGTCCCTGAATTTTTGAATTTGGTTGTGTCACAATTTTGCTAATACAAATGAAAAGACAAAATTTCACCTCGATCCGTTGGGATAGAGACTAACTTTTTAGGTGTCCATCATTAACACTTAATCAACGAACTTTTATATTCAATCGTGACAAGGCATTTATTTGATGGCTATGCTAGTAATCTGAAGATTAAAGATATGTCTGGAAAAAAGCACTCCTAGCAAGAGTTTGGTAGGATTAGGGTATACATCATCGTTGTTGTTTAATCAGACATCAAATAGTATAACCGTTAAACTTAAGTATAATTAGCAAAGCAATGCAAAGTTTTGTATCAGAAAAAACTCAAAGTTATCAGCAGTTATTCGATGAGATGATGAATCGCTTCAATTTGGAAGCGAAGAAAACTGCTGAACAGGCTAAAGTGTCGGAAGTAATGTTATCCCGCTTTCGTCGCGGGAAGGCGGATCTAGGAGCATCAAAACTAATATCGCTACTTTTGGCTATTCCGGTAGAAGCTAGGGTGTGGTATTTATCTGAGTTATTTGGTCAGAGGCCAGGAATTAGCCTGCGATCGCTGATTGCTGAAGCACCTCCAGAAGAACAAGCTGAAGTTTTACGACTAATTGCTGATATTTTTGTGAATAACAGCCGTGAGGCTACAGATCCAGTGCAGTTCCTTAAAGCTTTATAACTCACCGTTCGCAATAGGATTTGACTAAAACTCGTAAGTGTAGGGGCTTTTTTTGAATTAGCCACAAATTTTCGATGAAGTAGTGCTTTACTTTTGGTCAATATAGGAAGATTTTCCCGATAAGCGAATAGGCAAAAACAAACACTATCAAATGAGCGATGCAGCCAGGGAGCACATTTTTAGTATTTTTTACTTCTTCCTTCGTCCCTCCTTTCTTGCCCATCAACGGTCAATGGCACACAGTAAAGGGCATAATAATGCTCAAAGTCTATTTGGAGTACATCAGATTCCGATCAATAACCATATTCGAGATTTCCTGTCTGGATGTGAAACCAGAGAAAGGTATTTCCAGTGTAAGTAGATGGGTGGGAAAATTTATAACTATGTCATTGCGAACGGAGTGGAGTGAAATGAAGCAATCACAATGGTTTTGAGAATTTTACATTTTGTTACATAGTTCTGTTTATTTGAGCCAACCTACTTATGACGAGGTTTTCAGGGCATTAGAGCAAAGTAAACACCTAAAAGGGTTTCTCTCCTTTAAAAATAATTTGCTAATAGCTCTGGATGGAACAGAATATTTTGGCTCCAATCACATTCACTGCTGACACTGTTCAAGCAGAACCTTTAGAAATGGAACAACGCACTATTTTCATGCAGTAATTCTCATTAGGAGAATTACTGTCTTTTCCTGCCCCCTCGCAGACATTTGTGCAATTACCTTAACCTCTCACGGATAGATTAGGGTTAACTTAATCGTTAACGTTGATTTTCTTAGCCAATGTCTGAAATTTGCGTTGTTCACCAGCTTGTTTACGCTGTTGATAACGTTTTCTAGCTTGGTTTAGTACCTCTTGCAATAATTCCTCATTTTCTGAGCAGACGATAAATGCACCTTCAAGGAAAGTATCTCTAGTAATTTTATTTACATTGCAAAACGTATCTAGCTTGGTATCAATGTCCTGTTCTAACCTGATTGTTCGCCTGATGATCTGGGGTAACTCTAACTGCTGTTCTTGATTAGAAGTGCTTACCTTATCGTTTATAACTTCCTCACTATCTAAATCTGGTTTTGGTTTTTCAGGTAAATGACTAAATTCAGTAATTTGGTCATTTAGTAAGTTATCATGTTGTGCTTTTACAAGTGTTGTATCCCGTGCTGGAACACTTGGACGTGTCTTTTTCTTAAGGCGCTCAAAAACATCAGACATTCTTTTGTAACCTCTCGATAATTTGTTGGAAGGGAGTTTCGAGTTGTTCAAAGCCTAGAGAGGACAAACTTACACCTTTATCTATGGCCTTTTTAAATTGTTCAGATTCTAAAATTGAAGGTAAAACGACTATTTCTTCGGCAATTGTTCGCATTGCACTGATACTCGCCTTACTTTGTGCGACTTGGTTATTACCTACCCATTTATCTCTGAATGGCAAGATGCCAAGCACTATCCCTGAAAAAGCATCAATTTCTTGAAGCTCCTCAACTAAACTCAGAGTTCGGATGAGAGAATTTACACCTTTGGATGATGCTTCTACAGGAATGATGATATGGTCAGCTGCCCCCAACGATGTAAGGCAGATTTGCGATCGCTGAGGTGGCGCATCGACAATGCAGTATTGGAATAAATCTGATATCTCTTTTAAGCGTTTGCTCAGAACAATAGCTCCCATACCGCTCCCAGACAAAAATTCTTGAGCATTATCTAATCCATCATCAGCAGGAATTAACCATAGGTTTTCTCCGATTTCGTAAATCCCATCTTCAGTATTTATCTGTTTTTTTGAGAACTTCTAGAAGCGTGGGTTGATTCTGCTGAACTTCGTGCCCCAGGTAAAAAGTTAGGTTCGCTTGGGGATCGGCATCAATCATCAGTACACGCTGTCCTGTTTGAGCAAGCATTCTACCCAACAAGATTGCAACAGTTGTTTTTCCCTGTCCACCGGACAAGGATGCACAAGTAAGAATTAACATTTTACTGACTACCAGCAGCATAGTGTAAATTAGTCAATATCATAATGCATAATGTTGTTTTTAAGTTGTTTAGTCATTATATAATTTAGTCATTTATAAATGACTAAATTGTACTTAACGCTATTTAGTCATTTCTTTAGCTCTCAAAAAGTTCTAATCTTCGAGAAGATACCTGTAAAGATAGATTTTTGTCCCGTTTGTTTGTTGGTGATTTTAGTCAAGACTGAATTTAGTTATTAGTGAATGACTAAATTGTATAATGATGCAATCTAGTAAACCAGTTTTATTTTATTCATAAAATAAGACTTCAAAAATGACGATGGGGGCTATATAGGGGCTATATGTACCCCAAAATGATTCAGGACTTCGATGAGTATTTGACCCCTATATAGGGTATATATGGGTGTTCTATGGGGTATACTTGACTGTTTGACACTTTATACCCCACTTAGCCCCCAAGGGGGTATGATAAGCTCTTGAGGCTGGAGAAAAAGAGGTAGTCATTTTATTCTTCTCTCCTCTGCTCCCCCATATCTCCTCAAGTGATAACTTTTACAAATTGAACCGTATTACCTTTCCCCCAATGTCGAACATTCATACCTTACAAAAAATTTTTCCTGCTGGCTTTGATAACGGTTATGGAAGCCTAAAACTTTTAGTCGATGGCTTTGAAGTAGTTCGTGTCCCCAGCTATA
>JAHCSU010000450.1 GCA_023522315.1 Nostoc sp. CCCryo 231-06
CTGCTGCGAGAACGAAAGCAGCTAAACTTTGGTGAAAACTGGGGAATGGGGAATGAATTCTGCCCTATGCCCTATGCCCTATGCCCTATGCCCTATGCCCTATGCCCTATGCCCTATGCCCTATGCCCCAATGACTCAGCACTAATTCCAGGATTTAGTAATAGATTTTTCCGCCTCCCCACTTAGTGCCAACGATTTTGGGTTGTAAGAGAATATGACCCGCGATCGCCTCCAAGTCATTATCTGTCAGATTTCGCATTGCTGTGAAAATATCTGCGCTTTTGATACTGGGGTGGATTTCGGAAATCTCTTCTTCCCCGTCGTAAGTAGTGGGATTTTTCAGGTAATCCACCAAGCCTTCAATGTTATTACGGTTGGGTGTTGCCAGTGCCAGGTCTTCTGGAGTGAGTCCTACGTTCTGATTTGTTTTGGTAACTCCCCCAGCATGACATTGGGCGCAAGCGTAATTAAATAAACGTTTGCCTTCTTTGACTTGTTTAAGGCTGAGTACGGTGACCTCACCCTGAGCATTTAATGGCACCGTCCGGGTAGCTTTGTCGAGTTCCACTGCTGTCGCGCTTCCGACAAGCAACTGAAACGAGAGTAAAACAGTAACCACAACAACGCCAATTAGTCTTCTAAACATGTTTCCCCTTAAAAATTTTAACGCTCGACACAGCTAAGAAAGCGATTCTCAATCTCCAAGCTGCTAATTGCTAATGACTCATTGTTTTTTGTCATTGGATATCAATGATTAGCCAAAGCCCGAGATAACCGTTCAGGTAACCTCGCGATCATCGCCCATCGAGTCGCTAGTACCTTTTGGGCGTATTTCAGACGATATTTGGGAAATAATTGCCTTTGCATCTTCTAACGCCAAACGAGTCTTTTGGTGTTTGTAAGGAATTCCCAGTTGGTTGCACAGAGAAAACACATTTTCTACAGGAATGCTGTAGTCGGCTGCTATCTCTGCGATTGATAGGTCTGCAAAACCCATAATGCTTGTTAACTGATAGATAGAGATTGAGTCGCTGTAATACCAATATCACGTTAGGAGTGCAATTTGTTGCCCAAAATACTGTTTGGGAATCGGGAGGGGGATAAGAGGGCAGGGGGCAGGGGGATCAGGGGAAGAATTTTTAATTCTTGACTAATTACATTTAGGAAAATTAACAAAAAACTGCCGCACCATGAAGATAAAAGTGGCATTAACCATGCTAGGGATAATCATCCTTTAATCAAATCCGTTCGCCTCCGAAAAGTCGTCTCTGAATTAAAGTGATAGCAATGATCACTGCTGCTAACAAAAATGCGATCGCAACTGGATATTAAGCTACCTGCCACGGTGTAGCGTAGTTAACTACCGCCAATAATAACGATCGCGATCGCCAATCCCAAAAAATTAAGTAATCTTTTCTTGATCACAGACAAATAACAGTCTCTCTTCTTACTTATACCTTGTGTTATTAAAGAGTGATAGTTTACTTATTTGAAATTTTGGTTGAAAATTGCAAGCTAAAATAACGAAAACTTATCAAGAATGCTAACGGAAGCATACTGAGTTCCTCAACAAGCGGATTTACATCAGGATGTTTTACAGATAAACATACATTATGGATTTTGTTCAGGTTGAAACAACTGCGCTACGGACTCTGGAAATTTCCGAGATTGCCTTACCATCAACAGCACTTTCTCCAACCTCTCGAATTTCCAAGGATGCGATTCGCACTAGTTTAAAAGCCTCCACAACAGATTCTGTCTTAGCAGCAGTTTACTCTCTTGGAACTGGCGGGATTTTACTCAGCAATTTTTTGCTGGAATTGGGTGCTAGTCCAGTGGTATTTGGGATGCTTTGCTCTATCCCCATGTTGGTCAATCTTATTCAGCCGTTGGGTGCTTACTTGTCTGAACGTAGTACCAGCCGCTTTCAATATTCTCTTCGGACACACGGAATTGGTCGGCTGCTATGGCTGGTTCTAGTAATCGGTATTGTAGGCGTAAGCTTGGGGGTGATTAATACTCACGAGTTAGTGATATTGACACTCTTGATTGTTCTATTCAGCAATCTTTTGGGAGGACTAGGAGCGGCATCGTGGTTAAGTTGGGTAGCAATGATAGTTCCCCGGCAATTGCGAGGCAGGTATTTTGGGATACGCAATAGTGCTGCTAGCCTCACCAATTTGGTTTGCGTACCAATGGCCGGTCTAGTTGTATCACATTGGGATAGTGGAAGTATCCAAGGCTATGGGGTGGTTCTGCTGGTAAGTATAGTGTTTGGGATTGTGGGATTGGGGTGTCAATATTTCCAGGTGGATATGAATCCGCGATCGCAAAACACATTATCTCAAACAAATGAGATTCAGCAAGAGGCAAGGGAGCAGGAAGCAGGGAGCAAGGGGGATAGAACAGAAAGGGATTCGACACTTCGGCTAAACTCAGTGACCACCCCACCTGTTGCGCCAGCTTCCAGCATTTGGAAAAACTCTAACTTTTTGAGATTTCTGTTGTATTGCAGCTTCTGGGCGCTTGCTGTTAACCTCAGCAGTCCTTTTTTTAACCTCTATATGCTCGACACGCTTGATTTAGACGTGAGCTATGTGACTATCTACAACAGCCTTCAAGCGGCGGCGACTTTGCTGATGCTCATCGTGTGGGGCAAATTAGCAGACAAGATAGGCAATCGTCCCATCCTTATCTGTATTGGGATTTTGGTTGCAGCCACACCACTGCTTTGGCTGGGCATTGGTGCTGATCACCTTGACATTTGGTTGTGGTTGCCCCTGTTACACATCTTGGCTGGAGGGACTTGGGCGGCGATTGACTTGTGTAACAACAATATACAATTGGCGATCGCACCAACTAAAAATCAGTCTATCTATTTTGCGATCGCAGCTGCGGTTGCTGGAGCTAGTGGTGCTTTAGGCACAACTATAGGCAGCTTTATCGTCCAATTTGCTCAGTTTGGAGGCTTACTGGGGTTGTTCGCCCTCTCTAGTCTATTTCGACTAACAGCGCTTGTTCCATTGCTTTTTGTCAAAGAGCCAGAGAGAGCATGAGGGAGCCAAAAGTGAGGAGTTAGAAGTTAGGAGTGAGGAGTTATGAATTTTACACTCATAACTTTTCACTTTTCACTTTTGACTATTCGGCGGCGGTAGAAGTCAAGGACATTGTTTCCCACAACACCATTTGAGGTGTTGTCAATACAGGCTGGTGTAGGGCAATCAACTGGGCTAGGGTGTTCTTTAATTGGGTACGGGGTACGATATCATCAACAAAACCGTGCAGGAGTAAATCTTCAGCAGTCTGGAAATTCTCGGGTAGTTTTTCCCGCAGGGTTTGCTCAATCACTCGCCGACCGGCAAAACCAATGGTTGCTTTGGGTTCTGCCAAAATGATATCGCCCAACATCGCAAAGCTAGCGGTGACGCCGCCTGTTGTGGGATTAGTCAAAACAGGAATATATAATAATCGCGCATCTTTATGGCGCTGTAGGGCTGCCGAGATTTTCGCCATCTGCATCAGAGAAAGCATTCCTTCTTGCATTCTCGCGCCACCAGAGGCGCAGACTATAACTACAGGATACCGCCGTTGAGTGGCTTGCTCAATCATGCGGGTGAGTCTTTCACCCACAACTGAACCCATGCTACCACCCATGAAGCGGAAGTCCATAACCCCAAGGGCAATAGGCAAACCATTGATTTGACCTAAACCAGTTTTAACCGCGTCTATTAAGCCAATTTTCTCCTGCATTTCCCGCAAGCGATCGCTGTAGAGTTTGCGATCGCGAAATTCCAGTGGATCGGTTGGACGCAAATGCTCGTCTAGCGGTTTCCAGGTATTATGATCTATCAATTGACGGATGCGCTCATCGCTGTCTACCCGATTGTGATGACCACATTCGGTACAAACCATCTGGTTGGCTTTCAGGTCTTTTGTATATGCCAACACACTGCACTTAGAACATTTATGCCACAACCCATCAGCAATTTCACGCTCTTGGCGTTCGAGGCTGGTAGAGCCTGACTTCCGTCGATTTGCAAACCAATCAAATAGAGACTTTAAACCGCGTGATTCTTCGTTGTTAGCCATTTTTTATTTTATTTTAAGTGGGTATGAGGTCGAAAACATGTCAAGCCGTATCGAGTTGTACTTAGCCTTTCGTCATTTGTCTTTATTAATGACTAATAGCTACATCGTCAAACTACGCTTTTAAGCAATTCAGACCTTAATTTTCATCTTTGGTTGCCAGCTTAACGAAAATACTTATGCCAATACAAGTCTCTTGCTCTTTTTTCAGGAGACTTAATTATATGGACATACTGACAAAGCCATGAGAATACCAACCTCCAAATAAGATGCTTCCCCCTCCTACCCAAATCAATGATTCGTATTGCTAGGTTATGAGCAATCAGCATCTGTTGCACTAGTTCTGCTTGCCAACGGTTAATCGTCGTTAACAGATTACGGAAGCCCCCACTTCAATGTATTCATAAGGTGGGTATTGTGAGCGGGTGATGACGATTGCATCCAGGATATATAAGGAATCACCGATTTTTTGGGTATTTTTTTTGGGTATTATAGTTAGTGTCTTGACCATTAATGCCACAAGCGAAAACCAAGCTTATAGGTATATGTTGCATCGCCCTTGGCGTCTCCCCTTGGGAGAAGAAAACCCTTCCCTACGAGACGCTACACGTAGCTTGCTTCTCCGTTCGCGGAGCGTGCCGTAGGCAAGGAGTAGGGCAGAGCTACGGGTAAAAGATTTGGGTCTTGGGAACCAGGACTTCTGCCCTTGGAGGGATGTCAGACCAATAAAATTACGGAGTTTTAGAGGGTATTCCTGATGAATTGGGAGAGCTACATCTGTCTAGACGACGGGGTAGTTCACGAGAGTAATACAAGTCACAAGCTGAATATTATCAAAATCTCAAGGGTAGATGGGGTAATGCTGGTTACAGTCACGAATTATAAATATTTATTATGAATCGGCATTGGGCATTGAGAAGAGGCAGAGGGGCACTTAGCACTTAGCAGAGGAGAAAGAAAGGTAGATGATTTTTTATTCTCCCCCTGCCCCCTGCCCCAGTTCAAGACGCTGGAAAAAATAACCGCAGGTAGCTAGACAAAATGGCTTCGCCGCTAAATAGAGTAATCACAGATCCTAAAGCCAGAAAAGGGCCAAAAGGAATTTTTTGTCCTAACCTTGGTAGTGATGTATTTTGATTTGTGGCTTCTCTACAAGACGCTTTGCGAATGCCTCTACGCATAATGACACCGCTACCAATTAACGCTCCTAGCACACAAGCAATAAAACTAGCCAAGAGCAAATATTTCCAGCCTAACCAGGCTCCCATCATGGCTGCTAACTTGGCATCACCTGCACCCATTGCAGCTTTACCAAAGGCAATTGAACCCAATAGGGCGATCGCATCAAACAGCCATAAGCCCAATACTGCACCGACTATCGCCATCATCAGGTGATTTACCAATGCCACGGAACTAGCCTCTGGTAAAAAACCAACCACCATCTGAAACAAAATCCCCACCACCAAACCCGACTGAGTAAGTGGATTGGGTAAAGTCATTGTATCTAGGTCGATAAGCGATAGCGCCAATAACCAACTACAAAAAGCCCAATAGCCTATTGTTAAAGTCGAAACTTGGAATACCAAAAAAACTAGTAAAAAAATTATGCCCGTTACCCCTTCTACCACAGGATAACGGACAGAAATTTTGCTTTTGCAATATCGACACCGCCCTCTTAACGAAATCCAACCAAATACTGGTATATTGTCGTAAGCTTTTAGCTGGTTTAAGCATTTAGGACAACGAGAAGGCGGCCAAAGAATTGACAACCCAGCAGGTAGCCGATAAACAATAACGTTGATAAAACTGCCAATAGATGCACCCAAAGCAAAGACCATTACACTCGCCGGAATGGCGAACAAAATGTCCATACAGTAATTTGTCCTTTGTCATTTGTCCTGTGTCATTTGTCGTTTATCTTTTGTCCTTTGTCGAGAACTAATGACTAATGACTAATGACCAATGACTAATGACTAATACATGTGCGATTCTATTTGACTCAAGGGCACAAAACATTCTTGAGGTAAAATAACTGGTTGGTTAGTGAAAATAACCTTACCTCGATGAGTCACACGATTAATTGCTACACCGGAAGGTTGCCCAGCTATTTCGGGATGTACTTCACAGTGAGTATAGTATATCTGCCCGGCGGCTCTGATTAGGGCGGGATCAATCAAAGGCGATTGGTTCTTTGGGGCGGTAAAATTTACTTGACCTTGTCGTAATGCGTACACTATCGACTGTTATTTGATTGCTAGATTTCCCTTTAGTCTACCCGAAACTTATAGCAAAGGTTGCCAAATTGCCTAAGTGGCATTTTAATTATTTTCCTTCAAGAGCTAAAATCAGTGCATCGCCCATAGCGCGGCAACCTAAAAGGTTTTTTCCTGGAGAAATTATATCCCCGGTGCGATCGCCTTGTTCTAAAACTTGCAATACGGCTTGTTCGATGTGATCTGCTGCTTTTGGTTGATCTAAACCGTAGCGCAACATCATCGCCGCACTCAAAACCTGTGCGAGAGGGTTAGCTTTATCAAGTCCGGCAATATCTGGGGCGGAACCGTGAACCGGTTCAAATACACCAGGCCCAGAAGCACCCAAACTAGCTGAGGGTAACATTCCAATACTACCTGTGAGCATGGCAGCAGCATCAGAGAGAATATCACCAAACAAATTGCCTGTGACGATGGTATCGAACTGCTTGGGAGAGCGTACTAACTGCATAGCAGCATTATCTACATATAAATGAGAGAGTTCGATATCTGGATATTCCGTACTAAGTTGGGTGATGCGATCGCGCCACAACTGAGATACTTCTAATACGTTCGCCTTATCCACCGAACAAAGTTTTCCACCGCGTTTTCTAGCCGCCTCAAAAGCTACTCGCCCAATACGTTCAATTTCTGACTCTGTGTAAACCATTGTATTTACACCGCGTTTCTCACCAGTTTCTGTGGCAAAAATCCCCTTGGGTTTACCAAAGTAAATCCCGCCAGTGAGTTCACGCACCACCATAATATCCACGCCTTCCACAACTTCGCGTTTCAAAGTCGAGGCGTCGATTAGCTGGGGCAAAATTTTGGCTGGGCGCAAATTGGCAAATAATCCCAAACCTGCACGTAGCCCCAACAAACCTGCTTCTGGGCGTAAATTGGATGGTAGGGAATCCCACTTATAACCACCAATCGCAGCAAGTAACACAGCATCACTGTTACGGCAAGTTTCTAGAGTGACAGATGGTAGAGGTTCCCCTGTAGCGTCAATTGCTGCACCACCGATGAGGGCTTCTTGGAATTCAAACTTCAGATCAAATTGCTTCCCTACGACTTTCAGCACATCTACCGCCACTGCCATAATTTCAGGGCCAATGCCATCGCCGGGGAGTAGTGTAATGCGGTAGTTCTGTGTCATAGCTGATGATTACTAGGTAAATGCTTACAGATCAAATATCATACCTAGCAAAATGTACCGATGGAATTTTTAATTTATTTAGATGTTTGTTGTCTGAATCGCCCTTTTGATGACCAGACACAGGAGAGAATTCGTTTGGAAGCTGAGGCGGTACGGCTGATTTTGGCTAATTGTCAAACAGATGAATGGCAAATGCTTGTAAGTGAAGCCATTGATAACGAACTTAAACGGACTCCAGACACTGATAGAAAACGACAGATGAAGCTTTGGACTGCTTCTGTAATCATCAAGGTAAGTTTGACTCAACAGGTTAAATCCCGTGCACGAGAACTGAATGAATTAGGGTTTAAGAATTATGATGCTTTGCATATCGCTTGTGCAGAAGTGGGAAATGCGGATATTCTGCTAACCACTGACGATAGGATGTTGCGTTTGGCAGCAAGATGCAGGAACTTGTTACAAGTAAGAGTAGAAAACCCGCTTCATTGGGTAATGGAGGTGACAGATGATAGACGTGACTAAACTTTCTCAGGCTGAGATTAGGCGATTGGGAGTAGAAGCCCTAACTAAGGCACTTGGCCCTGCTGGAATGGCGCGATTTATGCAGCAATTTGAGATGGGTAGTGGAGATTACACGCGAGATAGGGATCAAATATTAGGAGATATCACTCTTGAGGAAATCTTCATCAGTATTGAGGAGGGACGACAACAGCAGGACAAGGCGGAGAAGTAAAAAAGTTTTATGTGGTAGCGATCGCCTAGACTTAACAATCTAGATAATCGCTACGCCATCCACCTTATAATCTGTTCCAAGCCTTGATGAAGGCAATTACTGAATGTCCACAAGCATTCATCATTACTCCATTTACCGTACCACCTACAGCAGACCCTACAAAAGGCATCATTTTTGCTACGTTCACGAAAGTTTTCTCGCCTGCTTTGGAGATTAGCTTAATTCCCAAAGCTTTGTTTATCTCAGCAAAAGTTTTACCAGGAATGGACATTAAAGCTTTCTGAATAGCTTGCGATCCTACTTGAGTTCCTAATTGATTAGCCAGTTCAGATACACTCACTCCAACCGCAGCAGCTAAAACTAGTACTCGTGTAGATTCGCTTCTTGTATCAATGCCATAAAGGGCAAAAAGAGCTGATGCTAGTCTTACATTGGAATACAAAGTAATCGCAATATCAGTGGGTATTCCAGCTAGTCCTATGAATCCACTGAGAATACCGTTGCCTACCGACCAAGCGGTTGACTCTAATATCATCAGGTTTGCAATATTATCTCTATTACCTACCCAATAAAAATTGTTGGCGAAAGATAGTCCCCATTGTCTACCATCTTCAATAGCATAAGCAATAGCTTGCCCGATAGCAGGCATATTCATAATCGATTCAAAATCCATACAGCTTGTACCTGATTATCTGAGAAGACCTAGAGATTTCTAGCTTTAGTATTCCCAGTAGTACAACTTAAATTTTTGTATTATTTAAAACTTTACTGAAATAGTGGTAAATAATGACCATGACTCAAAGCAGCTTTACATAAACTCAGTTTCAATTTCTGAAACCAGCCTGACAAAAGCTGTAGAAAAGGTTAGGTTAGCGGTTAATCACAAGCCGCACCCCAGCAGCGATGGTAAAAGAATTAGCAATTTGCACCCGTGGACTAACTAAGCAATTTGACCGGCACGTTGCTGTCAATGATGTTGATTTAGAAATCCAGGCGGGGGAAGTATATGGACTGATTGGGCCGAATGGCGCGGGTAAAACAACTCTCATCCGAATGTTGGCAACTGCTGAGGAACCAACTACGGGTGAGATTTATATTAATGGCGATCGCTTACTCCGTGACAAGAGTAATCCCAAACTTAAGCGTCGTCTAGGCTACTTACCCGATGACTACCCGCTATATGAGGATCTGACAGTCTGGGATTACCTAGATTATTTTGCGCGTCTGTATCGTTTACGAGAACCACGCCGCACTCAACGCCTACATGAAGTTTTAGAACTCATCCAACTTGGAAATAAACGCAAGAGCCAAATTTCTACTCTGTCGCGGGGGATGAAACAGCGCTTAAGTTTAGCGCGAACCATTATCCACGAACCGATTTTACTATTACTAGATGAGCCTGTTTCTGGGCTTGATCCCATTGCCAGGATGCATTTCCGCGAAATCATCAAGGCTTTGCGAGAAGCTGGGATGACTGTAATCATTTCTTCCCACGTTCTCAGTGATTTAGCGGAACTCTGTACTTCTGTGGGAATTATGGAACTTGGCTTCTTGGTAGAAAGTACCTCGTTACAACAACTGTACGAACATCTTTCCCACCAGCAAATTGTGATGTCAACTTTAGGGAACCTAGAGACACTTTTGAGCGAACTGAAACATCATCATTTAGTAGAAGAATGGGAGGTGGTTCCAGAAAAAAATAGCGTGCGGGTGAATTTTTCGGGTAAAGAGGAAGATAGTGCTGAGTTGTTGCGATCGCTCATCAAAGCAGGCATTCCCCTGACTGATTTTCACTGCACACAAGAAGACTTAGAAACTATTTTCTTAAAATTAGGTCACAAACAAGCATCTTGATTCGTCAATAAATATCACTCCCCATTTTTGGAGGTTTTTTTATGATGCCCAATTTGATAGACAAAATCGGCGATTGGAATCCGCAACTATTGCGAGAACTCAAAGGACGATTAAAGTTTTTTAATGTTGCGATCGCAGTTGCTACGTCTATACTTCTACAACTGGTAGTTTTTTTATATCAGTTACGGGAATACCCTGGTGATAAATACTCGCTAACTGGTACATATTGTCATCTACGTGAAACTTACAATCAGCAATACAACCTACTTGGTCGGCAACTAAATCTTCTCTCCCAACAATTAGATAATTATCAGCGGATTAAACCGTCTAATCCAGCAATTCTCACTACTCTGAAAATACGACATCAAGAAGCTACTACTGCATTTCACAAATTCAATAAGTATTTATCAAATAATTACTGCCCACAAAACGAAATTGATTGGCAATTATGGTGGCGAGATCATTGGGAATATATATTCCTAACCTTTAGTGTGATTTTTGTATTTACATTATTAGTTGCAGGAACTTATTTGCTAATCAACGATTTAGCCAAAGAAGAAACTCGCGGTACGCTGAATTTCATCCGTCTCAGTCCCCAATCAGAAACAAGTATATTGACTGGCAAGTTGCTAGGAGTTCCAAGTTTAATTTATCTCGTAATATTAGTTGCAGTTCCTTTACATTTGTTGGCTGGACATTCTGCCCAAATTGCCTCTAGTTACATTTTGAGTTACTACGCCATTCTTGCTGCTAGCTGTATTTTCTTCTACAGTGCCGCACTACTATTTGGTTTAATTAGTCGTTTGTTTAGCGGTTTTCAGCCTTGGTTGGGTAGTGGTACAGTTTTGCTTTTCTTGTTCACGGCAATGGGGTTTGCATCGTCGTCTTCTAGCAACATTTTAAATAATTCAACTGCTTGGATAAGGCTTTTCGCTCCTTGGGATACAATAAATTATTTGTTTCCTAACTTGTTACATGTATACAATGGTTCTCAACTGAACAGCTTGGAGTTTTTCTTTTTACCATTAGGAAAAAATGTTGTTAGTGTTGTTGGTTTCCATTTGTTGAACTTGGGATTGTGCAGTTATGGAATATTACAAGCTCTTAAACGTTGCTTCCGTAATCCTCAAGCCTCAATCATCAGCAAGGGACAAAGTTATTTATTAGTAGCTTTTTGCCAGGTGATGATGTGGGGATTTAGCTTACAATATTGGCAAAATAATGCCAACTTTGATGAACAGGTTGGGGCAAATTTAGTTTATCTGGCAATATACAACTTGGGGTTAGTTTTCAGTTTAATTGCCGTTCTTTCCCCTCATCGTCAAGATATACAAGATTGGGCAAGATACCGACATCAGGAAGTTTCTAGCCGCAAGAGTGTGTGGCGGGATCTGATTTGGGCGGAAAAAAGCCCTGCACTTGTAGCGATCGCTATTAATTTGGCAATTGTTACTATCCCTTTGCTAGTCTGGATTTCAATTACATCTGTTTTTGATACAGACTATAGCCAAAATTTGGCGGATAACAATTTTGACAGATTCAAAGTACTTTTAGCTGTAGCTTTGTCTATCAGCATAATCATGATTTACGCTACCATTACCCAATTGATACTTTTGCTGAAAACTCCCAAACGTTCTTTCTGGGCAATAGGTACTATAGGTGCAGTAACGTTCTTACCACTGATGATTCTAGAAGTTCTCGGCATCTCTTCGTGGAAATATCCTACTGTATGGCTGTTTTCAATTTATCCTTGGGCAGCAATACAATACTCTGGAGCGACAACAATTTTCATGGCATTCCTAGCTCAGTTTAGTGTTTTAGCTTTGTTGAATTTCCAGTTAACAAAGCAGGTAAGATTAGTAGGCGAATCTGCTACGAAAGCATTGTTAGCAGGACGCTAAATAAGTAGTTATCCATTAGAACCCCGATTTCTCAAAGAAATCGGGGTTCTTGCATTAAGGTTAAACTTTTTATTAGCATAAGTATCATGACAATTTGACAATAATGCTAAATCTGCCTACTCAAGACTTACGCTATACAGCCATCCAGTTTTTAGAACAAAGTCCCCCACAGCGTCTACAAATTCTTAAGCAACTGGGCATAGCTCGTTATGAATTTTTAACCCAAATACAACTAAATGAAGCAAATATAATTTGTATGATGCGGTTTTTTAAATATCCAAGTCAGTTAAAATTCCCTAATCTTATAGGAGCAGATTTATCTGGTTTAATTTTAGATGGAGTAAACTTCATTCGAGGAAATTTATCAGGAGCAAATCTACAAGGTAGTAGTTTAGTCAATGCAGACCTCTTATTTGCAAATTTTACGGAAGCCGATTTGAGAAATGCAGATTTACGAGGTGCAACTCTTAACGAGACTATTTGGTTGGAGACTCTAGTAGATAAGTGTCAGCTTGGCGTAGGTACTGGTTTAAATCATCTACAACGTCAAGATTTACAACTACGCGGTGCTAGATTTAACAGTTCGGCTCCGCTCACTGTTAAAGCCGAGCGGAGCCGAGGCTTTAATTCTTGAGGAGATGGTAATTAAAACACACAAAATTATAAGATTATTAAATTGAGATTGACCTGGATAAGTTAATGAGTATTAAATTGCCCCAAAAATTGATGTTGCTGGGTTCAGGAGAACTAGGCAAAGAATTTGCGATCGCTGCTCAACGTCTTGGTAATTATGTGATTGCCGTTGACCGCTACGCTAATGCTCCAGCGATGCAAGTTGCTGATGCTTATGAAGTTATTTCTATGCTCAGTGCTGATGATTTAGAAGCTGTAGTGACAAAACACCAGCCAGATATTATTATACCAGAAATTGAAGCAATCAGAACAGAAAAACTGATCGAATTTGAACAGCGAGGGATTACAGTTATACCGACTGCGGCTGCCACTAACTATACAATGAACCGCGATAGAATTCGGGAACTGGCACATCAAGAATTAGGTATCAGAACAGCTAAATATGGTTATGCAACAACTCTAGAAGAATTGATTGCAATTTCTGATAAGATTGGGTTTAGTAATGTTGTTAAACCTGTGATGTCATCCTCTGGTAAAGGTCAATCTGTAGTGCAGGATAAGAGTGAGGTTGAGAAGGCTTGGAATTATGCGATCGCTAATTCTAGAGGAGACAGTCAAAAAGTCATCGTAGAAGAATTTATTAACTTTGAAATTGAGATAACTTTACTGACAATTAAACAGTGGAATGCACCCACTATTTTCTGTTCTCCTATTGGTCATCGCCAAGAACGAGGCGATTATCAAGAGTCGTGGCAACCCGCACAAATTTCTGAAGACAAGATATTAAGAGCAAGAGAAATAGCTATAAAAGTGACTGATGCTTTAGGAGGAGCCGGAATATTTGGTGTTGAATTTTTTATTACCAAAGACGAAGTTATTTTTTCTGAACTTTCTCCCAGACCGCACGATACAGGAATGGTGACATTAATATCACAAAATATCAATGAATTTGAACTACATTTAAGAGCTATTTTAGATTTGCCAATTCCTCATATAGAACAGCTAGGAGCATCAGCTAGTGCGGTAATTTTAGCTTCAAAAAAGTCTGATTCTATTGCTTTTGGTGGTGTAGCGGATGCTTTGTCAGAAAAAGATGTAGATATTAGATTATTTGGGAAACCTAATGCTCATCCATATCGGCGAATGGGCGTAGCTTTAGCGAAGGGTCTTAATGTCCAAGAGGCTAGAGAAAAAGCTACGAAAGCAGCCAATAAAATCAAAATTATGTAATCCAAGTGGGTAGGTTGAATTAAATAGAAAATCACTGTAGCTGTAGGGTATTTTATTGCTGAGAGTACGGCATCATTTGAGGCTTTCAGTGTGTTACGGAAGCCGTAATATCATGTCCGTCAAATTAGCCATAATAAAAGAACCCCACCCCCAACCCCTCCCCGCTCTTCGGGAGGGGAGACAAAGCACAGCTTTGGCGGGGTGGGGTTCTTCGAGTTTAATAAGCAATCAAGCGGACATGATATAACACACCCTACTGGCGTAGCAAGGCTAAAATAGTGCATTAAAAATCTTGGAAATATTGAGATTTTAGAAACATAACTAAACTTTTCTATTGCATCAATTTAGTCTTGACACGCTACTATACCTGTATCAATTACCTAACATTAAAAGGGCGGTTATAAAACCTTTAAAGCATAATTATGAAAAGTTTTGTAAATTATGCGCTTATACGAAAAACCACATCTATTTTTTTACGTAGGCTGTTCCTGTAATCACCTTGATTGATGTACATTAAAATCCTAAATCTACGGCAATGCGATGGGCGCAAGCAAACCCAGAAAAAGCTACTGCATTCAACCCTTGGCCCGGAAAGGTACTATCCCCTACACAATAAAGTCCTGGAATAGCTGTGCGATTAAAGGGCATATTCAATAACCCCCACAACTTGCGCCGGGGAATTGGCCCATAAGTGCCATCCTGACGACCCAAAAAGCGGCGATGTGTGCGCGGTGTCCCTACTTCT
Source organism: Nostoc sp. CCCryo 231-06 (assembly GCA_023522315.1). Classification (GTDB taxonomy): domain Bacteria; phylum Cyanobacteriota; class Cyanobacteriia; order Cyanobacteriales; family Nostocaceae; genus Nostoc. Next base: position 14,594 of record JAHCSU010000450.1, read on the forward strand.
AAATAATCCAATCCAGCATCTAAACCTGGGAAAATCTTCTCTAGTCGATCAATAATTCGCCAAGCCGCCTCTTCTTTCTTCGCTTCGTACTCACTCGGAGAAAGTTTTTGCCAATCATCTATCCAGTGAGGCGTAAATGCATGAATGATGTGATATCCACTTGGTGCTAAATCTGGATCAAGCAATGTGGGAATCGAAACAAAAACTGTGCCTTCTGCTCCTGTCATCTTTTCCCAATCTTCCAGCAAAATATGGTGGCACTCTGTCCCCACTGGTAAAACTGACTCCTTTACCCCTATATGCAAACTCAAGAAGCTGGGAGATTTTTGATAATTTTGTTGCCACTTTTTCTTATTATCTGGCATTTCTTTTGCTGGTAATAATTGTTCAAATGTATCCCAGCGTGTAGCATTAGAAACTATGCGTTTACCCCGATATACTTTACCATTAGCCAGTTGCACACCTACCGCTTTTCCCTGTTCCGTGAGAATTTTCGTGACTCTAGCTTGGTACTGAATCTTACCTCCAGCCTTCTCTAGACCTTCCACCAGTTTTTGGGCAATTTGTCCCACCCCACCTTTGGGATAGTTAACTCCACCATAATGCCTGTCAGAAAAGACCATTCCAGCATTAATCATTGGTGTCATGTCTGATGGAACCACCGACCAGCAATAACATTCCATATCGATAAATTTCAATAATTGCGGGTCTTTGATGTAGCGTCTGGCAAAATCCCCCGCATTTTGAGGCAGATACTTGACTAAACCGAGACACGCCAAAGGATGTTGGAAAAATACCCGCAGTAGATATCGAGGTTCTTCCAGCGAGAG
>JAHCSU010000451.1 GCA_023522315.1 Nostoc sp. CCCryo 231-06
TGCCGTGTTATAGTTCAACATCAGTCGCTTTAGAAAGTTAGAATCAAGATAGTTATAAAGCTTAATTCTCAATTCATAACTCATAATTTTTAAGAATGTTGCCACGAGAAGAACTTTTAAAAGGCGTTGAAAATCGAGATAGTGTAGCTCGTGTAATCGATCAAGCGGAGCAAGCCATCAAAACTTGGGAAGTGGTTTTGACTGATTTTCTGTCTCCCCCAGAATTGGCAGAAATTCAACGGGTGTTTAACCGATTAACAGAAGTGCAATTAGTTGCGTGGGGTGGATATCCGCAAGCTGAACGCCAAAGAATAGCGATCGCTCGTTCAGAACTTCCGTTAGATCAATCTCAAGTTAGCCTTGTCGCCGTGGAAATTGCTGGTAATTTCCTGTTTGATACCGCCTCTCACCGCGACTTTTTAGGCGCAATGTTGGGAACGGGAATTATTCGTGAAAAGACAGGAGATGTTATTGTTTTGGGGGAACGAGGGGCGCAGGCGATTGTCGCACCAGAGTTGGTGGAATTTTTGGAAATGAGCCTGAAACAGGTGCGATCGGTTCCTGTGAAAACTCAGCGGATTGAGGTAACTGAATTAAGGGTTCGGGAACCAAAGAAAAAAGAATTAACTACTGTGGAGGCTTCTTTGCGATTAGATGCGATCGCATCTGCTGGTTTTGGCATGTCCCGC
>JAHCSU010000452.1 GCA_023522315.1 Nostoc sp. CCCryo 231-06
CATTAGCGCCCAACTGTAACATTATCGTGCTACAAAGCGAAGTGCGGAATATGGGTTTTATATTCAATCCGCACTTGCTTAACGTCAAGCTCAGATTCTAAAAACACGAGTTTTTCTACTTGCTCTAATCCCAAATTATCAAACTGTTTGAGTTCCAAGTCTGATAATGCCCAAGGTGGGACAGAGGGTTCATCTTCTGTATCTCGAACACGAGTAATCAGCAAAAGTGTGCCACCGGGAGCAACAAGGCATGAAACCGAAGAAATAGCACAAGAACGCACATTCAACGGCAAAGCTTGAATATTTCGACATTCAAAAACAAATTTAAAATATGAGGCGATGCCGAACGCGAAGAGCGTCTATATGGCTGGGAGCAAGGGAGCAAATTGCTGTGTAGCGTTTCATTTTGGTATGAACTACCGCGATCGCCCTTCATCCTCGCTTGATAATCTTTACTCATCATCAACTAAGGTTTTTATTCAATGTCTCTTGGCTCTTCAAATTCAAAGTGGTTAGGTCGTAAATCTGGTTTATATAAATGGTATGAAATACAAGATAATGTCGCTTATTACTTAGAATTTAATCAGCCTAAAATTATTTACCAAGAAATTTCTACATATCAATCATTTACTTTAGATTATACGGGAAAATATGTTAATAAAAAATTTTTTATAATTCCAACAGAAAATTTATATCTATTCGGAGTACTTAACTCTTGTTTTGTATGGGAATTTTTACAAAATACCTGTTCAAAATTATCAGGTGGTGCTTTGGCGATGCAAACTCCTTATGTGACAAAAATTTCCATTCCCAACGCTTCAACTACAGAACGCGAAGCCATATCTCAACTAGTCCAAAAATGCCTAGACGAAAAAGGCATTAACTGTGAAATATGGGAGAAAGAAATAGATGAACGAGTCGCCGCCCTTTACGGACTGTAATAATTCATAATTAAAATAGCATTGAGAACTCAATACGGTTCAGTTAAGCAATTATTTCCTTCTCTTTCTTCTCTCTGTGTCCGGTTATTGAGCGAAGTCGAAATACTGCGCCTCTGCGGTACCCTGCGGGAAGCCGAAGCGTCTACGTTAAAAAAAAATGACTTTGATAAAGAATGCTAACCTTAACTGAACCATGATGAAATCAAAGTAGAAGTTTACCGTCAAGATACTCAAGCAAATTGGTCAGTGCAAACTCTAGGCAAAGGTAATGACCTAGAATTAAATTCAATAGGGTTAACCCTAACAATGGCAGATATTTACGAAGATGTCCTAACCGTATAAGGTTGAAAAAATCATGCAAGCAGCTTTACGTATCACAACTAAAGTTTTACCAGGAAACAAAATAGAAATAGAACTTCCAGAATCCGAAATTGGTGACACCGTTGATGTATTTGTTATTTTGCCAGAAAAGCCTGCATCTAAACGGGGTTCCGTCTTAGAGTTAATAGAACAAGCCCGTAGTAAACACGCTTTCAGAACCACCGAGGATATAGATAGACAACTGCAACAGGAACGTGATTCATGGGAGAGTTAATATTCCCTTCTTCTGGCGTTATCTATGTAGACACATCAGTGGTGATTTATACTATTGAAGCCAATCCAGAGTATTATTCATTACTGCAACCTCTATGGTTAAAGTTTCAATTAGGTGAACTTGAAATCATCAGTAGTGAACTAATACTAATGGAAGCTTTAGTATTGCCATTGAGAAATGTAAATATTTCTCTGATTCAAGCTTACGAAAATCTGCTAATTTCATCAGAAGTCCAACTTATTTCTATCAGCCAAACTTTGCTAAGACAAGCTGCAAATCTCCGGGCTACCACCAACCTTAAAACACCCGATGCTATTCATGCAGCTACAGCTTTATCTGTTAATTGCAACCAATTTATAACTAACGATAAAGACTTTCGGAATATTCCAGGTTTACCAGTTATTATCCTCAGCGAAGTTTTAGCATCTTGAACTCTGGATATGTATGCTGCATTAAATAAATTTCATATAATCATTTGTCCTGCGCCACTGCTAGAAATGTGGGAACGTTACAACGAAGTTTACCAACTAAATGCTCGTGTTCTGTCAATGGGGATGCTGAAAGAGGATGATGAAAGCGCTTTCAAGCTTTTATTAGATGATTTCAAATATAAAGATAGAGATTTTGTATTAATTGACGAAAGCCATAATCTCCGAAATAACGCTACTCAAAGATATAAAGTAGTCGAAACATTTTTAGCCACAGGTAAACGTTGTTGCTTATTAACAGCAACTCCCCGCAACAAAAGCGCTTGGGATATCTACCACCAGCTAAAACTATTTCATCAAGATGATAAAACAGATTTACCGATAGACCCTCCCGACTTAAAACAATACTTTCAGTTAGTGGAAAAGAACAAGCCTTGATGGATGTATTACGTCAGGTGTCTGGTAAATATGACTTGGCGGATTTTAATGGACATAAATTACAACAGCATATTGAGCATGATATTAACTTGCTCAAAAAAATTCAGGTGTTAGTTGAACCAATTACACCTGAGAAAGATGCCAAATTACAGACTCTGATAAATTGGTTAGATAAACCTATACTCAAAGATAGAAAACGGCTGATTTTTACTCAATACGCTGATACTGCTAAATATCTGCACGAGAATTTAAACCCGCAAGGTAAGCAAAATGATATTGATGTTATATATAGCGGGAGTAATAAGAATAAAAGTCGTGTTGTTGGCAGATTTGCACCGAAAGCCAATAAAGAATATAAATTTAAGCCTGGGGAGTCAGAAATTAATCCACTCATTGCTACCGATGTATTAGCAGAAGGTTTAAATCTCCAAGATGGCGACCTCATCATAAATTATGATTTGCATTGGAACCCAGTAAAACTAATTCAACGTTTTGGTCGCATTGACAGGATTGGTAGCGATAAAGATGTAATTTATGGATACAATTTTTTACCAGAGTTAGGTATTGAACGTAATTTAGGCTTAAAACAAAAGCTAAAAAATAGAATTCAAGAAATTCATGACTCTATTGGTGAAGATGCTGCAATTCTTGACCTAACTGAACAATTAAATGAAGAAGCTATGTATGCCATTTATGAGCAACAGGGTAAACAATTGAGTCTTTTTGACATGGAAGAAGAAGAGGATTTCTTGGATTTAAATGAAGCTGAAGAAATTCTCAGGAAACTACAGAAAGAAGACGCAGGCGAATTTGAGCGGATTGCTAATTTACCGCATGGTATTCGTACAGCTAAATTCTCTATGCAACAGAAGGGGACATACGTTTTTTGTGAAGCTTCAGACCCCAATCGGGCTGATATCAAAGGCTATCAGCAGTTGTTTTTATTAGACAATGAGGGAAATATAATTTCTAGAGATATCCCTCGCATCTTGGGTGCAATTAAAGCTGATTGTACTACTCCCACCTTAACAGTTCGCAAAGAGCATAACTCTGCTGTGATGCGTGTCCAGTCTCAATTTGCATAAGAAGTGAAGCATCGCCAAGTAGAACGGGAATTTAACCAGCGTTTGACTCAGGGACAACGGTATATTCTCCGTGAACTGAGAATATTTTTTAAATTAATCACAGACGAAAAAGTAAAAGGTGAAGTCAATATTCTAGAAAAAGCGTTTCGTAATTCTATGACTCAAGTAATAAATAGAGAGTTAAATATACTGCGACGTAATGGTTTCATCGGTCAGGAATTATTCAATCAATTGGTGCAAATTTACCGACAACATAATATGCATGAATGGCTAAATAATAATACTTTGCCTACACTGTCTGTGCCAATTCCGATGATTATTTGTAGTGAAGCTTTGGAATGATTTTATGCGAAAGGTTTGGTATCGTCTCGCAGAGCTGATTGAAAAACCTGCCAATCTTCTGAAAAGACTAACAGGCATGGCTTATCATGAATCGGAGCGGCGGGATTCGAACCCACGACCTCCACTACCCCAAAGTGGCGCGCTACCAAGCTGCGCTACGCCCCGGTCAGAATTACTATCATATAGCAAAATTATAGAATAAGCAAGAGGCAAATTTAAAAAACCTTAAGCATCCCAGTAGCTTGCAGTAAATCTTGAACAGCAGAAGCATCCCATTTACCTTCTACACATCGCCCTGTATTCAAGATGAGGCGCAGACTGTAATCATGAGGATAGCCTTCCACCTCCATCCATAATAAATCGCTTTCGGCTTCACAGGCAATTTTTTCCTCTTCCATTAATTCTGTTGCGAGTTGCTTCATGGTGTCTGCTAGCTGTGCTAGTAGACGGCAAAAATCATTCAACTCGCCTTCGGTTAACTCAATTGCCCAATCATCTGTACCGACTAAACCTTTAAATTCAGGTGCATGGGGGTTCCAGCCAATACGCCAGCCAAATCCAGTTTTTACAAGGCGTTCCATAGGTTAGTTTTTTTAACGCATAGGCGCTTCGCCTTCCCGCAGGGTAGGGACGCAGAGGTTTAACGCAGAGGAACGCAAAGGAAGATTTTGGACTCTGGGTTTGGTCATTTCAGTAGTTCAGCACCTCCTCGTTGGGGTGGCTGTGGGGTAGTTGATGTATTAGGAGTGGGTGCGGTATTGGGGCTGGGAGATTGGGTATTTTGGGAAGTAGGGTTAAATATATTGACTAAGACTTGCACTAGGGCATCTCGCTGGCTGCGAGTGAGACGGATGATTGCTTTGCGATCGCCTTCTATCGGATTTTGCCGTAGTGAATCATTTCCTGGATAAGTAGTATCATACATAATTTCGTTTGCACCCAGGTAATCAGCTAAAGTCAGCTTCCAATCCAAGCGATAAATTGGGGCCCGCCCTTTGGTATAAACGTGATATCTGATCAGGCGATTTACTAAGGTGCTGTTTTCGGCAACTTGACCATTTTCTTTGCTGATATACTTATTTTCTCGTGGTAAATCTGGCAATTGCTGATATACTGCTTGCCAAACATCGCTAGGTGCGATTCTCTGAGCAAAAGCAGGTTGGATGCTAAATAAATTTGTGTGTATTGATTTGTCCGCCCCTGAACCCAGAACAATTACACCCACTACCATTAAAGCAGTGAGTGTCTGCCAGGGTTTGAGTAGGGGTTGAATGAACGATAATTTTTTGCTCATCCTACCTTCTCTAAAGCCTTTTTTTATAGTTCGCCGATAATTTCTGGCTGAGTCAATTCGTCGGACATTTCGATAATTGCCCTTAGCACTGGCTTCATCATCGCATCTTCGTTATTTTCAAAGTCTTCATAACGCCGACGTTTAGCACGATTTGCCACCTGAACCGTAATGCGGTAACGATTTGAGGCTGCACTAATCAGCTCCTCAGAACGGTGCATAATCTGAGACTGAGTTGTCTCGAACTTAGAACGCTTTAGCATAATCAGGGGTTCTTGGGGTCATTCCCCAGTGTAGCAGTACTCATCAGGACTTACGCAACTGGCACAGTTTCTTTGAGCGGTTTGATTGCCGAGGTAATGGGTTATCACGGAGTTTTTGCGATCAGTTTAGCGATCGCGATAATTAGCGTTTTGATAATTGCCATCAAAAAATCTTAATGAGTAATCCAAGAAATAAATGATCCAAAAGCTGGGATACTGAGATAAAGAATGAGCTTGCCATATATTTCAGAGCAAGGACATTGGGTACTTTACCCTTATGAAAAAGAACAAGAAGTGCATTTAGCTAGCGTTAATATTGACTACAAATTTGCTTTCGAAACTTTCTCAATTTGCCCAGTAAAGTATGCTTCTTCATGTTTGAGTTGTTGCGCTAGTTCTAACCCTTTTTGAAAGGCTGTTAATGCTTGAGGAAACTCTTTACGTTCTAGATACAATTGCCCAATTTGATCATAAGCTTGCATTAGCCCGTAAAAGTTGGCGGCTTGCGCCTCTGTCTGCACAAGAATTTGGCTAGCCTGCAAAGCCTCCTCTATTTGTCCTTGAGAACGGTACAGTGCAATTGATTTCTGCAAAGCTTCACCAGCACGAACGTATTCCTTTAATTGCCAAGCAGTGGTATAAGCTTCCTGATAATTTTTAAAAGCTTCTAGCAGTAAGTTAGAATCTTCCTTTGCTAGAGATTCGTAATTTGAAGCGATCGCTAGCTTTAATTCTGGTATTTCAGTAAGATTATTTGCACTAACGTAAATTTCTGCTAATTTGTTAAGTACCTTCAATGACTGCTGCGGTTGTTTTGTTTGCTCGTAAATGTAAGCCAGCCGTTGCAGATATGTTACTTCGTTTCCACGTTCGCCTTCGGAAGTAGCTAAACCCAACAATTCCTCGTAGACTGGAGCGGCTTTGGGATAATCAAACCAACTCAAATGTAGTTCCCCAATTGTCTTGAGCATTTCTACTACTGCTGTTGTATTTTTTTGCTGTCGTACCACTAGCAAAACTGGGTCGTAAGCTTCCACAGCTAGTTTAGGCGATCGCACATTTTGGTAAGCTTGCCCTAGCGATCGCCACAATTCTAGATCAATTTGGGCAGTTGTTTTCTGAGATTGTGCCTCCTTTTGAATTGCTTGCAATCGCTCCGTAATATATTTTACTTCTTGTCCATCATTTTGCTTCCAGGCGATCGCCCCGACTCGTGATAGTGATTGCACCTCTGCTAATGAACCTAAAAAGCGCCGCAAGCGAAGTTCCCTGTTCCAAATTTCAAACGCCGCCACCTGATCTCCTGCTTGCAGTTTCGCTGCTGCTTCTTGATTTAAGGCATCCAGCGCCGGTTCTAACTTTTGCTGTTCTTGAAGAGTTAACGGCTGTTTATCCTTTGACGAACGTGGTAGCAGTGGATCGGGTGTGGTAATTTCTAGGGGATTTGGAGGAAATTCATCCGGTAGTTTGGGCTTTTTAGTCTGTGCCAGCGTCAAGGAACTGCTAAAGAGGATAGCGGCAGTAACAATCACAATTAAACGCCTGAACATGGGTACTTTACCTTGCCTTGAGTTAGTTACATGAGTTAATTATCCCCATGCCCTATTATTTTTGCCGAAAAATTGGTGCTAACGGACAAAACTTGGAGATTGTCCAGGCGATCATCAACCTAGCACATAGTCTAAATATAGATGTAATAGCAGAGGGCGTAGAAACTATAGAGCAACTGGCACTACTGAGAGCCATGAAATGCAAAGACGCACAGGGATATTTGTTCCCAAACCCCTGGATAGCAAGTCGATAGAGACATTAATTGTATCTGGCATTCAGCCGATACAAGGATAGCATTAGGGTCATTGACTTTTTTTTTCTCCTTTGGCTCGTTCCTGTGTCAAGCTATCAATAGCATCACCCAAGGCAGTAGTAAGGCTATTGCGCGTTTGAGCGTGGTTATCCTGCTCAGTTTTCAAAGCTTGCAAGAGGCGATCGCGTTCTTTGATTAGGGTTATAAGTTTAGCTTGCAATTCCTCTACAGATTTGAGTTGTTCTATTTCTTGTTGGATCGCTGTTACTGGTGTTCCAGCAGCCAGTGTCTCGATCTCAATACCTTGGAGTTTATGCAAGTCTGCCTTGAGGGATGCGATCGCCTGTTGGGACAATTGGGCATCTGTGCGCCGTTGTTCTGCTTCTGTATTGTAAAGCTGACGCCATTTTTGGGCGCTTTCCCAAGCCGTATCGCGATCGCTCTGAAGTCCCGCCATCTGCTCTTTGAGTGTCTGAATTTCTGTCAACCACTGTTGTGTTAAATCTTGATTCATAAATAAATAGTCATTTGTCATTAGTTTTCTTCCCCTGCCTCCCCTACTCCCTACTAAGTATTATTGCGGTAAAAAGATAAATGCGATCGCTACGCAAAATTTGGCAAAGTAGTTAATAAAGCCAACCAGTTTTAACTCTAAATCATGCCAAAGCCTCGTTTTTTCCGCTTCTTTCGCCACCTCAATTGGCGCACGCTCAAAAAAACTTTTGCTAGGACAATGGAAAGACGACTTTTTGGACTCGCCTCGGAAATTGCCTTCAATGCTATGTTATCGCTGTTTCCAGCAATTCTTGCTATCATCACAGCCATTGGTTTATTGGCAGAATCTTTGCAAGCCACCTTTAAACAGCTAGCGGCACAACTCAGCCAAATCCTACCTGAACAAGCCCTAGTTCTAATTCGTGATTTTGCTACCACAGAAATTACCAACTCTAAAAACAGCGGTTTGTTTTCTCTAAGCTTTGTATTAGCAATTTGGACTGCTTCTGGAGCGGTGAGTACAGCTATGACCGCCTTCGATCAAATCCATCAAATTCCTTCAGAAAACATGCGTCCCTTTTGGAAAGCCAAGCTCGTCTCTCTGGGATTAACAATGGGTACTATGTTGCTTTTAGTCTTGGCTTCTTTCTTAGTGTTTACCAGCGATCTACTCCTGAGAATGGTAGTGCGCGGAAATGGTTCTTTGATCTTCTTGTTGCATTTTTGGCAGCTGTTACGCTGGCCTTTAGCTTTAAGTATTGTTGCTGTCGCCTTTAGTTTTATTTATCGCTATGGCCCAAGCCAGTGGAACTCAGGCACGCCAATGATGCCTGGAGCAATTTTAGCAGCTGTTTTCTGGGCGATATTGTCTGCCCTATTTCGGCTTTATGTGGCGAATTTTGGCAATTATAATAAAGTCTATGGTGCAGTAGGGGCTGTGATAGTTTTAATGCTTTGGCTGTCGATGAGTGCTGCGGTTCTGTTAATCGGCGATCAGTTGAATGTGACTGTCGGCGAAGATATGCGCCAAAAGCACAGTCAGAATCTCGTGAAAAATATTAAATTGTAAATATCGTTATAAATCCCTGAGAAAATTTTTGCAAAAGTTCAGTAGGGGAGTAAAATTTCTAACGATTCAAGACAAACTTAGCGATCGCCTTCATGCCTGATTCTCCTTTTCGATTTTCGATGATTGAACCTGATGCCAAAGCACCCACCTTGAAGCGCCTGCGTCAGTTAAGTCGGCTGCTGGATAATGTTATTACCATTCCTGGTACGCAGATTGGTTTTGGTCTAGATCCAATTTTAGGACTTATACCTATTGGTGGTGATTTTTTGGGAATCATGTTTTCTAGCTACATCATCCTAGAAGCAGCGCGGCTGGGTGTATCTAGAGCCACTTTAGGCAAGATGGTTCTAAATGTGATCATTGATGGCTTAGTAGGCGCTGTCCCAGTTTTGGGAGACTTTTTTGATTTTACCTGGAGAGCTAACACTAATAATATCAAGCTATTAGAAGATTACTTAAAGTTTCCTAGCCAGCAAAAGAGTGCGGACGGGTGGTTTATCTTTGGCGTTTTGGTGGGATTGTTGCTGATTGCCATTATTTTAGTCGCATTGCCCGTGATAGTAATTAGAATGCTATGGAATGCCTTAACAGGCGGTTAAATTATTTATTGATAATGGAATGAAAGATTGGTGGCAAGCTACTTTTCCTAAAGGGCGGCAAAGTCTAATTATTACTGATTCTAAAGGGTATCCTGTACAAATTTCTTATGGGGAAAAAGGTAGAGGTAAACCGCTCATTTTATTACATGGCATGGGTAGCTGGAGCTATAATTGGCGTCATAGTATAGCACCATTATCTAAATATTTTCGGGTAATTTGTTTTGATGCTAAAGGTTTTGGTTTTTCCGAAAAACCATTGTCTCGTAGAGAACACAACGGTCATCAAGTTATTGAGTTTAAAAGAGTTATTGAGGCGTTATGTGATGAACCCGCAGTGATTGTGGCTGAATCTCTGGGGGGATTGGTTGCCCTTGCCCTTGCTCAAGAAAATCCGCAGTTAGTCGGGCGGCTTGTAGTCGTAAATGTACCTATTTTTGCCGAACGTCTACCCCATTGGGCTATGTGGTTACTTGCCCAAACGCCTCTGGAAATAATACAAACAATTGATTCTTTACGTCTAGCATATTTGTTTGCACCTCTATTGAGAGAAATTATGGCAATAGAGAGACGCCGGGTATTATTTGATCCGTCAATTTTGACACAGGAAGATGTCTATTGGATAACTTACCCGTTTATTGAGCTACCTGGTACTGTTGCAAAAGTCGCCGAAGAGTTACAAATAGCAGCGCGAGAAATTGAGAATTGGCAAGAAAATAAGCCTAATATGCTTACCAAAATTCAAAATAACCTGAGTGCGATTAAGTGTCCCACACTAGTTTTATGGGGTGAGCAAGATAGTTGGTTTCCTGTTAGTCATGGTGAAAAATTGCATCAGCATATCCACAATTCTAAATTACAAATTCTGTCTAACTGCTATCATGATGCCTCAACTGGTGCTTTTGAAGCGTTAAATGCAGCGATTCTTGAGTTTTTACGGGATACTGATCAATAATTCATAGTTCATAATTCATAATTCATAATTACGGACAGAGCAACTTGATTTATCAATAGAGAAATAAAAGAGAGTGGGAGGAAGCATATCAGTCAGCTTTCAAACTCCCACTCAGCCATTTGCTGCTGAAGTGAACAGGAATGTATACTAGACGTTGCCCTTATTTGGGGGCTAATGCGTACTTCAACAACAACGTCCATACGCATTTTATATTCCTGTTGCAGCAAATGCCAAACCTAATTATTAATATTTATCTGCTGATGAAAATACTCTGCAAATAATTGATAGAGATAGTTTTTTCTTGTAAATCACTTAGTAAATAGTGTTTTACAAAAGGAATTTGCTTACGTGGTAGTTCCTGATAACAAAACCCTTGAAGTCGTTTATCTTTGTACAATTTAACTTGGTTAATTAGAATCAGGTTGCCATTTTGGCAGATTTTTAAATTTCCGCATTGCTCATAAGTAGCCTTCCCGACACTCTAAGGGGAAAAATTCAAAGTCTCTCTCCTAAAAGGAGAGAGATTTAGAGAGAGGTTTTTCAGATACCGTGAAAAGTCAGCAATAACAGCTCTAATTGGAATTTTTTAACTAGTCCGAGCCGTAAATTTTGTTAGGATGCATATTTTCAAAATAGGCAATAGCAGCTTCTCCAAATGCTTTAACTGCACCAACCCCAATTGTAGGTTGAACAAATTGTCCGATGCCAGGAACAAATCCTGCTATAATACCACCCATTCTGAAAAGTAACTGTCCTCCGCCCATTGCTATAATTGCTCCGGCTATTCCTCCTGCACCACCAGCAGCGATTAAATCAACATTATAAACTTGAGCAATCCGATTTACTACAGCCGCCTGTACAACAGTTAAAGCAGTATTAAAGGTGAACGCACCGATAACAGGAATACCACCAGCACCTCCGGCTGCGGCTCCACCACCCATCATTAACCAAAGTTCGTCTCTGGCTTGGTCACGACAATATTTAACCATAAAATTACCTTAAAATTGCAACATTGATAGGAATTACAGATAATCCCTATATTTAAAATGCCCAATTTAAACGATAAAATTAATCTACTCTTTAAGCCCAACCAGCACCTGATTAGCGATCGCTGATTTTATTCCTCTTTTTTACAAGCACAGCAATACCCAACAGCAATCCTGTCACTATACTGTATTTAATGTCACTTGCATTTTTCAGCGAAAAGGCATGACATGAGGTTTACCGCATTCGCAGCCAAATTACGGAACAAGTAGCACTATTCAATCTGGGCTTTATGAGATTTAGTAGTTTTAGCATTCTTATACCAATTCTGTATGAAGACGCACATAATCAGTCCCCCCAAAACATCGGGGGGTAAATATATGCGGCTTCACAAAAAAATGGTATTACACCCAGGTTTAATTGCTTAATATACCAACCAAAATATTAATTAATTCAGTTAATTCTTCTGGGACTCGATATAATTTGAAGTCTTCAGTTATCTGTTTTTCTTGGCGTTTATAAGTAGCAAATCGCCAATCTTCACCAGTAGTTACCGCTCCATAAAGAATTGGTGTATCTGAATTTATCCATTGATCTAGTGCAATTAATTCTACGGCTAATTGTATAAAACCCCTACTTAAGTCTGCTTGTTTAGCTTCAATCACTAACAACCCTTTACCTTTATCAATGTAGTAATCTAAGTTACCTTTGAGTTGGTCGCTGACGCTAATGGGATACTCAATATTCAATTGGGTTTGCGCGATTTCACAAACTTCTAGTAGTATGGGTGCGATAATTGCTTGCTTACGTGCATCTTCACTCAGTAGCTTGACACGTCGGAGATTCCGTTCAATGACTCGCTGCAATTCTGGGATTTGATTGGAGATAGATAGCGATCGCGGTAATTGTAACCTTTCTCGTTCGTAGTCACAACCCAATTCAGCCAGAATATCTCCTGGAGAAAAAGGTAGTTCAAAATACTTACTAAATGTATAACTTTGACCAGGTTGAATAATTCGAGGTCGATTCATAAATTTGGACTATAAGTTAAGTAAATACAAATACTAGACCCAGACGAACAGACGAAGACGATAGAGATTAAGCGACTGAGGATTACTGAAAAACCACTCTTGGGCGATAGTATAACTGTAGATTCTTTTAATTCTCTCACCTACTATGCCAAAACAGTCTATAGGTCTTGATCACCAACTCTATAATTACCTTTTATCCGTTTCGCTGCGAGAACCAGAGATTCTTTTGAAGTTGCGCCAAGAAACCGCCAGCCATCCCCGAAGTGGAATGCAGATTTCACCAGAACAAGGGCAGTTTATGAGACTTTTGGTGCAGCTAATTGGAGCCAAGAAAACCCTGGAAATTGGAGTATTTACTGGTTATAGCTCACTTTCTGTAGCTTTGGCGCTACCGGCTGATGGAAAGATTATCGCTGCTGATGTGAGTGAAGAGTTTACTGCGATCGCCCGGCGGTATTGGCAGCAAGCCGGGGTTGCCGATAAAATCGATCTGCGATTAGCACCAGGTTTAGAAACTTTAGATCATCTGTTGGCAACTGGCCAAGCTGAGACATTTGATTTTGCTTTTATTGATGCTGATAAAGAAAATTATGATGGATATTATGAGCGATCGCTGCAATTAGTTCGTCCAGGTGGATTGATTGCTATTGATAATGTTTTATGGTCAGGACAAGTTGCTAATCCGCAAAATCAAGATCAAAGCACCCAAGCTATCCGAGCGCTGAACGAAAAGTTACATCATGACGAACGAATAACGCTCTCCCTTGTCCCCATCGCCGATGGGCTTACTTTAGCCATCAAGCGACCTTAATACAGTTTGATGCTAACTTACTACTATAACTGTTTTCAATTTGGTGCAATATAATAGGGATGCACATTTGTGCGCCCCTACCGCGTGTTTTACTTCTATTTACTTAGAAGTTGTAGCCAAGTCCTAATAGTAGCCCTACATCAGTCTCATCTAGAAAAGCAGCATTTACAGCACCTGTCACCGTGAATCGAGAACCAACAGGAACGTCTACACCACCCGTTAGCAGTAATCCAAAATCAGTATCAAGATTAACTTCAATGGCTACGCCAGCACCAATATAAGGAGATATAGCAAAAGTTCTATCGCCGACCGCACCTGCTGCGCGCGGAGAAAAATCCAAAGTCAAGGGAACCATAAACAGTGTATCATCTCCAAAGATCACTGATGGTCGCACTGATATATTGCGTGTCAGACCAATTTTGCTGATCGCTGCAAAGTTACCGTCGCTCAGAGCTGTATCGCTGCCGCTCAAACCAATGTTACCAGCAACACCGATATAGCTAGGGCCACCAAGAGTAGTTCTACCTGCGGTAACATTAGGCGTTGTACCATCTGTAGTTCCTGTTGGTGGTTGATTTAACTGACTGATGTTAACATCAGGCGGGACGAGGACTTGGTTAATTGCATGGATAACACCATTGCTAGCTTGGACATCCGCCTGGATAACTCTGGCATTATTCACCGAGACTTGATTGTTAGCCCGATCAATTTGAATATTTATAGGGCTTTGTTCAGAGGTTCTCAGTTCTCCAGCCGAGAGTTGACTAGAAGTTACTGCACCAGGAACCACATGGTATGATAAAATCTTAATCAATGTATCTCTGTTTTCTGGTTGCTGTAACTGCTGTAGGGTAGCAGCAGGCAAAGCAGCAAATGCTTGATCGGTGGGCGCGAAGACTGTATAAGGGCCGGGCTGTTGAAGAATATCTGTTAAACCAGCTGTCTTTAATAAAGAAGTCAGAGTTGTCAAAGAAGTACTGGATGCAGCAAGAGAAACAATATCATTACCGGTTTGAGTCGCACCGACA
This sequence comes from Nostoc sp. CCCryo 231-06, assembly GCA_023522315.1. Classification (GTDB taxonomy): domain Bacteria; phylum Cyanobacteriota; class Cyanobacteriia; order Cyanobacteriales; family Nostocaceae; genus Nostoc. The sequence goes on from JAHCSU010000452.1 coordinate 14,157, forward strand.
ATATATTGACTAGCTGGAAGATTGCTAGCAATGGGTTGCACCCTTCCCTGTCTAGCCAAAGCTTGATACAAGAGTGCCGCAGCTTCAGCACGAGTCAGGGCCTGTTGCGGATTGAGTTGTTTTACATCTGGATAATTAACAACAATATTAGATTTTGTTGCTATTGTCACACTACTAACAGCATAGTTCGGAATAGCTGAGGCGTCGGTGTAGTAGGTGTTGAGGTCAGTACTGGCTCCAGTGCTACTAGCAGTTAAACCCAAACCATTGGTTACAGCAACGATCGCCTGTACCTTCGGTATTTGTTCACTTGGTCTAAACACGTTCCCAGGATAGCCTGCCAGAAATCCAATTTCGTAGGCGTTCTGAATTGCAGAAGCTGCCCAATAGCCAGCAGGAACATCACTAAATCCACCTGCGCTTAATTGCCGAACTCGATTTTGGTTTGGGAAAGCTTTTTGAATGAGGGCGGCAAACTCAGCACGAGTCACACCTTGATTCGGCCTAAAGCTGCCATCAGGAAAGCCACTAATCACGTTATTGTCAGCTAAAGCTTGAATGAAGGGACGCGCCCAATAATCTGAGGAAACATCAGACAAGTTTACTGTTGAAGTAGGCGATGGTGTCGTAGATGGAACAGTATTTTGAGATGAAGCTGGGGTAGAAATTACTATGGGAGTGATTGTAGCAGCTGTCATTCCCAGAACTACTAAAGCAACCCTTGCTGATGGCCAACGAAATAAACTAAACATGGAAATATCCTCTATTTAAATTTTCACCACACACAGTACAAAATTCCTATTTGATTTTTGAAAAACCCTATATAACACTAATAAGCATAAGCAACGATATTGTGGTATATGGTAGGTTGCAAAAATCAAGAGCCTTAGATGCAAGTAGGCGATTTTATCGGTGATAAAATCGCAGCCAAACACTAAGATAATCAGCTTTTAATAGCCGTCTCTTTATAATTGCAGAAGAGCGTTAATGCCGTCAAGCTAAATGCATCATCATCTTTAGCAAAATTTAAGACATAAAATTTGTTTTTGCGATATCCTTTATTATTAACCTTTGAGCAAAATTATACAACTAACTAATGGCTGGATGTAGCGGAAAATCTTTCACTCTTTAGATAGTTGTCTGTGATGGGAAATTTTAAAATATTAGACTAAAAATTAGCGATCGCAATCAAAAATTTTGGGCATGATTGCGCCAAGATTTATGGCTAGGAATCATTTTTTTTGCAAAATACAATTTTATAAAAATGAACCCACGGATAAATTAGGATTTTTGAAGTGTCTAATATGTAACATTTTTGCTCATAACTCCTCTGGAGGTAGGATCATAAATCCGGTTTTCCTCCACCCTTGAACCCAGTATTTTCACATAAATACAACGGATTCTCGCGTTTTAAGCTACTGGGCAGCATGATTAAGTAAGTGGGTCAAATTAAATATAAAACCTCACCCTGCCTCCGGCTTCCCTC
>JAHCSU010000453.1 GCA_023522315.1 Nostoc sp. CCCryo 231-06
TTAGGGGATGAGGGCAAAACGTCTTCTCAAAGCAGATTTTTTCTTAAGTTGACACCAATGGGCACTGCTGTGCCCTTACACTTTGCAATATAATGTTGTACCGCATGTGAATGCGTTCCCATACGGATCGTAAGAACGAGGAAATTTTAATCATTGATAATTATTATTGGCAATGTTTTGCATTTATTGTTAATTTAAAAAATGATTTATCATTGTGTTCAAAATCATCGATTTTTTATGAGGCGAAAGTAAGTTTTGAATACAAAAAAACAAAAGACTAGGATAATATGATGATTAATGCACAAATAGATTAATAGGCAAAAATGCCGAGGAATTATTAATGGCACAACTAACAGGTTTGACATTTGGTGGTAAAGCTTGGACACCAAAATTCGCTCAAGAGATTGATAAGGACAAATGTATCGGCTGTGGCAGATGTGTGAAAGTCTGCGGGTACAATGTGCTAGGTTTGAAGGCGCTCAATGAAGAAGGCGAATTTGTAGAAGATGAAGATGATGAAGAAATTGAACGGAAAGTAATGGCAGTTACTTCTCCAGAAAACTGTATTGGTTGTGAAGCGTGTTCACGGATTTGTCCGAAGAATTGCTACACCAATGTTGCATTAAACAATTAGAGTTTTTGAAGTTAGTCCAAATTGTTGTTAATTCAAGGAGGCACTGTTTGTAAAAAGCGTAAATGCGCTAGGCAAGGTAACTAGAGGGGAATACTAAGTATTTACCGGAACTAATAAATAGTTCACAGTAAACAAATCCGTAAATCGCAAAATGTTAGCTATTAACAAAATTAAACTTGCTGCTAATATAGCTTAATCAATATTAGGTCAACAGTGCCCTCTTGAAATAACTAGCTTTTATGAAAGCAGGGGGCTAACTTTTTCATGGGAGTTGAAATATAGTTTGTATTTTATTGGGGGGAAAGATATGGAAAAAATCTGGAAGTTTCCCCCATTTTTTATGGCTGCACGTTAGAAAGTTAATAAGTGAAAAGGGAATGAGGAATGGGGAAGGAACAAGGGAATAGGGTACAGGTTACAGGGAATAGATAAATTCCTATTACCTGTAACCTGTAACTTCTTCCCTAAAACCTAATACCAGAAAATAACACCTCTAAAGACGGTTTACAAAGCAGGTAGCATGTATGCAACAAGTTCCTGTTTCACTATGGACTCTGGTTGCTGGGATAGTAGTTACAGCAATCAGTATTTGGATTGGTCAGAATAACACTCTGATGCCAGTGCAAGCATCGCTCCAAGCGCCTTTGGTAGACGGTTTTTTCAACGTCATGTTTACCATTGCGATCGCACTCTTCTTGGTGGTAGAAGGAACCATTGTAGTTTTTTTGATTCAGTTTCGTCGCCGTCCGGGTGACGATACCGATGGCGTGCCAATAGAAGGTAACTTGCCCTTAGAAGTCTTTTGGACAGCAATTCCAACAGTGATTGTCCTCCTCTTGGGCATCTACAGTGTAGATGTTTTTAACCGAATGGGAGGCTTTGATCCTGCGGGTCATCCTCATTCAGCAGCTCATGTTGCTCATATACCGGGGAGTGCTATTGCTGCTACATTAAGCGATGCTTCTGAAGCAACAATTGCTCCGACAATTGGGATTGGCGCGTCTCCTCAAACTCTAAACAAACCAGCCGACTTAGTTGTTGATGTCAAAGGCATACAGTACGCCTGGATATTTAATTACCCTGATAGTGGCATTACTTCTGGGGAATTGCACATTCCCGTCGGTGCTGATGTCCAACTCAACCTTTCAGCACAAGATGTAATTCACTCATTCTGGGTTCCAAACTTTAGGCTGAAGCAAGATGCACTTCCCGGTATCCCTACCGAACTACGATTTGTTGCCACTAAACCAGGCACATATCCCGTAGTTTGCGCTGAGTTGTGCGGTGGTTATCACGGTTCAATGCGGACACAGGTAATTGTCCACACACCGGAAGAATATAATAGCTGGCGGACAGAAAACCAGATTGCTCAACAGCAAAACCTCAATCAAGTTGTTGCTGTTAATCCTGCCGATTTATCAACATTAGAGTTTCTCGCGCCCCACACCCATGATATGGGCATTAGTGCAGCAACTCTAGAGTCAGTAGTCATGAGACGCGATTAATCGCGTCTGTACAAGAGTTGCGATTAATCGCGTCTGTACAAGAGTCGCGCATAGTGGTAAAAAATATGACGCAGGTAGAATTTCCACGAAATACTCCACCAGAAGGAAATAAACCGGAAATGGTGGCTGGCCACACCTCCCATCCGAAGGCGTGGAAATGGCAAGATTATTTTACATTTAATGTTGACCACAAGGTTATTGGTATCCAATACCTGGTGACAGCGTTTGTGTTCTATCTCATCGGCGGACTGATGGCGATCGCTCTGCGGGTCGAATTAGCAACACCAGAATCAGACGTACTCGACCCCAATCTGTATAACGCTTTCATGACCAATCACGGGACGATTATGATCTTCCTGTGGATTGTCCCTAGCGCTATTGGGGGATTTGGTAACTATTTGGTGCCATTGATGGTTGGTGCTAGGGATATGGCTTTCCCGAAGCTGAACGCGATCGCCTTTTGGTTAAACCCACCAGCCGGATTACTCATATTAGGTAGTTTCATTTTTGGCGGTTCGCAATCTGGTTGGACAGCTTACCCACCTTTGAGTTTGGTGACAGCGCCAATTGCTCAAACTATGTGGATACTTGCGATTGTTTTGGTGGGAACTTCTTCAATTTTGGGTTCACTGAACTTTGTGATCACCATTTTGATGATGAAGGTTCCTAGCATGAAATGGGATCAAGTACCCTTGTTTTGCTGGGCAATCTTGGCAACCTCCTTGCTAGCACTTCTCTCCACACCTGTATTAGCAGCCGGTTTAGTTCTGCTGTTATTTGACCTCAACTTCGGCACCTCCTTCTTTAAACCAGATGCAGGCGGTAACGTTGTAATTTATCAACACTTATTCTGGTTTTATTCTCACCCGGCAGTATATTTAATGATTCTGCCCATCTTCGGCATTATGTCGGAGGTAATTCCAGTTCACGCCCGCAAGCCAATCTTTGGTTATAAAGCGATCGCTTACTCTAGTGTAGCCATCTGCGTTGTCGGTTTGTTCGTCTGGGTACACCACATGTTCACCAGTGGCACACCCGGCTGGATGCGGATGTTCTTCACCATCTCCACTCTCATAGTTGCAGTTCCTACTGGCGTGAAGATTTTTGCTTGGGTTGCTACCCTCTGGGGTGGTAAAATCCGCTTCACAGGTGCAATGCTTTTCGCCATTGGCTTATTGTCCATGTTTGTCATGGGCGGCTTAAGCGGTGTGACGATGGGAACAGCCCCCTTTGATGTTCACGTCCACGACACATATTATGTAGTAGGACATTTTCACTACGTTCTGTTTGGCGGTTCCGTGTTTGGCATCTACGCAGGCATTTATCACTGGTTCCCCAAAATGACCGGACGAATGCTGAATGAAAGCTTGGCACGCATTCACTTTGCCCTTACCTTCATCGGTACTAATCTGACCTTTTTACCCATGCACGAGTTGGGTTTGAAAGGAATGCCGCGAAGAGTGGCAATGTATGACCCCCAATTTATCGACCTCAATCAAATTTGTACCTTTGGTTCATTTGTTTTGGGGATATCGGTAATTCCTTTTGCCATCAACATGATTTACAGTTGGCTGAAAGGGCCTTTGGCTGGTGATAATCCTTGGCAAGCTTTGACTTTAGAATGGACAACAAGCTCACCACCTGCAATTGAAAACTGGGAAGTGTTGCCGGTTGTGACTCATGGCCCTTATGACTACGGTCATGGTCATAGTACTGAAGTACAGCCATCTGCAACGCCGGAAGCTACTGCTTAATTAGTATATTGAGTACTGCGATCGCTATCAAGGTGACTGTAATTTCTAGTGATTTGATTTGAGAACTCGAAACTCCAAGCTTGGAACTCGGAACTTCAAGCTTGGAACACGAAACTCTGAGTTCAGAACACGAAACTCTGAGTTCGGAACACGAAACGCCGAGTTCGGAACATGAAACTCCGAGTTCGGAACATGAAACGCCGAGTTCAGAACACGAAACGCCGAGTTCAGAACACGAAACTCGGAATTTTGAGAATTCCTGAACAAGTGAAGAGTTCGGTTAAATTGAAATCTTGCATGAATCCCAACAACCGCCTGAGAATTCATTCTCAGGCTAATAGCGAAAGTCTTCTAAAGAAGACTGAGAAAAGGTTTTAGTTCATTTCAATGGACTTAGGCTATTAGCCCGGAAATCAATACTGTTCGGTTAAGACAAGAGACGCGATAAATCGCCGTCTTTACAATAATCAGTCCTTCGTCCTGACGGCGATTTATCGCGTCTTTGGGATTGTTATTTTCATCAAATAACCTTAACCGAACCGTATTAGTGGTCACTCTACATCAAATAAAGGATTTTGGGTGAGGAATGAAATTTTGCCGCTTCACACTTGATCCTTTATTCAAGCTTCCACAACAGACAGAGTAGATAATATTGTCAAAAAATCTATGACTATAGCTACAACCACGAGCGAAGATCACAGTGCAGGACACGAAGAACATCCCGATTTAAGAGTTTGGGGACTTTTGACATTCCTCGCTTCTGAATCCCTGATGTTTGGGAGATTTTTTGCCACTTATTTGTTTTTTCGGGGTACTACAGCAGTTTGGCCTCCAGCAGGAAGTGAAGTAGAACTACTCGTGCCGACGATTAACACCATTATCCTAGTGTCTAGTAGTTTCGTGATTCACTTCGGTGATACGGCGATTAAAAAGAATAACGTCAAGGGAATGCAACTGTGGTATGCAATTACTGCACTCATGGGTGCAATTTTCTTAGGTGGTCAGGTTTATGAGTATTCAACTTTAGGATACGGACTGACTACCAACGTCTTCGCCAACTGCTTTTATATCATGACAGGGTTCCACGGTTTGCACGTTTTTATCGGACTGTTATTGATATTACGTGTATTATGGCGATCGCGTCTTCCCGGTGAATATTCTGCAACCAATCATACTTTCATCGAAATGACAGAAATTTACTGGCACTTCGTAGACATTATTTGGATTATTTTATTCACCTTGGTGTACGTTCTCACATTGTTTTAAATTGGGCATGGGGCATTGGGCATAGGGCATTGCTTATTAATTCTTCCTCCTTATCACCCCTACTCCCTACTCCCCATTCCCTACTCCTCATTCCCTACTCCCCATTCAGGACTTTATTATGCAACTTGATCCAAACAAATTTTCATGGTTCGAGGTTCCAGAGGACATCAAAAACCTATTAATTTTAGCTGCACAAAACTGGGAAAATACATCAGAATCCGAAAAATATATTCAACAAGCTTTAGCGCAAACTGGTGAAAATACAGATGTCTTGGTAGCAGCATATAGATTTTTCTATTATAAGAATAATTATTCTCTTGCATTACAAACAACAATCAAATTATTAGGTAAAATTAAAGAACTAGAAAAATTCCCTGATGAATGGGAGCAACTTCAGCCTATATTAGTCAATCGCAAAGAAGACCCACAAATTCGATTGTACTTAAATGCTTATGCTGCTTCTGGATTAGTGCTAGCAAAGTTAGGAGAAATTGAGCAAGCCAAAGAAATCAGCACCAGAGTCAAACAGATAGATGAAAAGAATGATTTTGGTGCCGGGATTCTGCTGGATATTTTGACACGTCCGGCAGAAGAAGACGATTAATTAGTCAGCAATGAGAAATCAAGGTCAAAATCATGAACAATTGGTTATCTACTAGATCCTATTCTTTATTAGGAGCAAGTACTGATAGTAACTCTATCATCCCTCCTATTAACATACCTACTAAGCTTCCTGTCGGTAACATTCCTAATGTCTCACCAATCATTGTGATCCAATCTTCTTCGCTATCAATTTAGAAATTATGAAAGGTAGGGATTGGCTGCTAACGGGGGACGGTCAGCATCAAGCCTGTAAAACTGTGAGAGCATGGGATTTATTGAGAGAAAATTACCGCCTTTATCGGTTTTTAACTGAGGTGGAAGATGTTCTCAATGGCAGTGACAATGAAGTCAATTGTCTGCCAGAAATTCGGATGCTCGTAAGGCGCTTGATTGTAAATTCCTACTGGGTGCAAAGTCAAAAATTAGAGCCTTCACCCAAAACGGGAAGCTCTGTTTTACTGCTATATGATGAATTGGGTTTTCCGTTGACAGTGCAAACAGTAACATTTGCACCGGGAACCCGTTCAAACATTCATAATCATGGAACGTGGGGAATAGTAGCGGTGCTAAAAGGCCAGGAAAAAAATACTTTTTGGCGACGCACTAATAGCCTAGAACTTCAGGACAAAATTGAAGCAACGGGAGAATTAACTCTCTTCCCAGGAGACATTATTAGCTTTACTCCCGATGCAATTCACAGTGTAGAAGCAGTGGGTGATGAACCAACTGTGACTTTTAACATTTACGGCGAAACCGATCCGAATGAGAGATTTGAGTTTGACTCAGTTACCCATCAGGCTAGGAATTTTTGATTAGGAATCGTCAGGATTAATTTCGTCGGCTCGGCTCGTACTTGGGGCTTTCGGGCTAAAGCGCCAACTACAAACAATTGAGTAATTAGGAGATAGTTGAATGGCAAGAGTAATTTTCTATAGCAAACCAGGCTGTAAAGGTGGTACTAAGCAAAAAGTTTTGCTAACAGCTGCCGGTCATGAGGTGATACCACAGAATTTGCTAACAGAACCTTGGACAGTTGAGCGGTTGCGTTCATTTTTTGGTGATCGCCCCGTAGCCGAATGGTTTAATCTTTCCGCCCCCAAGATAAAATCTGGTGAGGTAGTTCCTGAAAAAGTGGATGAACAAACCGCCTTGACGCTGATGCTGAAAGAGCCACTGTTAATTCGCCGTCCTTTGTTAGAAGTAGGCGAACAGCGCGAGGTAGGATTTGATGTACAAAAAATTGATGCTTGGATTGGCTTACAAGCTGTGGATGAATCTTTGCAAGAAATCAGCGACAATCTCATGAAGCAAGATTTGCAAAACTGTTCCCACGGTCACGATCATGGCCATAAACACCATAAGGAAGGTGGTTGTAAGCATTAGACCTCTTACAAAAGTACCCTAAAACCCCACCCCCAGCCCCTCCCCGCTCTTCGGGAGGGGAGATTTTGACGTAAGTCAAAGGCGGGGTGGGGTTCTTTTTTTGGATTTCTGCAAGAAGTCTATTAGTCGGCTATAGGGGGATGAGAAGGGAAAATTTTCAAAAAGTTCCCTCACCGAGATGAAAACGCTGCGAAAAATATAAATAAAGTCGGGATAGGGCATTGCCACGACTCTAAATGCACGTCGAGACGGAGTAAAACTACAACGGTTGTATCTGTCAATGAAGCGTGAAGAATCCCCGTGCGTTCACGCCGGGGAGTATGTCAACTCCCCTTATCTCCTTAACGGACGCCAGCAGTTTCTAAGGACAAGTCTTGAAACATGGGTGTGCTGAGGTAACGTTCACCAAAAGAAGGTTGAATCATCACGATTAAACGTCCGGCGTTTTCTGGACGTTTACCTACTTGAATGGCGGCGCACAAAGCTGCACCTGAGGATATCCCAGACAATAAGCCTTCTTCTTTGGCTAAACGGCGTCCATAAGCGATCGCTTGTTCATCGCTGACTCTAATTACTTCATCAACCAATTCTAGGCGGAGAACATCGGGGATAAATCCCGCACCAATACCTTGAATTTTATGTGGGCCAGCTTCACCGCCTGAGAGAACTGGGCTGTTGCTGGGTTCAACTGCGATCGCCTGAAAAGTCTTTTTGCGACCTTTGAGTACTTCTGCAATCCCAGTAATCGTTCCACCAGTACCTACCCCAGCAATGACGATATCCACTTCCCCGTCTGTATCTGTCCAAATTTCTTCTGCGGTGGTTTCTTGGTGAACTTTAGGATTGGCAGGGTTACGGAACTGTTGCAACATAAAAGCATTGGGAGTATTAGCCACGATTTCTTCAGCTTTGCGAATAGCTCCCCGCATTCCCTCAACGCCTGGTGTCAACTCCAAAGCTGCACCATAAGCTCTGAGCATAGCGCGTCGTTCTTGGCTCATCGTCTCTGGCATTGTCAAAATCAAACGGTAGCCACGCGCTGCTGCTACCATCGCTAGAGCAATACCTGTATTACCGGAGGTAGGCTCAACTAAAATCGTCTTTCCGGGGGAAATTGAGCCAGCAGCTTCTGCTGAGAGTACCATACTTAACCCAATGCGGTCTTTCACCGAAGCTGCCGGGTTCATCCCTTCTAATTTGACAACTATCCTTGCAACTACTCCCTCAGCTTGAGGAATCTTGTTCAGTTGAACTAAAGGAGTTCGTCCAATCAGTTCTGTTATATCTTGAGCAATCCGCATTATTTAACTCCTACAATCCTAAATCTTAGTACAGAGTATTTACTTATAACAATAAGCTTGTGTGTATTTAATTTGTAGTGTAATGTCAATGACTGCATATACTATATATTCTAACTAAACCACAAGATATGAAAGTTTAGGAAGAACTTTTATCAGATGCTCTCATTGATTCTCACTTTAGCAGAGGGCTAGCTTGCCATACTTATATTTTACCATTTGGAATTGCTGACTATTATCTATTAGGCTAAGATCAATTTTTATAATTCTGTATATATGAATATTTTTTAACATTATTTTCTATTTCTTATGGAAATATAATTTACTTTCGATATATTTAATTGCTTTTATTAATTTATTAGTTTATCTTTATCAAGAGATATTGATATTTTATTTTGAGTGCAGTTTTTGTCTACCAAAGGTTGCATTAAAAACAGTTCTAAAGCTTTGCCTACACTGCTTTGAGGTTGAGTACAGAAATACCAGAACCCCACCTCGTAAACACTAGAACCCCGTCCCAAAAACACTAGCACCCATACCCCAATAAATTTTTGCAAGACTTATCAGGCGGGGATTACAGGCTTTGAGTACTATTCTAATGAATTTAATAATCTTAACGGGGTTAGGGTAAACTGTTTTGTGGAGAGCGGCTGATATAAATCGTATAGGATTTACGCAGAGATTCCCCTCTACCCCCCAACATTCCTGAGCGAAAGCTTAGTGAACTAGGGGGGACTTCTTAATCTCTCTTTTGAGAAGAGCATGAAATCACATTCTCTGAATCTGAGTGCGTTATTTCTGACTGATTAATCCTACGTTTTGTGAAAAGGTTGGTAACTTTTCAATGGTCAGTAGTCAGTGGTAATTATAAAAATGACTGACAACTAACGATTGTAAAACTATCATTTACACATATTTTAATATCAAACCTGTTTGAAAAGTAGAAATATATAGCTACTTTAAATAAACAGCAAAAGATATTTTCTTGCTGAGTGCATACTACCTAGCAAGGGAGAGCCGAGATGAAAGCCAAACTTTTAAATCTTCTCACAGTTTGCGTAGTTACCTTAGTAGTGCTTTCCCCAGGAGTAGTAGTATTTGGCATAGTTTGGGAACGACATTTGGAGTTAGTAAAATCCCAGAATTTAGCCTGCGAAGTTAACAAGACTAGTAGAAATGCTCCTACCTTGGCTCCTCGGACAGAGGGTACACATTCCCCTCAGACTAGCATCAAATCCTCTGACCGTAATGTGATTCATCAAATGTTGACTGTTGCTGAACAATATAAATTTGCCACGATCCTACAATGGTTCTTCTTGGTAACCCCTATTTGTGTTGGGTTAGGGATTCTTTTTTACGACAGATATCTTGTTCATCGTGCTGCTGTTTTAAAAGAACAAGTTGAAATGTTGGAAAGGCTATGGCAGCACAGTATCGAACAGTAACCAATTCACAATTAACTCACTAAAATAAAGAAGCTTACTATGTCAGAACAACGCCAACAACTGTATTTCAATCTGATTGATGAGCTACTCAAATGCCCTAATGGTCAAGAACCACAAGTTTTGGAAAGTAAGCCAGAATTGATTGATTCTGGATTTGTAGAGACAATGCTACAAGTAGCAACTATGTTTGCCCATGAAGGTAATCAAGATGGAGCTAAGTTTTTATTTTTTGTAGCGCGTGAGCTAGCTAAAGAACTGGGTTTATATCCGGAAGTTTCCAATCCTGAAGTTGCAAACACTGAAGCCGCAAATAAGGAGTAAAAATGCTGTTGACTTCAACGGATGCGGGACAAATAGCTTTAGAGCTGCTGATGGCAGATTGGAATATTTCAGAAGAAAATCGGGAGTGGTTTACAATCTTTAACTCTCGTCTGATTGGTGAGAGTTGGTACACTGTAGAATTAGGTGTAGAAGGATTTCCCGATCGATGGTTTCTTCAAGTATATGACAATGGAGTGTGTGATCCAAACTACACATTTATATCACCAATCGGTGGTTCTGAAGGATTTACGGACTTTGTAAATGTGCCGGATATTGTAGCAGAAGTCTTAGTTTGTGAACGCAATGCTCGATAATAATTAAAAAGACAAAATTTAGAATTCAATATTAAGATATGCTATTTAAATGCATTTTCTTTGAATTCATAATTTTCGATATTAGAGTGTTTGAAAGCATCTCACCTTTGCAAATATACTTGTCGATTAGAAATCGCGGTTAATGTTGCAAACAAAATTCGCCTACGCTGACTAAGAAAACAAGCAACTGGTTTAAACCACCTGTGTGCGTTAAAGTCTCGTATAGCTGCAAATTACATGAGACTGTTGGCCAATTTATGAGGGGTTAAACTTCCTATCCCTAAAATCTTGGTTTGGCGTTGCTTTCCCGCCCTGCAATAAATTGCGGGCTAATAGCTAAAGTGCGTTGAAACGCACTAAAATTAAAGAAATTAAAATGGATTTCGACTGATGGGTTAGACTCCCTATTAATTCGCCAACAGTCTCATTCCATTCTTAAAACCAATACTTTGATAAAGAGTTTTTGGTACATAGCTCGTCTCTTATGGGCTAAAAAAACTAATGATAAACCGCGTCCACCTTGAAAACTGTAGTTCTTTCTGTATGAAAAGAAATAAACC
>JAHCSU010000454.1 GCA_023522315.1 Nostoc sp. CCCryo 231-06
TCTGAGAATAATCGCGTATTGTTTGATACTACATTTTGAAGTGCGGAATGTGGGTTCTAGCAAATGCGATCGATGCGTTAGACGAAATAAACGCCAATCGCACCTATCAGGAAATAGAGGCAAATCCTAGCCAGATTAGCATCCGCACCTCAATCAGCAATTCGCAGTTGGTAGAAATTGCGTTGGCGAAGCCCGCCGAAGGCATCGCGGATAATGCTGGGGGAATGCCGGAACAGGTCAAAAACCGCATCTTTAATCCTTTTTTCACCACCAAACCTGTAGGCAAAGGAACCGGCATGGGCATGGCAATCAGCTATCAAATTATTACCGAAAAACATCGTGGCAAATTGGAATGTTTTTCTACTCTTGGTGAAGGAAGTGAGTTGATCATTCAATTGCCTACCCAGCAGCAAGTTTCTACAGCAGTTTAAGTCAAATACGCCATGCTTACACTGTCTTTTTAGATTTTCGAGAAATTTATATTTTGGAAGTCCCTCATTTTGCTTTAATCTCTAGAATTAAAATGCTTCAGCATATTTACTCTAGTCATGCAGGGAGGAAACTTAAACAGTGGATATTTTAGATTTATTTTATAAGGGCGGGCCAGCGATGTGGCCTTTGCTTGTTCTCTCGATTCTATCTTTGAGTGTGATTTTCGAGCGTTTGTGGTTCTGGTTACGAATTTTGACTCAGGAAAAGCAAATAGTCGATCGCATCTTAGATGCTGCCCAGAATAATTGGCAAGAAGCTGCTGACATTGCTAGACTTGCAAGCCATCAACCTGTCGGGCGTTTTCTCTACGCTCCCTTACGTTTTGCAAAAACTGATGCGGAAACCTTTCGACTAGCACTTGAGGCTACAGCCGAAGATGAATTGGCTGGAATGCGGCGAGGCGAAAAACTTTTAGAAGCCGTAATTGCCCTCGCGCCCCTACTGGGATTGTTGGGCACGGTTTTGGGACTAATCCAGTCTCTGCGCTCAATTCGGATTGGCGATTTGGGAACTGAATCTACTGCTGGGGTGACTACTGGTATTGGTGAATCCTTAATTAGTACCGCAACCGGGCTAATAGTAGCCATTATTAGTTTGGTCTTTTATCGCTTATTTCAAAGTTTTGTAGTCAATCAAGTCAAAGTTTTTCGGAAGGCTGGGAATGAGATGGAATTGCTCTACCGTCAGTCCCCCCCTGATTTTAGTAATAGTACATCAGCAATTGTGCGGGAAAATTTCACTCCACACCGCAAGCCAGGAAAGACTAGGTTGCCTGAGCCTCCTGAACCCCCGAATGCACCTAATTAATTAGTCAAGAATTCAACCCCCAAACCAGGTGTTAGAGTGAGACGATGAAAGTTAATCTACATACTCCAATTGAAGAAGTCCAGGTTCAAATCATCCCTTTAATTGATGTTGTTTTTTGTATCCTGACGTTTTTTTTGTTAGCAGCTTTGCAATTTACGCGGCAACAAGCAATAAATGTTGATTTGCCCAAAGCCAGCGCTAGTTCAGTATCTGGAGTAACATCACAGAGTGGAAGTCTGATTGTAACGATCGATGCCGTTGGCAATACTTACATAGAAAAACAGCCTGTAAAACGGGAGGATTTGCGAGAGAGTTTAAAACAGTATCTCCAACAAAATCCCAGTGCCATTGTGGTGCTGAATGCTTCCCGAACAGCAACTTACAATGATGTGATTGAGACATTGGATTTGCTGCGGCAAGTAGGGGGCGATCGCGTTTCTTTAGGAATTATTCCTGGCCCATCTCAATCACCCACAAACTCACTTAACCAGCCTAATATCCCCTCTTTCCCAATCGATCCTGGTGCAGCACCAATACCCACCACCGCACCATTTCCAGGCATCAATCCCGAAGGGAATCTTACCCCGAAATTTCCCTCAGCACCTAATTCTGTACCTCTTCCTGGCGTAAGTCAGCCTCCAAGTGGACAAGGCATCAGCCCTATCAATCCTGGTATTTCCAACCCACCGGCATCCCAAGCGCCTGTAGCACCCAAAAAAACCCAACCTAGTCTTACAAGATAAAAGATGATGTAGGGGCATGGGGAAGAGGCAGAGGGGAAAGAGGTAATTTTTTATTCTTCCCCTGCTTCCCCTACTCCCTACTCCCCACTCCCCTTCAAACTTTTCCCAAACCTAAAGATATCTAAAATAAAATTCCTTTAGAGAAAAATTTCCTGCTAATTTATAAATAATTGGTTGAGCTTTAAAGATTTTTTCACCGAGAAACTGAAGTAATTTATCACCAATTGCCATTCACGTTTCAGGGATTGTGGCATGAATATTGTGACGCTTTTAATTGTTTGGTTAGTAACAGCTATCAGCTTGTTGATAATTAGTAAATTACCTTTAGGAGTTGAAATTGATACTCCTGGTAAAGCCTTCCTTTCTGCCGCAGTGCTTGGTATCGTGACGGCAATAGTCAGACCGATTTTAAGCCTCGTTTTTGCAGTACCAAATTTACTCACATTGGACTTGCTATCCAGCATTTTCACATTTATGATTGCCGTAGTTTGTTTTAGTATTGCTGCTTGGTTAATTGAGGGCTTTCGCTTGCGTTACGGGATTTGGAGTGCCGTTATTGGGGCATTTGCGCTGACTATAATTAACAGCTTAATCTACAAATTATTGGGCGTCTAAAATCAAAAGTTAGGAGTTAGGAGTGATGAGTGATGAGTTGTTAATAACTCTTAACTCTCAACTCCTAACTCCTAACTCTAATTTTTGTACAGACGCGATTAATCGCGTCTCTCCCATCTCCTAACTATTCGTTAGAACTTGGGGGAGCAACGGGGGTAATTGATTGTTGTTTACGTTGTTCGCGTTTTTTGCGATCGGCTGAGAGCATATCTGCCATCACTATTAGCGCTTGCGCCATCTTCTCTAGGTTAGAACGATATAGCTCCAAATCCTTGTTGAGTTTGTCTTCGGACAAATGCAAGCCAGCAGCGATCGCTTTCAGCGCCTCCGTGAGTTGCTTCTCATCTTTGACTAATTCCGGATCTGACTGTTCTAATAACGTAAATACACCAATTGCGAACAAACGGTTGTATTTAAAGTTAGGATTGTTAGCGATCGCTTGCAGTTGAGCTTGTAAATCACCATCTCGCTCTAAAAAAGTAGTTTGGCCTAGCCACCCAATTAAATCTTTAACTGGCAAACCTTTAGCTACAGCTTGCAATCTTTCGGCATCCTGTCGATAATGTTGCGGATCTTGTTCCATAGCCCGACATAGGGCGTTAAAAATTGATTCTTGATCCCGTTCTGGTTCATAGCCTTGCATGAAGCGGTCAAAAGTAGTGACGACGCCCAAGGCATAAATTGAATTGTAGCTAAAATCGATATTTACTGACAGCAGATGCATTTCCACCATCAATTCTTCTACTACCCGACGATAAATAGTGTTGATCGGACGGGTATGAAGATTGTAAAAAGTTCGTTTTGTATCAGAGACAGTACGGACGTTGTTCACAAAGAAAATGTTAAGGGCGACGTATCTTTATTTTCTCGCTTAAAGGCTACTTTGCCAAGTTTAGCTTTTGACTGGTGACGGTTTCATTTACAATGTAGACAAATCAGAAGTATTTTATAAGCTAGTAGCCACAGGGGATTAAGACCCTTTCCTCTAAAAAACTAGCTAAAAATATTTATCCTTAACGAATCCCCAGGATTTTCTGGTAAGATACGGAGTGTCTTGACCATCAATGCCACAAGCGAAAACCAAGCTAACAGGTATATGTTGCAAGAAAAAGATTTGGGTCTTGGGAACCAGGACTCCTGCCCTTGGAGGGAATGTAAGACTAATAGAGCTACGGAGTAATAGATGGCTATTCCCCATGAATTGGGAAGCCCCGCCGTCTTAAGGCGGGGTAGTTCACTGATTTGTTTATCGCATCTATGAACTTCTCGCCACAGTTAATTGCTTTGAGTGAGTATCTAGCTGGTGAATTTGATAATCAGAAACAAGCCATAGGAGAACCAATTTGGTATGTCCACCTCCGGCTGTGGCAAAGACCAATTAATCTGTTCACAGAAGATAGCATCACCCTATTTGCCGAACAGGCTAACGTTCTTAACCTAGATAAACCTTACCGCCAACGAATTATGCGGTTGCGTCAGGGCAGCAATGACACATCTCTGGAAGTACAATACTACATGCCTCAAGATCCAGATGCATTAATAGGCGCAGGCAATAAACCTGCTCTACTTAACACACTGACATCCGAACAATTAGATTTACTACCAGGTTGTATCTTAACAGTAACTCAGGAAACACTAGCTGGCGATCGCTATAAATTTACCGCTACCGCACCACCAGAAACTCGTTGCAGCTTTACTTATCTTGGCAATAGCATCAATGTTTCCCTCGGTTTTGAAGCTACTACGGCAGAATTCCACAGCTACGACAAAGGAATCGATCCAGCAACTGGAAACGCAACTTGGGGAGCGATTATGGGGCCTTATCGCTACACCAAGCGAAACCAGTATTCAATAACATAAAGTTATAAGTCATGAGTTATAAGTTATGAATTTTGAATTAACTCCTGTACAGACGCGATTAATCGCGTCTCCTAACTCTTTTTTAGCTAGCGATGCTACGAGGTACACCTTCTAAAGCTTCGTCTTCTGTTTCAAAGATTTCAAAGACAGTATCCATCATCGTCACTTCAAACACGAGTTTGGCTTCTGGATGTACATTGCAGATGCGGAAACTGCCCTTGACTTTATCAGCATCACGCATCCCAGCAACCAAAGACGTCAGACCAGAACTATCAATAAAATTTACCTGAGCCAGATTTACAACTACATGGCGGCTGAGTTTGGAAATACACTCTTGTAACTTCAGCCGGAATTGCCAAGCAGTAGTAATGTCTAGGCGGCCTGCTGGTGTCAGGACAATAACGGTGTTTCCGTCTTGGGTTGTATAAGTTTTTTGGTCTATATGAATCACTAAAGCCCTCCCCGTGACATTTTTCTCAAGATTAACTAGTTACAGAATTTTCTAATACTGCCACTTGAGATTAACAAGCTATAGCTAAAATTGTCACCTTTTTTTGCTAAGTGCTTAACTTTAGTAGTTGAACTCACCAAAATATTGGGGAATGGGGAGTGGGGGAGATGAGGGAGATGAGAAAGAATAAGAACTCCTAACTCCTAACTCCTCACTCCTAACTCCTAACTCCCAACTCCTAACTCCTAACCCAGCATTCAGAACTATTTCGGTGTCCAGTTGATCCAATCTTGAGGCTTAAGGAAAGTTTCATACAACTCGGCTTCGGGTGTATTGGGTTCCGGTTGGTAGCCGTATTCCCAGCGCACTAAGGGCGGTAGGGACATGAGAATTGATTCGGTGCGTCCGTTGGTTTGTAGACCAAAAATGGTGCCTCGGTCATAAACCAAGTTAAATTCTACATACCGTCCCCGGCGGTAGAGTTGAAAATTCCGTTGGCGATCGCCATACTCCATCCCATTACGCCGTTCTAAAATTGGTACGTAAGCTGGTAAAAATGCCCTACCACAGTCTTGCACAAAGCCAAACAAATCTTCCCAATTACGGGTTGCTGGTGTTCCCACCTGGTTGCTATAAATAGCCGCTTCTCCATTGGGATTTGGCCCGCGATATAAAGCACCCTCGCCATCTTGGTAATCAAAAAACAGACCACCTACGCCCCGTGTCTCATCACGATGCTTGAGGTAGAAATATTCATCACACCACCGCTTAAACACAGAGTAATAGTCTGGGTGGTGTTTGTCACAAGCCTGTTTTAACGTTTTGTGTAAATGTGCTGCATCTTCAGCAAAGGGGTAATAAGGTGTCAAGTCGAGACCACCACCAAACCACCACACTGGCCCTGCTTCAAAGTAGCGATAATTTAGATGAACTGTGGGTACGTAAGGATTGTGAGGATGTAACACCATTGAAGTGCCCGTGGCATAAAAGCCATGCCCTTCGGCTTCCGGGCGTTGGGCTAAAATTGAGGCTGGCAAATGGGAACCCCAAACTTCAGAAAAATTTACACCTGCTTGTTCAAATATTGCACCTTCTCGCAGCACGCGCGATCGCCCTCCGCCCCCTTCTGGGCGTTCCCAACTATCTTCGAGAAACTTAGCCACACCATCTAGTTTTGCCAATGATTCGGTAATTTCGTCTTGCAGTTGTTTCATAAACTGACTGACTCTAGTCTGAGCGTCAGGTGCTGGCAAAGACTTGGATGATTCTGCTGGTACAGTTGGTGTTTGCGAGTTGGTCAACATAAATTCCCGAACCTAAAAAATTACAATTTTCAGAAAGCCACAAATTTCTTATCTTAAAATTTGGGGGAAACACGCGCCAACAATCAAGCTCTATTTGCCCAACCCGCTTTTTCTTACTGGTTAAGCATTTATCCGATTGATGGGCATCACTAGAGTTATTTTCCCTCAAATGCGTATAGGCTTGTATATTGACTGAGTTTTTTTTGAAATTTTTAATTGGAACATTCTGGTATAAACACTAGACTTTAGTCGTAATCTTAGAATTATCAAGGATAAAACTTGCCTGATCAAAACTTCTTTCCCATATTGCTTATATTATCTGTTAGCGTCTGTACCGAATACAGGCTTGCTATGTTTAGTCCATTTCTGAGAAAGTTTTAATTTAGGCAGGACTTAGGCAAACAATAGTCGAAAAGAATGATTTTCTTCTTAAGGGCAATCCCCTGCGGGAAGCCGCTTCTCTACGAAACGCTTGGCGAATGAGTCTACATGAGTTGCCCCTGAGTGCGTATAGTTTTGCGTAAATCCTATTAGGGTTTGAGCGTAGTTGCCCACAATACCAGAGTTACCAGAAAGTGTCTAGCGAGGAGGATTAGGAAAATGCAAGGTTGGTTATCCAAATTCATCCACCGCAAACGTCGTCGGTTTTGCGCTTCTCTGGTGCGGACGTATCGAGAGATAAGTTCTGCTTCTGTAGATGAACTGTGGCAAAAAGTCGCTGATTTAACAGATGTTTCCTGGCATCCACTACTTAAGAGTACTAACGTGCCCTACGGATTAGTACCCAAGCCAGGATTGATTTTTCATGCTGTAACACGCTTTTGGCCGATTCCCATCCGAATTTTTGTGGAGCGCGTCAATCACAGGGAGATGCTGAGTATCCGAGTGCTGGCGATTCCTGGGATAGAGGAACGGGTGACTTATCAAGTAGAGTCAACGGTTTGTGGTACTTATTTGTCTTATTCTGTAACACTACGGGGTTGGTTATCGCCCCTCATTTGGTCTTTATCCCGTCCTTATGCAGACCGCGTAGCCCGGTCTTTAGTAGAGGCAGTAGAAAAGACGGCATTGCCAACGGTATCTGGTAAGAAAAAATCCCTTGATGACAGTTGTTTGGATTTTTAGGTACTGGGAACAAGAGGACAAGGGGGAGAATAAAAAGTTACCTCTTCCTCCTCTGCTCCCAGCAAGAACTGCCCCTCTGCCTCTTCCCAATGCCCAAAGAAAGTTAAGATTCTATTAGGTGATAATGCAATTTGCTAAGTTTTATTACGGCATTGGCAGTGAAAACACTAAGCTGACCTTACTTAAGAAAGCATCCAGTTAATAGCTAAGATGTTCGCCACAAGTGTATTTATTCATTTTGAATTTTGAATTTTTATGTACGATGTCCTCGATTCTCGCTCTGTCTTAGAAGTGTTGCGACCAGTAGAAGACCCAGAACTCCGCAAAAGTCTGGTGGAACTGAATATGATTCGCAACGTGAAAATTGACGGTGGCAAGGTTAGTTTCACTTTGGTGTTGACCACTCCCGCCTGTCCTTTACGTGAATTTATAGTTGAAGACTGTAAGAAAGCTGTCAAAAAACTCTCAGGTGTTACAGATGTCAGCATAGAAGTGACGGCAGAAACACCGCAACAAAAAAGTTTACCTGATCGCACTGGTATTTCTGGGGTGAAAAATATCATTGCTGTTTCCAGTGGCAAAGGTGGCGTTGGTAAAAGTACGGTGGCAGTTAATGTAGCAGTGGCTCTAGCTCAAACTGGGGCGAAAGTCGGTTTGCTAGATGCTGATATTTACGGCCCCAATGACCCCACCATGCTAGGTCTAGCTGATGCCCAAATCACTGTGCGTTCCACTGAAACAGGTGACATCCTGGAACCTGCTTTTAATCACGGCGTCAAATTAGTTTCAATGGGCTTTTTGATTGACCGAGATCAGCCAGTAATTTGGCGGGGGCCTATGCTAAATGGTGTAATTCGTCAGTTTCTCTATCAAGTTGAATGGGGAGAACTAGACTATTTGATTGTAGATATGCCACCAGGAACCGGAGATGCTCAGTTAACTTTAACCCAAGCAGTGCCGATGGCAGGGGCAGTAATTGTCACCACGCCGCAAACTGTAGCCCTGTTAGATTCTCGCAAGGGATTGCGGATGTTCCAGCAGATGAATGTCCCGGTATTGGGGATCGTGGAAAACATGAGCTATTTTATCCCCCCCGATCAACCGGATAAGCAGTATGACATATTTGGTTCCGGTGGTGGCTCTAAAACAGCCGCCGAATTGGGAGTGCCATTATTGGGGTGCGTGCCGCTAGAGATTTCCACGCGAGTTGGCGGTGACAGTGGTGTGCCAATAGTTGTTGGTGATCCAGATTCAGCTTCAGCAAAAGCATTAACAGCGATCGCTCTTGCCATTGCTGGTAAAGTATCAGTTGCTGCTTTGACATAATAAATTGGGGCATGGGGCATAGGGCATAGGGCATGGGGTAGGAGCGAAGAAGAACTATTGATTATTGCCCAATTCCCAATTCCCAATTCCCAATTCCCAATGCCCAATGCCCAATTCCCAATTCTTAAAATGTTATTAAAAAGATCGCTCCCCAAAATTCGCTGGAAGTCTTGGGTTAAGCCTTGGCAAAATGTAGATTGGCTACTATTTTGTTTGCCGATTGTTGTCAGTATCTTTGGCGGTGTCATGATTCTCAGTACGGAACTGAAACAGCCAGTAACTGACTGGTGGTGGCACTGGATGGTAGCGGGTATCGGCGTGCTTATAGCCCTGTTTTTAGCTCGCATCCGTTATGAACTCTTGATGCAGTGGCACTGGGTAACTTATGCACTAACGAACTTCAGCTTAATCGCCGTGATGATTGCTGGTACTAGCGCCAAAGGGGCACAACGGTGGATTAGTATCGCTGGCTTTAACGTGCAACCCTCAGAATTTGCCAAAGTCGGTATGATCATCACCTTAGCAGCTTTACTACACAGGCGCACTGCTTCTACCCTCGAAGGTGTTTTCCGCGTTCTGGCAATCACCGCTATACCTTGGGGATTAGTATTTTTGCAGCCAGATTTAGCAACATCAATGGTATTTGGTGCGATCGTCTTAGGAATGCTTTACTGGGCAAATGCTAACCCAGGCTGGTTAATTCTGATGATTTCTCCTGTGGTTGCCGCCATTTTGTTTAGTATATCTTGGCCTTTATCAGAGCCGATAGTTTTATTCAAAGAACTATCTTTTGGGCCATTAGGAATAGTTTGGTCATTTGCGATGGCTATTGTGGGCTGGCAAACTCTTCCCTGGCGTCGATTTGGTTTAGGTGCTATCGGTGCGTGGACTCTCAATATACTGGGTGGCGAATTAGGAGTCTTCGCCTGGAACCATATTTTGAAAGAGTATCAAAAAGACCGCTTAACTGTATTCATGAACCCCGATCACGATCCACTCGGTGCTGGATATCACTTAATCCAATCTCGCATTGCTATTGGTGCTGGTGAAATTTGGGGATGGGGTCTGTTTAAGGGGCCAATGACGCAACTGAATTTCGTACCTGAACAGCATACAGACTTTATTTTCTCCGCAGTGGGGGAAGAATTCGGTTTTGTTGGTTGTTTGGTAGTGCTGTTTGCCTTCTGCTTAATTTGCTTCCGTCTACTGCATGTTGCCCAAACCGCCAAAGATAACTTTGGTTCCTTGTTGGCTATTGGCGTTTTGTCTATGATTGTGTTTCAGCTGATTGTCAACGTTGGCATGACAGTTGGTTTAGCGCCTGTGGCAGGAATCCCGCTACCTTGGATGAGTTACGGGCGTTCTGCTATGCTGACTAACTTCATTTCCTTGGGAATAGTAGAATCAGTAGCAAATTTTCGCCAAAGGCAGAAGTATTATTGATTCGTCATTAGTCATTTGTAATAACCAAGAGCAAATGACTAATAAGAAGTATTAAGCTATTAAAAGGAAACAAGCGAGGCTAAAAACATGATTCTGCCTGGAGCAACTGTTCGCGTCAAGAATCCCGCAGATACCTATTATCGCTACGAAGGACTTGTGCAACGACTGACCGATGGCAAAGTAGCCGTATTATTTGAAGGTGGTAACTGGGATAAATTAGTTACCTTTCGCCTGAGCGAATTGGAACTCGTAGAAACCATCGCCGGACGTAAAAAAGCCAAATAAGATTAGTTAGGAGGGAGATTAGTTAGGAGTTAGAAGTTAGGAGTTAGGAGTTATGATTCTTCAACTCATCACTCCTAACTCTTAACTCCTAACTCAGACTCAGCACTCATAACTCAGCACTCCCATGCGCCTCCCACTACCACAGTTTGCAACTGGCGATCGCCATCCCAACCACATTGCGGAGGTGATTGAGACTACTAGTACCGAGTTCTTAGCTCAGTGTTTGGAACCACCAGATTTGAGCTTTCCCTCCATGCCACCTTTTGGTAGTTGGGTCTGTTCTGTAGATGAAGAATCAGGCAACCAAGTTTATGGTGTGGTATATTATGCCACAACTATGCCCATAGATTCCGTACACCGGGCCAGAGCTTTGGGGTTGTCATTGCAAGACTTGCGCGAAGAACAACCCCAGATATTTGCCATGCTCCGAACAGAATTTCGATCTGCGATCGTGGGATTTGAGCAATCTGCCCAGAATCGAGGTTATAACCAAAGAATATATCAGTATCTACCACCCCGTCCCCCGCAAATTCATCAAGCTGTTTATCGCTGCGAACCAGAAGCAATCATTAAATTTACTGAAGAACTAGATTTTTTGCGGACACTCCTTTGTATTAACGGTGCGCCAGTAGAGTCTTTGGCCGCAGCTGCCATTCGAGATATATACCAGTTACGCAAAGCTGACCGAGAATGGCTAATTAAAGCTGGACGTAGCTTGAGTGTGCTACTTAAAGACGACTACGATCGCTTGCGGTTCATTTTAAGTCAAATCCATCCGTAGGTAGTTAGTTCTGAGACAATTGCCTAGTTAGTGTAAGTTAATATATTTGATTTATTTGATTTTTGCTCAGGTGGCTTCTTTATCTATTTATATCGATTAAGCGATCGCCCCAAGGCAATCGCAATTTTACCATAGCCCCTTCATTCCTACATGATGGAACTCATCTCACAAGTTCTTGCTCTGGAACCAACTTCCCAAGTTCTTGGCAAAGAACCAATTGTTCCCTTTGCTATTTTGCTGGTGGTCATCTTAGTTATACCGATCATGTTTGAGCGGCTAAGATTACCAGGATTAGTGGGTTTAGTTTTCTCAGGGCTAGTACTCGGCCCCTCTGGCTGGAATCTATTTCAGTCGGACTCGCCGATGATTAACTTGCTATCAGACATTGGGTTAATTTACTTGCTGTTTGTCGCAGGGCTAGAAGTTGATCTAGAACAGTTTCGTCGGCAAAAAAGTCGTGCCTTCGGGTTTGCTAGCTTAACTTTCACTGTCCCCCTGGTGATGGGAACCTTAGTAGGGCTGATTCTAGGCTATGGCTGGAATACTTCAATATTAATTGGCTCTTTATTTGCTTCCTATACCCTTTTGGCATATCCCATAATCAGCCGTTTGGGAGTGATCAACAACGAAGCTGTTACCGTCACCATTGGAGCTAAGATTTTTACAGATATTGGCGCAGTACTTATCTTAGCCCTTTGTATAGGCGTCGCTCATGCTGGAGCATTCAGCTTTGCTAAATTACTCAGCTTGTCGGGTTGGTTAATTATTTACTCTGTTGCCGTTGTGACAGGCTTAGATTGGGCAGGCAAAGAATTTTTCAAACGGTCTGGAGACGACGAAGGAAACAAGTTTTTGTTTGTGTTGCTTTCTGTGTTTCTGGCGGCTGTGGGCGCTCAATTGATTGGGATAGAGAAAATTGTTGGTGCGTTTTTAGCGGGTTTGGCAGTAAATGAAGCTGTAGGGGAAGGGCCAGTTAAACAAAAGGTGGTATTTATTGGCAGTGTGCTATTCATTCCCATTTTCTTTGTTGACCTTGGCTTAACGATCAATCTACCCGCCTTTGTGAACAACCTAGACACGCTCAAGTTAACGCTGTTGATGATAGTCGGTTTGATTGTCAGTAAATTGATTGCAGCTTTTTTTACAAAACTGCTTTATCGGTATAACTGGCAAGAAATGCTAACCATCTGGTCGCTATCACTTCCCCAGGTTGGTACAACGTTAGCAGCAACGTTAGTGGGATACCCGGCTGGGTTGCTGCCACTAGAAGTATTACACAGCGTCATTGTCTTAATGGTTGTCACATCAACCTTGGGGCCGTTGCTCACTAGTAGAATAGCTGTTGGTTTGAATTCCGCAACCGCCGAAGAGCCAGCACCCCCCCTACCTGACCAAAACGCACCAGGGACAGACAGTGCTTTTACTATAGTCGTACCTGTCTATAATCCTCACACCGAGCAGTATTTGATTGAAATGGCGGGGTTATTAGCACGTCAGTCTAAGGGGAAAATTATCCCGCTTGCGATCGCTAATGCTACTGCTCAAATGGATGCACCGCAGTTAGAAGCGTCTCTACAACGGAGTGAGCAATTATTAACAAAAGCCACGGTACACAGTCGAGTATTGGGCGTGGCCGCAGAACCAATGCTGCGGATTGATGATGCCTTTGCTCAAGGAATTAGCAGAGCGGCTCGTGAACAAAAGGCTAATTTAATCGTTATGGGTTGGGGTAAACGGACTGGGTTGCGAGCGCGTTTATTTGGGAATGTGATTGATGGTGTGCTTTGGGCATCCCATTGTCCAGTAGCGGTAGCACGTCTAGTAGAATCACCGAAAAAAATTCAGCGCATCTTAGTACCAGTAGAAAACTTAACAGCACCTACATTACAGCCTGTACAATTTGCCCAGATGCTGGCAGAGGCAAATCAGAGCCATATTACTGTACTAAATGTGTGCGATCGCCGCACTAGTTCTAGTAAAATTGCTTGGAGGCGATCGCATCTCTCCCTACTGGTATCTAAATTGCCTTTGACTAATACCCCAGAAATTCAAATTATCGCTCATGAAAATGTTGCTCAAGCAATTTTGCAGGCAGCACGATTATATGATTTAGTAGTTTTACCTTTTATACGTAATCGTACCAGCCCTGGAGGGTTAGCTATTAGTGATGTCACAACTCAGTTAGCCAGACAACTCACCTGCTCCATTGTCATGCTTGGAGAACCGCAACGCACTCAAACCACAAATTTAGTTATGTCTAAAACGGTTACTAGCATTACCTCTACTGTATGATATGAGGCAGAGTTCAGTCCACTCACATGGACTTAGGCTGCGTTGGTGTAGTCCGCACTTCTCTACGAGACGCTGCGCGTAGCTTGCTTCTCCGTAGGAGTACGACAAGCTCAGTGACCGCCGGAGGCATCGCATTGACAACAAACTTTGCAACAAATGAATCATCCGTAGGGGCATATAGATGTACGCCCCTACAAACGTATGTATTTATAGCAGGAATATCCTGAAATGATATAAGTCTCTGCACTTAAATAAAGGGCAGAATGTTGGTAAATCCGACAACTTGAGGATTGTACAAATATGGGTAATTGTAAGACCTTGAACTGTGGAAAGTGTCAACCTATTCCTGCATCCAACTGAAAACAGTGGTAATCCTAAAAACACTTTATATTGTTGAAGATTTGATGAATTTTAGGTGGAATACTGACAAATTTTGTTATTTTACTAGTTAAATTATTAAGGAAGCAAGTAAAAAATAACAAAAATATAACCGGAGAAAAATACGTAAATTCAACAACACTTTTTGATTCAACTTTGTTCTTTTTTTCGTTTTGTATTTTTGTCCCCAACCTGGGTAATCTAAAAGTAAGTGCAATAGCTACTGAAAATATTTGTAAATAACTGGGAAACTATGAGAATTTTGGTGACGGGTGGTGCTGGGTTTATTGGTTCCCATCTCATCGACCGACTAATGAATGATGGGCATGAATTAATATGCTTGGATAATTTTTACACTGGTCACAAACGGAACATCCTTAAATGGTTTGGTCATCCGTACTTTGAACTGATCCGCCACGATATTACCGAACCAATTCGGTTAGAAGTGGATCAAATTTATCATTTAGCTTGTCCTGCTTCACCAGTACATTACCAGTACAACCCAGTTAAAACCGTTAAAACTAACGTGATGGGAACACTCAATATGTTGGGGCTGGCTAAACGTGTGAAAGCTAGGTTTTTCTTGGCTTCAACCAGTGAAGTATACGGTGATCCAGAAGTTCATCCCCAACCTGAAGAGTATCGGGGTAGCGTCAATCCCATTGGCATACGTTCATGCTACGACGAAGGTAAAAGAATTGCTGAGACTCTAGCATTTGATTACTATAGGCAAAATAAAGTTGATATTCGAGTTGTTCGGATATTTAACACCTACGGGCCGAGAATGTTAGAAAACGATGGCCGGGTGGTGAGCAACTTTATAGTTCAAGCGTTGCGGGGTAATCCTTTAACCGTTTACGGTGATGGTTCGCAAACTCGTAGTTTTTGTTATGTTTCCGATTTAGTCGAAGGATTCATTCGCCTGATGAATAGCGACTACATAGGCCCAATGAATCTGGGTAATCCTGGTGAATATACGATTTTGCAATTGGCACAAGCTGTGCAAAATATGATTAATCCAGACGCGCAGATTAAATTCGAGCCACTACCTTCGGACGATCCCCGGCGTCGCCAACCTGATATCACAAAGGCAAAAACTTGGTTAAATTGGGAACCGACTATTGCTCTGCAAGAGGGGTTAAAACTAACAATAGAAGATTTTCGCAATCGCATTCAAAGCGATGAAAATAATTCAACCACCTAAGCAGCACCTAGCGTTGCTGTAAATTTTCATGCAAGCTCACCCTATCGGTAGCTAGTATGTTTAGTGGCTGAGTTGACTGCCAGTGTCTAAGTGTCATATTGATACTTCTTTTAGAAAACTAACCCCAAAAAAAGTGAGGAGTTAAAAAATGCGTGTTTGCGTGATTGGTACTGGTTACGTTGGTTTAGTTACAGGTGCTTGCTTGGCTCATATTGGGCATGATGTAATTTGTGTAGACAACAACGAAGAAAAAGTTAAGTTAATGAAGTCTGGGCAGTCCCCAATTTTTGAGCCGGGACTCTCAGAAATTATCCAGTCTGCCATTCAAACAGAGAAAATTCATTTTACTAGCGATCTCGCTGCTGGAGTTTCCCACGGCGAAATACTGTTTATTGCTGTGGGAACGCCACCTTTACCCACTGGTGAAAGTGATACTCGTTATGTTGAAGCTGTAGCCCGTGGGATTGGGGAAAATCTCAACGGTGGTTATAAAGTCATAGTGAATAAATCTACAGTACCCATTGGCTCAGGTGACTGGGTGCGGATGCTTGTTCTAGATGGTGTTGCTGAACGGCAGAAAACATTAGTACCCGCAGGTGGGGTTCCGAGTAATGAAAAATTACCTGAGTTTGCAACCGAGTTTGATGTAATCAGCAATCCAGAGTTTTT
>JAHCSU010000455.1 GCA_023522315.1 Nostoc sp. CCCryo 231-06
AAAATTACGATTACTGGACGTTCTGCGGAGTTTGGGAAAGCTGTTAGCTTGTCTTCGGGAGGACAAGTGCAGTTTTTGGTATTGGACTTGGCAGAAGTTGACAAATTGCGAGATGCGATCGCAAACTCTAACTTAGTCATTCACTGTGCTGGCCCATTTCACTATCGAGATACTAATGTTCTCGAAACCTGTATTGCTCAAGGCGTTAATTATGTAGATGTCAGTGACCATCGTTCTTATACCAGCAAAGCTCTCAATTTTAGTGAACAAGCTGCTGCTGCTGGTGTGACAG
Source organism: Nostoc sp. CCCryo 231-06 (assembly GCA_023522315.1). GTDB lineage: Bacteria > Cyanobacteriota > Cyanobacteriia > Cyanobacteriales > Nostocaceae > Nostoc. The sequence continues at coordinate 293 of JAHCSU010000455.1, forward strand.
CAATTATTAATACTGGCATTTTTCCTGGTATTTCTAATAGCATGGTGCGTCAAGGTGTTGAACAATTTGATAAACCAGAAAAGATCCATTTAAGTTATTTAGTTTCGGGTTCTGGCGGTGCTGGCATTACAGTGATGCGGACAACTTTTCTTGGGTTGCAGTATCCTTTTGAGACTTGGATAGATGGAAAATGGAAGATAATCAAGCCTTATAGTGAAAGAGAATTAGTTGATTTTCCACCTCCTTATGGACGCACTGGAGTTTACTGGTTTGATATGCCAGAAACTTTTACACTGCCCAAAGCTTTCCCATCAGTAAAAACTGTAATTACTAAGTTTGGCTCTGTTCCCGATTTTTACAATCACCTAACTTGGATTGCGGCACACGTTTTTCCCAAGTGGTTAATGCAGCGTCGTTACATGATTGAATTTCTGTCTCATGTCAGCCATTCTATGACAGATGTCACTAATAATTTTAGTGGTATTGGTGTAGCAGTTCGTTCAGAAGTTACAGGACAAAAAAATGGTGAAACCGCCGTTTATTGTTCAACTGTAGTGCATGAAAATACAGCGATGGCTTCTGGTTCTGGCACAGGTAGTATTGCCCAATTATTGCTAGAAGGTAAACTCAAGAAACCAGGTGTTTTTGCTGTAGAAGAAGCCCTACCAACAGATTTATTTGAAGAAGCAATGCAAAGCCGAGGAATTAAAATTAATCACAGTTGGTTAATAGCTTGATACGCTTGAGTTAAGCAGACTAGATGAAAATTTCATCCGATTTCACGAAATATTCAGATATGGAGGTAGGGGCGTACATTTGTACGCCCTTACTATTGGTAAAAATTAATATACCTTGCGATAGAAGGAAAAACTGTACGTAAACAACTAGGATGCCTGTGAGCCTGAAATATTGAATATATTTATACATCACCACGGCTCATAAAATAAAAACAGGAGCGTTTTTTTGTGCAAAAAATCTTATTAACTTTAAAGCAAGCGTTACGTTCAAGCTTTTTGGTCGTTGGTTTAATTATTTTCATTAGCTTGTCAGGTTCTTTCATTTTCGTTCAGCAAGCCACTTATGCAACTACTCTTGAAGAATTAAAGCTAATACCACCAGAGTACAAACCAAATTCTGAAGAAAGAATTAATCGTGCTAACGAATTTGATCCAGGTGTTGGCGTTCAAGAAGAAGAGCGACAAGAAGCTTATGAGCAAGCAATAAAAGATTCAAAAAACCTTACTACTATAGAGAAGACTTACGAAAGAAATTTGAAGGCTGAACAAGAACAAAATCCCCCAGAAAGTTTTGGTGAAAAAGCGAAAGAAGTTATTGAAAAGGTGACGGGTAAATAGGGAATATATATCTAATCCCCAACGCTACTAAAGAAGCTGTTGGGGAGTAATATTCAAAGCCTCTTTCCTGCTTGGAGTCACAGGTTTAGAAATTTAAATTGTAGGGTGTGTTATCGCTGAGAGTACAGCACCATCAGCAATTTAAGGTGCGTTAGCCTTGGGCATAACATACTCTATATTTGTTTTTACTCAAATTCATCTATTGTGGTGGGAGTATTAGACTTTATCTTATTAGCAATATTGCGCTCATACCACTTCATTAATGGAGTTGCACTAATGCCATGTATAATCACAGAAGCTACAATAGTAGTGTAAGTTATCCAAGCAATTTGTTCAGCCGGTTCACCTTTTAAGCCATGACCGAAGGCATAGGCGAGATAATATAAAGAGCCGACACCGCGAATACCAAACCATCCAATCAACCACCTAGTTCCTGGATGAAAGGTTCGGCGGTGTGATTCTACAGGACGTTTGCCTATTGTGCTAATCCAAACTCCTACAGGTCGGATTATGAATAATAATAAAATTATCACTAATAAAGATTGCATAGCGTACTTAAGCATTGGCTGCAATAATAAGATTGATCCCAATAGTAAAATTGTCCCAACTTCCAGCAGTTTTTCAACTTGCTCAACAAATTCCAATTGTGCTAGCGGTTTTTCAGGATTTTTGTAACTGCGTTGGACAACTAAGCCAGCAACAAAGACTGCCAAAAATCCATAGCCATTCACCATTTCTGTTAAAGAATAAGTTATTAAAATTGTGCTGATAGCAATAAAATCTTCCATTAACTCATCGGCAGGACGGCGTTTTTGAATTCTTTTTTCAATCCAAACTATAGATTTTGCAACAACAATCCCCATAACAATGCCAGCTGCGATCGCCCAAATTAAATCAACCGCGATCCACTGTTTAAACCAGTTCTCCCAGTTATCATCTTTTAATGCATGAAGGCCAAAATAAACGAAGGGAAAAGCTAAAGCATCATTTAAGCCACCTTCAGAAGTTAAACCAAATCTCAACTCATCTTGGTCATTTATATCGGTCAGTTGTACTTCTGATGCTAATACTGGATCGGTAGGTGCAAGAATTGCTCCTAATAAAATCGCTTCTCCCCAATTCATCCCTAAAAACAATTTACCCACAACAGCCAGAGCAAGAATTGAAATTGGCATCAGAAATACAATCAATCGCGTCGTAATACCCCAACCCCCCAACCTTAGAGGACGAACAATTTTTAAGCCGCAGCTAAACACAGAAATAATTACTACAAGTTCTGTTATTCTTTCCAGCACTTCGGCATTAAAAACTTCATCTCGACGTAATTGAATCAGCCCAAAGGCGTAAGGGCCTAGCAAAATACCAACTACTAGATAGATAAGGGCAAAAGAAAGAGGTAAACGAGCAATCCAACCTGACCCTAATGTGACCATCAGTAGAAGTAGACCAATCACAAATAGGTCAATAATATAGATATCTACCATATAGCGATTTATACAAAAATTAGGAGTTACTTTGTAAGGATAGTTGTAATAGCTTGATATTATAAATTACCTATGGGTATATTTTCTGGAATTGGAGATTGGGAATTCACACTCCTTTTAGGCTACGGTGTACGCACAAGTCGAAAAATCCTCTACCCACATTTTTCTCAGAGTGAAACTGTCACATTCACCCACATCCCGCCCAGAACTAAAGTTCAGGGCTGATAGCTGAAGTCCACTCAAGTGGACTGAATTGATTACAGGACTTACGCAAATAATAGCCGAAACCCTTATTCTCAGCTACGGGCAATTCATGAATTGCCCCTACAGCGTGTACTTTTGCGTAAGTACTAGATTATTTAGTCCACGCTTAGTGGAGTTGGGCCATGAGACTCGGAATGAATTCCGAGGCGGGATAGAAACGCAGTGCGAGATTTATTAATAAAGATATGTCCGGAGCAAGGCTTGTGTGTACACCGTAGCCTAAAAGGAGAGAGACTTTGAATTTCCCCCTTAGAGCGTCGGGAAGGGGGTTAGGTTTTTCGTGGGCTTCTCCACAGACCTGAATTTTCAGAATATACACCTGTGCGCTCCTACCAATGGTCTATATTCCCTACTTTCTCACTCAGATATCGCCCATTTTAGTACAAATATACTATAATAGATATAGCGTCCACAAAGCCTAGTGAAATGTATAACGGCTCTGTGAAAACCTTCTGGAAGATGGATTCAAGGGTTAGTTCAATGATGAAGCATTACATTCTCAACCTCAATCCGACTGCCAAGCATGAATGGGATCGGTGTATTTTACGTGACCCGTTGACTGCCAAACGCCCAGACATTGCCAAATTAATTGCTGAAGCGGTTGGTGCTGATACAGGCAGTTATTTGGTGAGCGTGAATATCGAAGTTCAAGTTTTGGAGCAAGCCGCAGTCCCTCAAGCTGAACAACTCTCGCTTTCATTTCCAGAAGTGAGTGTGCCGTTACAACCACAACTGCGGGAAGCGGCTTGATGCCGCCTAGAATATCTGTGTAACCAGTTTAGTGTAGCTAAGGAAGGTTCGTAGTAAGGACTTTAGTCCTTATTTTCTAAACACTAAAGTCCTTACTACAAACTTTTCATTACTAGTAGTCTATGTCATTAGTTTTGCGGGGCTGCTAGATCCCCGACTTCTTCAAGAAGTCGGGGATCTGAACACCACTAACCTCTCAAAACTTTTGGGACAGACTACTAGAATCTTTGGGACAGCAGTTGGGCAATTTGCTGATTAATAATTGCAACATCAAAACGCCGACTAGCAGTAGTCCGGGCATTATTGGCTATAGTTGCAGTTATTTCCGTCTCCTGAAGACAGGTGATAATTACTTGTGCAAGTTCCTGGGGTTCTGCTGGTGTCACTAGAAAACCATTAAGTCCATGTTCTACTAATTCCATTACACCCCCAGCTTTTGCTGCAACTACAGGTTTTCCACATAGCATCGCCTCAACAATCACTCTACCAAAGGGTTCTGGGGAAGTAGAGGTATGTGCTACCAAGTCACAAGCTGCCATTAACTGAGGAATATCAGAACGAAATCCTAAAAATTTGACGCGGTTTTCTAATCCCAGTTCAGCAACTTGTTGGTGTAACTGTTGGACGTAATCTTGTTCGCCAAACAGTGCATCACCCACAAAAATTGCTGTCACCTCTGGCGGACATTTGGCAAGAGCATCAATTAAAATATGCTGCCCCTTCCAAGGTGCAAGACGGCTAAAGTGCCCGACTACAAATTTCCCTTGCAATCCTAACTGTTGCTGTAATTTATTAATTTTAAACTCATCAGTTTGATAATTTTTTGGATCAAAGCCATTATAGACAACTTCGATGATGTTTTGGCGTCCTCCCGCTTGCACAAAGGCTGTTTTACTAGCTTGGGAATTAGCAATTACTAATGATGCAAAACGATTAGCTAAGTTAATAGCAATACGAAGATTAGTTTGACTAAAATGTTCTGTGGAAAGAATATCATGTAAATGATAAACCAGAGGGCGACGACTGAAGAAGCTTGCTAATGCTCCTACAACTAATGCTTTTTGGGTGTTGGCATAGATTAAATCGTATTCACGTGCTTTTTTAACTACCTTAGTAATCAAAGGTACAAGTTGTCCCAGACTCTTTAATCCTTCTAGCAAACTGCTTTCTTTACGAACTTGGATTGCTTGAGTTACGAAAACTTCTACTGGAATATTATTTTGCTGTAGTAAATCTTTAAATGGCCCATCTGCAAATAAACCTACCAAAACGCTATCGCAGTATGGTTTAGCAATATCTATTAAACACAATTCTGCGCCGCCTGGTTTACCACTTTGGTCTAGAAAAAGAATTCTCATTAAACCTCTATTTTATCTAATTTGACCCACATAGTGCCCCTAATATCTATTAAAATCACTTGTTTCTGACTTTTCTTTTCACGGTATCTGGAAAACCTCTCTCTAAATCTCTCTCCTAAGAGGAGAGAGACTTTGAATTTTCCCCCTTCCCACGTCGGGAAGGAGGTTAGGGGGTTAGGTGTTTTGTGGCTTTTCCACATAACGTGAAAAGTCAATCACTTGTTTAAGCTAATAAAATCTTCCGTACTTGTTGGGCGATTTGATTCCAGTCGTAATGTGTGGTGGCATACTGGCGACAGACTTCTCGTGAAGGTATGGGGATATTTCCCAAAAGCACTTGCTCTAATTTTTCAGCAATGGCTGAGGCTTCTGTTGAAGTAGTAATTAAATCGGGTGAAAATCCTGATAAAATTTCTGGCATTCCTCCCACTGGGGTACATAAAACAGGAGTACCACAGGCTAGAGATTCGATTATTACTAATCCAAATCCTTCAAAAGATTGGCTAGGCATGACAGTTAATTCAGCAGCTTGATAAGCTATAGGCAATTGCTCATCAGGTAGAAAACCTAAAAATTTAACGTTGTCGGCTAGTCCTAATTCTGAAGCCTGTTGTTGTAGTGCAGCTTGGATGTGACCACGACCTGCGATCGCTAGCCAAACATCTGGTATTCTGGGCTTAATTATAGCCAGTGCCTGCAATAATTTGTCAACTCCGGTTCGATGTACTAAGCGGCGTGATGTAAATATTATCCGGCGATTAGTGGGCCAGCCTAGCTTTGCACAAGCCTCCTGGGGTGATAAATTTGGCTGAAACCAGTTGATATCAACTCCACCAGGAATAATATTAATTTTGCTCCACGGTACTTGATATTTATCATGTAAAATTTTACCAAATGCTTTGCTCAAAACAATGAAGCGATCGCAGCGATTATAAGTGTTTTGTTCTATTAGCCAGTGCTTGATTAAAAGACTAAGGTTTTTATTAACCACTTCCTGCTGACTCTCAGAAGCCCAAGGGCCATGAAAGTTAAAAGTAACTGGTACACCCTTTGGTAAAATATCTAAAATAGGAAAGCTATATAATGCAAAGTGTAGATTAATAGCATCTAGTTTGCTTGTTTGTATTTTCCGAAAATTAGTGCGAATTGACCATAATCTTTGCCAAATAGCACTATCAACAGAAGCCAAATTAGTTAGCTTGATCGGCGAATTTATTTTAGCCTCTGGTAAACCGACTCCACATAACTCAACTTGGTCTTTATTTGCCGCTAATTTATGAGTTAGTTCATAAATATACCTTTCTAGTCCTCCGGGACTTTTGGGAAACCAGCCTAATCCAAGGGTAAGAATAGATGCAGGTGTTGAAGTGAAACTTTCTTGTTTATTTTCCACCTATGTATCTCCTATAAATATATTGAAGCGGTTAGTAGGGGCGCACAAAATTGCGCTCTTACCGCGTGTTGTATCCAAACCTGAATCATTATAATTTCGGAATAAACTTTATTAATAAGAGTTTTTTTTATAGAACACCAATTTATAAACTATTTATATGTAAACGTCAATAATGAATGTGAGTTTGTGTTTTTACTAACTAAACAATACTGACTATGATATCTGTGATACCTACTAATCAATAAGCTGAGTAGTATACAGGGAAAGGAAAAAACTACTATTCATCAATAAATAGTAAGTAATTTTGTATTAAAACTTACAACTTATTTATTAAAGCTAGTAAAGATTAATACATTAAAAAATATTGACTAAGATTTAAAACAAAAGTATGGTTTTTATGAAGTTTATGTAAATAGTATTTTTTTAATCTAAATTGTTTGTTATTGATATGGCATTAGATGTCGTATCCCGAAGTAACTGGTATCTTATCAACTTGAGAATAATTAGATTTTGTGCGGATTTTATAAATAATGATTGTATATAAATAATTAAAAGCTTAAAAATTATATGAAAAATAAATTACTGACGCAGTTAGAAAAACTCCGTCCCAAGTTCAATCAGCACATCAAAAACTTATCTAAGACTAGATATTTACAGAGAAGTAAAATTTTTAACTTTTTACTCAGTCTGACTGTTGGAGTCATTGTTACTACTGTTGGAATTACAACAGATTGGGCGACAACTGGAACAGGTACACTCACTTACAAAACATCGTGGATAGGTAATACTTTTGGCAGTGGAAATCTGCGGGTACAAAACAATATTGAGGCAATGTATGTTGCCCCTGATGGCACAGTTTATACCAATAGCCATTGGGATGAAGCGGGAATGGAAGCAGGAATCTATAAAGATGGTAAGGTTATTGGTGCTCTTGGGGATACTCACGGCTGGAGTCGTGGAGGTGGCAAAGCTGTAACAGCAAATAGTAAATATATTTATATTGCCATGACTCAGGGATCAAGGGGTAAGACAAATGAAGATTACCCACCGGAAGGAACGACTTGGCATTCTGTTAGACGTTATGACTTGGCGGGTAAACCTGCGCCGTTTCCGAATGGGCGTGGCTGGGATAAAAGTATGTTAATTACCAGCACTAAAAGTGAAGTCACTGGATTAGCAACTGTGGAAAACGAGTTGTATGTGAGTGATTTTGCTACTAACCGCATTCGTGTCTATGATACTGATACGATGAAAGAATTCCGCAGCTTTAACGTAGCTAATCCGGGAGCAATAACTATTGATCAACAAAAAAATCTCTGGATTATTCAAAGTAAAAATGGTGGTAAGCCTGCGAAAATTTTACATTATTCCCAGAGTGGAAAGGAATTGCCCCAAAAGATTGCAGATATCGTCGAACCAACTGCGATCGCAATTGATCATCAAGGTAGGCTGTTAGTGGCAGAAAATGGGCCACGTCAGCAAATGCTGGTTTATGACATCAAAGATAAGCCGACGCAGGTGGGTAGTTTTGGTTCTAAAGGCGGTATCTATGCAGGAGTTCCTGGTGAAGTTCGAGATTTGAAACTTTACGGACTTACCGGAGTTGGTACAGATGCTTCAGGTAATATCTATATAAATAGTAATGGTTTCAACAAATCAGGAACAGATTTACGGAAATTTTCGCCATCGGGAAAACTAATGTGGCGATCGCTGGGATTGATATTCGTCGATAATGCAGATGCAGATCCTAAAACTGATGGTGTAGATTTATTTACCAAACAAGAACAGTATCTGATGGACTACAGTAAGGCTGCTGGCAAGCAATGGACTTACAAAGCCTACACCTTAAACGCTTTCAAATATCCTCAAGATCCCCGTCTGCATACATCGCCAGATGGAACCTTTGTTCGCCGCATCCAAGGGAAGCCGTTTTTGTTTCTCACAGATATGTATAACAGCTATCTGCAAATATATCGTTTTAATCCAGCCACAGATGGGAAAATTGCCATACCAGCCGGAATGTTTGTTGGTACCAATGGCGATAAAAAATCAATAGCGGGAAAATGGCCACCGAGTCAACCAAAACAAGGTGAATGGATCTGGCGCGATCGCAACGGTAATGGCAAATTTGAAAAAAACGAATATGATACCAGCAAAGATTATCCCTATATCGGCGGATGGTGGGTAGACAGCAAAGGAGATGTTTGGAAAGCTTTGCGAACAGAAGATGGTATTCGACACTATCCTTTACAGAAAATAGATGCTAAAGGCAACCCCATCTACAACTATAGTTCGATGGAAAAGCAAACTACTCCTAAGATATTTAACGACTTGCGGCGGATCGAATATTTCCCCCAAACAGATACCATGTATTTGTCAGGCTTTACAGTAGATCATCCTGCATTCGGTGACGATGCTGGAGTTGCTGGATCTGAGATTGCCCGTTTTGACAATTGGAGTAAAGGAAACCGTACTCCCCAATGGCGAATTGTGATTCCCTACGACACCACCGGCAAACGCGAAGTGTCTACCGCAGCCATGAGTGTGGCGGGAGATCGTGTATTTGCCGTGACAGTCAAAACCGCAGAGGTATATGTCTATAATGCCAAGACGGGAGCGCAAATACAACAGTTAAAACCAGGCCCAGAAGTTGGCAGCGAAAGTGGCTGGATTGATATACCTTACGGTATCCGCGCTTTTCGGCGTTCAAATGGTGAGTATCTGGTATTTGTGGAAGAAAACTGGAAAGGAAAAGTAATTGTGTATCGGCTGGCGGGTTGAGCATTTTATATCGTGTGCGCGTGGACAAGTAGATTGAGTTTATTTGGGCATAGAGTTATACCATTTCACAAAAAATCTGATACAGATGTAACCCCTGAAAGCTTTGCTGCATCTAAGTTTTTTAATTGCGAATTGCGTTAGCGTAGCGGGGCGAAGCCCATTGCGAATTGTGAATTGGTATCAGGGTGTGTTGACAAGGTATTTATAAAGGTCATCAATGACAGCATCAGCCGCAAGCAAATTTCCACCTCGCCAAGTCATGTAATTTATAGAGTAAACATGATTTTGTTGAACGGCTCGAAGCTTTTTCCAAAGTGGGTTTTGCTTAAGTTTTTCAAGAGACTTTTGGTCATCATTACTCAAGGTTCCCACGAACAGAATATCACCGTCGGCTTTCTCTAATTCTTCTATAGAAATGTAAAGCTGTGTATAAGGTACAATAATATCTTGTGCTTTGGAACGTTGCAGCCCCACATCCTTAAGAATAGAATCGGGAAATGAGTTTTTAGCTTCGCTGAATATCGCGCCGGGAGCCAAGAAGACAAGAGAAATTTCCTTGTGCTTGTAGCGATCGTCTAAAGCTGCTTTGAGTTCTGCAACTCGCTGATAATAGTTTTTCCAAGCCTGCTTTGCAGCTTCTTGTCTTCCTAATACCTGAGCAACAAAATCAAATAGCTCTCGCCAAGTTTTATTTTGTCGCCAATCAAATAGTACAGTGGGAGCAATTCTTGAAAGTAAAGGATAAAATTGCTTTTCCGCATTCCAACCTATAATAAGGTCGGGCTTAATCAGTAAAATTTTTTCTAAATTAGGTGGAAAAATTCCTACTGACTGTATACCATCTATTTTACCTTCTAAATATGTATGTTCATCCAGCATATCAATGAAGGTACTTCCCAGAGGCTTAACTCCAAGGACAAGCGCATTACCTAAAGTCGGTAAAGAAAAAGTGACAATCCGCTGAGGGTTGATGGGAATACAGGTTTCTCCCATTGTGTGTTGAACCACATGGCAATCTTTGCTTGCCATATCAGTAGGAGAAATTGTGTTTTGACCTGTGTGACGGCTACAAGCTGTAATCAGTCCAAAAATCAAAAGCATTAATAGTAAACAACGTATCCAATAGCGTATTGTCACTGTCTTCATGGCTTCAGTCAGCTTCTCAATATTCCCACGAAATTGTTCCCTAAATAAAACCTCAAGTGAATCCTAAATGGGAGTTAATACTTTTCGGTTAGCGCAATTAATCGTTGCAGATCCCCCCAACTCCCCAATAAATTGGCTTGCTCTTTCCTCATTTACCCCTTTTCTAAGGGGGTCGCCGTAGGCGGGGTAATCTGAATCTAGGATGACCCAATCCTTATCCAAAAAGTATTGAAATGGGAGTCAGCAAAGAATGCATAGAGTTAAAACTGTACTGAAACTGATCCGGTGATTGCAAGAGGCGAACCTTGACTAATGTTTGCTCGATTGTTTGAACCGGAAGCATAACGAATATCAAAAAGGTTTTCAATACCTAATCTAAAGGTCAGGTTATCAATTTTGTAAGCAGCACCTAAATCGACTCGCACATAGCCAGGAAGCTGAAAAGTATTTTCGTTATCTCCTTCTCTTTCGCCCACATAAACTAAACCTGTACCTAAACTCAACCCCTGTAGCGAACCTCCAGTAAACTCGTACTTGCCATAAAGACCTACACTGTGCTGTGGAGTATTAATCGGGCGGTTCCCTTCTTGCCCAGGTATGATACTTTTGGTAATTTCTGAATCTAGGAGAGTGTAAGCTGCAATCAGGCTAAAATTCTCGGTTACTTTTCCGTTGATATCTAATTCAAATCCACGGCTACGAATATCGCCTACAAGGATGTTCAAATCCGGGTTACTGGGGTCACTTTCTGCGATGTTTGTTTGTTTCAAGTTAAACAGTGCAGTCGTAATAGTCAATCTATCATTTAACAGATTTACTTTAGCACCAACTTCATATTGAGTAGCTTTTCTGGGGTCAGCAAAACCACCGTCAGAAAGCAAACCAAATTGTGGCTCTGTCGATTGACTAAAGCTAGCATAAACTGAAGCAGAGTCTGTCAAGTTATAAACTAACCCGATGCTTGGAGAGACGAAATTATCTTGTTGTGCAGCTACGCCACCATCTATAAACTCAAATCCGCCGTAGCGCAAACCTGCTAGTAAACGAAATTGTCCAAGTTTTACAAAATCTTGAATGTAAACGCCCCAATTACTGTCACTAAAATCAACTGAACGATTAGTCAGCCCGGTGGGAATAGGAACATCAAAAGTAGGATTTGCAACGTCAATACTACCAAAAAAACCAGCATTAACACCATTGAACCTTGAACTGTACTTATTGTACTCAATGCCTGCTAGTACCTTATGTTCTGACGTGCCAATATTGAAGTTTCCTCTGACTTCACCTCGAAGATTGTATTGATTATAGTCATCAAAAAGTGTTCGATAGAAACGTGTTAGAGTATCACCTTCAAAACCAAGTGCGACAAAGATTGGATTAGCTTCCCTTTGCGTATTAAAGTACTGTCCGCTGAGATTAACTGACCACTGTTTACTAATGGGCTGGTCTAAGTAGGCTGCAATTCGATAATGATTGTAGATTTGGCTATTGCGAGGGTCTGTATAACTGCGGTCATAGAAAATCTGACCATCAAAGAATTTGGCTCCAGTATTAAAGTCTTTATCTTGTCGGTAATACTCCCCTTCAACTGTTAAAGAACCGCCTCCACCTGTTAAAAATGTCAGTGAGGGAGCAACAAAAATGCGATTATCTTCAACGTTATCTACAAAATCATCCGAATCTTGAAAAGCCAGAACGAGGCGATAAAGCAGATTCTTCTCCTGAGTCAAAGGCCCTGTTAAATCTACCTCACTGCGATAAAAGTTAAAGCTACCTGCATCGGCTGAAAATTTATAACTGGGTGTGGCTTGAGGCTTTTTTGTAATATAGTTAACCACTCCACCAGGTGAACCTGTTCCATAAAGTAACGAAGAGAAACCTTTCAAAATTTCCAGACGTTCAATATTTGCAAAATCTCTGATTAAAGAACGGTAATTATCTCGTAACCCATTAATATAAACTTGGCTACCTGTACTAAATCCACGAATTTGAAAATCTGTGAAGAGTCCACCCTGCCCAAGATTCCCTGCTGTAACTCCACTAATGTAAGGGGCTAAGTCTTCTACTCGTCGGGGTGCTTTATCTTCAATAAATTCCTCTGTAATTACGCCAATTGATGCAGGTGTTTCTATTAATGGAATGTCAAGTCTACTTCCAGTGGTAGCATCTGGCACTCGATATCCATCTTGTTCCCCTGTCACCAGCAACTCAATCGGCTCATCTTGTTGTGCTGCTGATTCTTCCGGTACTCTCTCACTTGCTGGCTTTTCTTGAGCTTGTGGCGTTTCCAACGGTTGTGGTGGCTGCATCGCTGTTGCAGTAGAAGTTATACCAAAAACCAGCCCTGCATTATCGTCAAATAACTCAACGGTTGGTAAAGTGTTCTCACCTACCACCGTCACCCGCACAGTATTTGCATCAGCATTAATAACTGTTATTTCAGTAATTCCCGCAGTTGGTTTTTCCGAACGAAAGTTGAAAGCATTGCCGTTAGGTAAGCGCAACTGAGCATTAGGAATATCTGCAATAAAATTATTCTCGGTGTTGCGATTTGTAACTTGTAGTTGTTCTCCCAGAGGTGTCTCTAAAATTATTTCCACACCTTTTTCAGTGGGATTCGCCTTAACTCCCGTGACTGGGATAATTTCTGATGTAGGCGTTGGTGACTGCACCAAAATTTGAGTATTGCTAGAAGAATTAGTATCTTCTGCCCATGTTGCTTGCACTCCTAGTATCAAAAATACATTTGTTAGCAATAGCAGCCGCCCCAGTTGTAAAAAATCCACCATCACTCCCACACCTTCAAGCTTAATAGAAACTTTTCCTAAATAGCTTATAAAGAAGTATGAAGGTGAAGATAGAGATAATTCTGCTCAAACGGAATTTTTATTCTGCTCAAACGGAAAATTTTTTAATACAATCCCGTGGACGGATGCCAAACTTTTTCCGAAACGCTCTCCCAAAAGCAGTCAGGTCATTGTAACCTACCAGATGGGCAACTTCTCCGACTTTCCAACTACCTGTCTGAAGCATTTGCCATGCTTGCTCCATGCAATAACCGTGGAGATAACTAAATACCGTCGTGCCAAAAACCTGACGAAAACCCTTTTTGAGAGTACATTCATTTAACCCTACCAGTCTTGCCAACTCTGCCAAACTTAGTGGATTATCTAGCTTTTGTTGCAAAATATCCCTAGCATAATAAATTCTGTCTACTAAATCGCCTGTCAATGGATGAAGATTGCTTTCAGCATCTTGAATTTCCGTTTCCACAGCTAGCAACATTCCCATCAACTCTAAAGCTTTGCCTTCCAGATAAACCCGCTTGGCAATTCCACGATAAGGACACTGGATAATTTGCTTGGCGACAGTTTGCATAGCTGGTGTAGCGATCGCATCACGACAGTAACATTCTTTCCCAGATGATCTGACCAAATGTTGTAATTCTCTTGGTATTTCTCCATCTGGATTACCAGCCAGAGAGGACAATGTCTCAGGCATCATCTCGATAATCACTTCCAAAAAAGGCTGTCTGGCAGAAATATCACATAGTGATTCTATTTCTATACCTCTACCGTAGACACCGTATCTTCCACCCTCAAGGGAAGTTTGCCGACTCTGATTTTCTCCAGAGAGATGAAAGTGATACTCTATACCAGTTGTATCTAGATCGGAGAATTCTACAGTCAAGCGATCGCGCATCTCATAGTCAGCAATAGTTAAATGTAAACCTTCCCTAAGTTGAATTTCTCGCCAGTAGCCTCGTCCCAATGGCTGCGGAAACTTGTGCATCACATCAAACTTGTCCTTGGGGTCAGGATAGTGACTAGTTCCATTAGTCCGCATCTCGTTCCACAATTCATCGTAAGCTTGTTGGGAAATGGTGATAGTCATTTAGGATAAAGTCTTAGCCTCTAATCAAGAAATTATCTCATTAATTTGAGCGATTGCCCAAGGGGCAACGGCAAAGCCGAACGCTGATTTACTCAACTGGTTACAAGCAAATCAAACACTTTAGCCACTTTCAAATCGCCTATATTTAGAGGTAGCGATCGCCTAGAGTGAGATTAGCGCAGCCTCTCGTTGGCGCAGCCTCTCGAAGAGAAGAGAAGAGAAGAGAAGCGGCTTATCTGTGACATCGCCTTTGATAGATATATGACATCGCACATAGAGTTGAGAATCAGATAATACATAAGTTTAGGGTGTATTAACTAAATATTTAAATAAGTCATCAATAACGGCATTTATCGCTAGAACATCAAAAGCATACCAATGATCAGAATCGACGAAATAAACCCTAACTGCAATGTCATTAGTTCCAACACCTTACCCTGTAAATACATCCGCTTTGTCAATTCCTTGAAAAGGTTGACCAAGTTGTTGGGCATTTGACGGATACTTTCAAATGGCTCTCGTTCCGATGGTTGAGGGCAATTGTGGTTAGCTTCCGCCCAAAGTTCCCAATCCTCTTTCATCGTCAGGGTGATGGTCATGGCTGGCATTAATTAATGATATTAATTATCAATAATCTTACCGCGATCGCTAATGCTTCTTTTAGCATTATTTGGTTAAGTAAAATATCGCCATCGAAAGGTGGATTTTCTGGTCGTTCTTCAGATAAACGGTGACAAGATTTACAGACAAATATGGTGTATTTAGGCGTAGAGTTAGGGAGTGTTAACAAAGTATTTAAATCCCACATTCCACACTTCAACAAGTAGTACAACTAAACTACATAAACAGGAAATTCAGAATGAGAATTTGAACAATCAAGGAACCGTAAAATAAACTATCAATGCCAAAATCCCAGCTTTTTTACACAATAAAAAAAGCCTATTAGATAACAAGATTTAATTTAAATTTATCAAGCAGTTAGAGAAGCACCAGACTAAGCAAGAGTGAATCAGAGCGCCAAAAATTCAGATAATAAGTAATACTTTTGACAAGCTTTTGGCAGGAATTGTAAGATTCGACAACGTGACTCCGTTAAATTCAGAATCCTCTGAAACTCTTGTGTAATCAGAAGGTGAATCCCTTGAAAGCATTGAAATATCCAACGCAAGGTAGGGGCTTCTGTGGGTTTATTAACTTGGCTTTTAACTGTAGCTTTTTTCTTCTTTAAAGATATTAGGACTTACGCATTGACAGAAAAATCAAAATAAGAGGTATGATTTTCAGCGCTTCTAACTTGATTTTTCTATTACTCACAAAGCGATCGCATCGCAACCAACAAAGGGGGTTTATAAAAGCCTGAAACAACGTCTTTACGTTGATACACAAGATGATTCCTTTGTACAGTGCGTAAGTTCTAGAAGGTTAAGAACCAACGAAAAAATCAGGATTTCGCATTTGATTGTTTTTTAAGTGCCAAAGCGATCGCTAATAACTGTATTTACCACAATCTTTATGGTATATAATTTATTTCACACTTTATTTGTCTTAATTTAGCATGAGATAAATTAAGACTAAAACCAGAGTTGCGCTACCAAAAAGATTTTTTAAACTACCTGTTGTTGCTTTTGACTTAGATACATGGCAATTCCTTTCTCGTAATAAGCTGCTTCATTAATAAAAATAGGATAAACAGTAGACGTTCCCTCATATAAAATATCTTTTCCTTCAAAACTCAGAAACATTGGATCACCTGGGTTCAGAGGCTCATAATCTCTAAACTGAAGCTGGGGATGAATCATAGCTTGAATTTCTTGGTGATTGCTTCTAGGATAATCGATAGTCTCAATGTATTGATAGAGTGTAAGCGTGCTATTTATTTGCGGAATATTACCTTGATTGCACCCTTCAAAATAGTCTAAGATTGCATAAATAAGCTGTTCTGTTTTCTGAAATAATTCGGCGTTTAAAATATTCTGAGCCACAGCACCAACTTCTATAACAAAACCCAATTCGCATAAAGAACGGAGAAAACCACCTTCTCTAGATTGTTGATTAACAAAAACTTTTACCATCGGATTGATAGAACTTAAATAAGCGCCTAACCGAAGTAAGAAAGGATGCATATCACAAAAAATCAGACTTAAGCCCATGTTGGCAGTTGTGCTGTGCAAATCAACAATTACATCTACAAAGGGTTGATTTTGCGGTTGTAATATCTGTTGAATTGCTTTCGCCCGCATATCTTCATAACTTGAAAGTTGGGGATTTTGTAAGCCTTGATTGGTGAAGCAACGATTTAAATCTTTGTCAATGTATCGTTTGCCTTCTTCGATAGCTTTGAGATTGCCGAGTAATGCCAGAGTTTCAAAACTTGCTCTGTTGATTAAATTTGGATACTGCTGAAACCTTTTGACTAGATGTATTCCTGTTAACTCATTACCGTGGTTTCCTCCAACGATCGCAACTCGTTCAATCTGGCTCATAACAACCTCATCTCTAAAAAACTACCCTACAGTTATTGAAAATGGTGCAACATACAAGATAGAAGTATACCTGCTGCTAACTAAATCTTGTAAAAGGCGTCTAAGCTGTCGTGTCTTTAATTTTCCACAGTGTTCCTGTTGCAACAAGGGCTTCAAACCATCAAAAGTGCAAGTTATACGCGCAACAGCTGACGACGGGCTACGCCTACGCGCCATATTAGAGCCAAAATGTGATAACTGTTAAGCTGTTGGTTTTAGCACAAAAGGCGAGGAAATTTATGGAGTATAATTTTCAAGCGATGCCTCCGGTGGTCACTGAGCGCAGCCGAAGTGCGGGCTACGCCTACGCCGAACTTTACAAAAACGCTCTCCTCAACGACGTACTCCCCTTTTGGGAAAAATATTCTCTCGATTGGCAACAAGGCGGCTATTTCACCTGCCTCGATCGCGAAGGCAAAATTTATGATACCGACAAGTTCATCTGGCTGCAAAACCGCCAGGTGTGGACTTTTTCGATGCTTTACAACCAGCTAGAAAAGCGTGAAAACTGGTTGAAAGTTGCCAGCAATGGCGCTAATTTTCTCGCCCAACATGGCAGAGATAGTGATGGTAACTGGTACTTTGCCCTCACCCGTGAAGGGAAACCATTAGTTCAACCTTACAATATCTTCTCTGATTGCTTTGCAGCAATGGCATTTAGTCAATATGCACTCGCTGGCGGCGAAGAATGGGCAAAGGATGTGGCAATGCAGGCTTACAACAACGTTTTACGCCGCAAGGACAATCCCAAGGGCAAATATAATAAAACCTATCCCGGCACACGCCCGATGAAATCATTGGCTGTACCGATGATTTTAGCTAACCTGACTCTAGAAATGGAATGGTTGCTGCCAAAAGAAACACTAGAGAATGTTCTAGCTGAGACTGTCCGCGAAGTGATGACCGACTTTCTCGACCAAGAACGGGGACTAATGTACGAAAACGTTACCCCTGACGGTTCCCACATAGATTGTTTTGAGGGACGGCTGATTAACCCAGGTCACGGTATCGAAGCTATGTGGTTCATCATGGATATAGCGCGTCGCCAAAACGACACCAAAACTATTAACCAAGCCGTTGATGTAGTGTTAAACATCCTGAATTTTGCTTGGGATAGCGAGTACGGCGGATTGTATTACTTTATGGATGCAGATGGTCATCCCCCACAACAATTGGAATGGGATCAAAAGCTGTGGTGGGTTCACCTAGAGTCTTTGGTTGCATTAGCAATGGGCTATCGCTTGAGTGGGCGTGAGGTATGTTGGGAATGGTATCAAAAGATGCACGATTACACCTGGTCACACTTTGCCGATTCAGAATACGGTGAGTGGTTTGGCTATCTCAATCGGCGTGGAGAAGTATTATTGAACCTCAAAGGTGGCAAATGGAAAGGATGTTTTCACGTACCGCGTGCATTGTATCTTTGTTGGCAGCAATTTGAGGCATTGTGATGCCTGCGGCGGTAAACAACGCAGTCAGTTTAATCTCTGCTAGTGTACAAGTACTATTGGAAAAATATTTCATGAATGTTGTGACACCGAAGCGATTTACGATCGCTGAATACCATCGATTGATTGAACTCGGATTTCTGACAGAGGCCAATCATATTGAGTTAATTCGAGGGGAACTGATTCAAATGACCGCAAAGGGAACACCTCATACAGTTTGTAGTTCTATCCTATGCCGTCAATTGGATCGGCTTTTAGGCGATCAAGCAGTCATCCGTGGACAAGATCCTATCACCCTTCCTAATCAGAGTGAGCCTGAGCCGGATGTTGTCATTGCACGAGGAAGAGATGAAGATTATCTTGCTCATCATCCGTATCCCGAAGATATTTTGTTAGTAATTGAAATTTCCGATAAAACCATAGATTACGATCAAAGAACCAAGTTGTCTTTGTATGCAGAAGCTGGAATTTCTCATTACTGGATTGTGAATTTACCAGATAGTCAACTTGAGCGTCATAGCCAGCCATATAAAAATGCTCAAAATAAGTTTAGCTATCTCAGCAAGCAGATTTCTCTATCTAATCAGTCAGTGGCGATTCCTGAATTTCAAGACGCATTATTGGATTTGAGTCGGTTGTTTCCAGGAGATGTTAGTGAATGATTTTGTAAGTGCGATCTGACTGGTTAATTGGTAGCTCTACTCCACACCATACCCTGTATATTCTCTAGCATAGACTGGCTGCAAGCCCAATACAATATCTTGTTTTAGTACACCCATCGTTACTAATTCATCAGCAATTAACTTATCAGTTTGGTTGCGTTGAATCCAAATTTTATCGTTCTTAATGTCCAAATGCATCACGCAATTGTAAATACGGCGATGTTTATCCCATCCCAAATCAACAATTTGATAATGGTCATATTCTGTATCAAAAATTAATTGCGTCTCGATTTCGTCATTTCTCGGTATGACATTATTGTATTCAGTCAAGAGTTTTTGAATACACTGACGATAAAATGCTAGTTTATCCATTTAACTATCACCTCATCCACTGGATCGTATACAATCAACTTTATTTTGTATTGCCGCACTGATGCTTGGGGTAAATCATGTTTGAAAAAGGATTCATAAGCGGCAATTGGCACTGCTAGGTATATAGCATTTCTCGTTTACATGAGGTACACCCGTAGGGGCACGGCAGTGCCGTGCCCTTACACTTCGCCATATAATGTTGTACCGCATGTGAATGAGAACCGCTATAATATACGTTCTCTTTCACTAGCTTCTAAAACTAAACGATAGTTCAAAAACTGACCTAGCGCCAGATGAAAATCAAACAATGCTGAGTCACTTAAAAAACTTTTAATTTCAACCGCAATCTTTTATCCTGCTTTTTCAGCCGCTAAAAGTCTTTCTGCACCTAAATCTATTCTAACTTCATCCTGTTTGCCAAACTCAATTCTTAATGGGTCATGTGTAATTATCCACTGCTCTTTATGAAGACACTTCTTGACTGCTTCATGGAATAAGTCTTTAGCTGACATTTTTGTTCACACACTTTTTTACCTAATTTTAAATCAGCGTAGTAGCGCATCTAAACTAATTACCCAGAATTTTAATCTAAGCGTGCTAGTAGATAGTAGGTCGAATTTCGGAAAAATCCTCTCCCTAATGCTTGTTGCTGGCTTAAGTAATCTTACAATGGGGTAGGAGCAAGGAAGAAAGCTATAAAAGCGATAAAGCTTTGGAGTCACTAGCAAATGACAAGTCAAGAATCAGCAGATTCTAACCAAGAGATCCTATTGGAACGGTATGAAGTGCAACAGGAACTAGGCAAAAAAGCCGGACGGCGAACGTTCCTAGCTCGTGACTTACAAACTCAAGAATTAGTAGTAGTCAAAATACTGTCCTTTGGTAATGAATTTGAATGGAATGACCTCAAGCTGTTTGAGCGAGAAGCTGAAACTCTCAAAGCACTCTCCCACCCAGCCATTCCCAGCTACCTTGACTACTTTGAGCTAGATTCACCTAATAGCAGGAGATTTGCACTTGTACAAAGTTATATCCCAGCCAAGTCTCTAGAAGCACAACTTGAAGCAGGACGTAGCTTCAGTGAACAAGAAGTTAAAGAACTGGCAAAAGCCATTCTAGAAATTCTCAAATATTTGCATGGCCGTCAACCGCCCGTGATTCACCGTGATATCAAACCCAGTAATATTTTATTAACAAATCGCTCTGGTAATAGTGTGGGTGAAGTGTACCTAGTAGATTTTGGCTCAGTACAAACCATCGCCAGAAGAAGTAGCACTATGACAGTTGTAGGAACTTACGGCTATATGCCACCAGAGCAATTTAATGGCAGGGCTACTCCAGCTTCAGACCTTTACAGTTTGGGCGCAACTTTAATTTACTTAGTTACAGGTCAGCATCCAGGCGATTTACCCCAAATAGACCTACAAATTGAATTTGAACAAGTAGCCAATATTAGCTCTGGTTTTAGGATTTGGTTGAGGCAGATGACAGAACCTATTGCCAGTAAACGCTTGACTTCTGCTGAAGATGCATTGCAAGCCTTAGAACAACCTGGAAATGCAACTCAGACCCAGAGAAAGGCGACTATTTCAACGGTTTCAACGGTGGAGAAACCTCC
This sequence comes from Nostoc sp. CCCryo 231-06, assembly GCA_023522315.1. Classification (GTDB taxonomy): domain Bacteria; phylum Cyanobacteriota; class Cyanobacteriia; order Cyanobacteriales; family Nostocaceae; genus Nostoc. The sequence goes on from JAHCSU010000455.1 coordinate 21,340, forward strand.
TGGTAGCAAAGTAGTTTTGAATAAGAATGTTAATTTCATAGAAATTATTATTCCAGCTATAAGCTCATGGAAAAACTTGATTCTAGCTTCTTTATGCTATTCATTTTTGGTGCTGCTTTACCTATTTATGCCACTTTTTCTAATAGCTTGGATTTCCCATTTAGATTCATTTACAATTTTTCTGTTAGCTTTAGTTCTTTTAGCTACTATTTTGTATAATATTTTGCCAGCTTTATTTGGGGAAATGCGATTGCGTATCACTAGACAACAGATTTCACGAACATTTAATCTTTTTGGGATTGAGCTTTATAGTCGACTTCCCAGCCTAAAGCAAAATATTAGTCAACTGGAACGCACAGAATTTGGGATTGATAATCGTTGCCTAATAATCTGGGCAGGAAGGAGAAATTATAAAATTTATAGCAGTTATTTGGCTAGTTTTTCTGTTACTACTTCAGAACTTAATTGGCTAACTCATGAACTTAGCGATTGGCTTGGCTTACCAATTACTAAAGAGTAAATTTCGTCAGGTGCGTTACACTTTGTTGACATACTGATTTCACATTAATTACAAACTAAATTGTGCTGCATTATCTTCATCCACATTTGCATCCTTACCCATAGCAGTAGGTTTAAATCTAGAACCATGAATTAATTCAGCAAACGCAATTCCTGGATTTTGGTGAAGAATATTCAGCACACTCATAAAATCTCGCACAATTTCCCCTGGTGTCAGTAATGCTTCTGCACCCAAGCGATTAATAATTTCTTGCACAAACTCCTTCAACTCACGATTTGTCAAAGTCTGCTCATAGGCAAAATTTAGTGCATGAATCTCAGCTAAACGTTGCAAAAGCGTCAATATTTCTGCTTCACTCAACGGATTTAGCCGAATCACTGGGCCTAAATGTTCTTGAACATTAGCTTGTGCAACAAAACGGCTTTCTTTTGTGCGTCTTTGCCAAGCTTGGTCTGCAAAAAGTCCGCGTTTGGGATCTTCTAAAAATTTAGTTGTTCCACCAACAACAATGCCAAGATTTTCTGCTTTACACTGCATGGTGTCGTTAAACATTGCGAGGAGTCGATTATAATTCTTTTCCCGCGTGACTGTAGTAGATATTTGATATAAATGTACAGCTTCATCAAGTATAATTAACAGTCCTTTATAACCAATCTCAGCTACAAATTTAGCAAACAGTTTTATATAGTCATACCAACTATCATCATCAATAATTACCCGCACTCCTAAAGCTGCTTTCGCTTCAACTTTAGTAGTAAATTCTCCACGCAACCAGCGCATTGCCGCATTTTTTAAATTATCATCATCCAATCGGTAGCCACGCCAATAAGCGATAATCACGCTACCAAAATCAAAACCGTGAACTAAGCCTTCAATATACTGAACTACTTCCCTAATTTTCGATTCAACTTGGTCATCAAAACCATCGTCATTCGGACGCAGTTCAGTTTCTTTAACCACTTCTTGTTGAATTTTATTAATCCATCCTTCTAAAATCGAGACTAAAGCACCACCATCAGGACGAGTTTTTGTAGCTAGGTGGCTCATTAATTCTCGATAAGTCGCTACACCTTCATTGTTGCTTCCAGCTAATCGGCGTTCAGGCGATAAATCAGCATCAGCTACTACAAAACCTTGCTCCATAGCCCGGTTGCGAATTAGTTGCAATAAAAAACTTTTACCAGAACCGTAGTTACCAATTATGAACCGAAATGCTGCTACACCTTCTGCAATATCATCGAGATTTTGTAATAGGCTTTTTAGTTCTTTTTCTCGCCCTACTGCTATATATTCAACTCCCACTCTTGGTACTACTCCTGCACCAAGAGAATTGATTAAAGCAGTGGAGATTTTTTTCGAGATTTTGAGCTTTGCCATGTATTAAACTTTACTTTATTTTTAATGCAAAAGCACGCAATAAGTAGGTAAGATATTCACCTTACTACTAATCTGACGACGGCAATAATAATTTAATTTGAGGAGGCATGTCTAGCCATCAGGTCTTCATACATTGCAATCATTTTTTTGACATCATTCATATATTCAGGGTAAACTTCTGGACTTTCCGAATTTGAATCAATGATTAATTCACCAATAGTATCATTTGCTCGTTCATTTATAGAATCGATTAATAGATTTGGCATAGTAATGTTTGCTTCGGCAATTTTTTTAATAGCAGCATTAGGATTATCTTGTTCAACTATAGCTTTTAATACTTGTAGTTCGTATACATGAAGATTTTCTAAAAAATTAGTCCATTCTTCCGGTAAATTATCTGATGTATCAGCTTTCGAAGTTTTAATGATTGCTGTCGTTTCCATTATCTCAGAAAAAGGAAACAATTCATTATCATCTTCATTGGAATTATCAGACAAATGTTCTGGATTGAATGTTTCTATTTGTTGAAGTAATTCCCATACTTGATTTTGTAATGAATCTCGTTCTTCTTGCAATAATGAAATTTGCCCTTGCAACTGCTGTAATTCGGATTTTTGTTCTGCTAGTTGGGTTTGTGAAGAATTCAGGATAGCTTGGATATTTTCTCTTTCGGCTTTTACCGCTACCAGTAATTGATTTTTTTGGGTTGTCTCAACTTCTAGCTCTTGAATTGCAATTCGCAGTTCGTATAATTTTTCTTCTAATTGGGGTTTGAGTCTGCCTAAAAGAGTTAAATTGCTTTCAATTTCTTGTTTTTCTTGCTGGAGTTCGGAAATTTGACTTTGCAAATGAGTGATTTCACTACGAGATACATTACAATTCGACTCTAGTCGGCGCTTCTCTGCTGTGAGAACAGAAAAGGCATTATTCAATTCTGTTAGATTTTTCTGCAAGTTATTAGTTTCAGTTTGCAGCGTATTGATTTCGGTTTCTAACTGCTTTTTCTGTCCGGCAAATGTTCTTAATTCTCTATGTAAACTATCCCTTTGGTTACGGCTTTCTGTTACTTGATTTTGCAGTTGTTGTGACTCTGCATATAATAAATTATGATGTTCTTCGATTTGATTGATTTCTCTGACAACACGGGCCTTTAAACCCTCCATTTCTTTAATTCGCTTGCGGATAGAACCTAAAATAAACATTTCATAATTTCTGCGTCGCTTATCTACGAATAATGCTGCTGCATAGATAGTAACGGCAGTAATTAGACCTGTGAGAAAGGCTTTATTAAAATCCCAGTTTGGGACGAGGCTAAGACCAAAACTCACACTAAAGGCAACTATCCCTAGTATAAATCGATTGCTGATCATTACTGATTGCATATTGCTGGTTTTTAGCGTAATTAAATTATCAAAAAAAGTAGCTCTCATCATAATTCGTAATTCGTAATAACGCTCTCTTACGAGACGCTGCGCGTAGCTTGCTTCCCTGTAAGGGTACGAGGACTCGCTAACGCTACGCTAACGTAATTCGTAATTAAAAAACACATAGGAAAATACTTAATGCTAGGTGTTGGATATATTCTTATTTGTACCAAAAATTGTTAAATCTGCTTTTAAAAAATCAACAAACTGCCGTGCTGTGCGTCCAGAACGACCATTGTGGCGAGTTGCCCATTGTAAAGCTTGAAATTCCAAATCTTCTTGGGTAATATTAATTTCAGATTGTGCAGCTAGGTGCTGTACAATCTTTAAATAAGTTTTTTGATTGGCTGGCTCAAAGGTCAAGGTTAAACCAAAGCGATCGCTAAACGAAAGCTTCTCCTGCATCGTATCCCAAGCATGGATTTCATCGTTATCTTTGGGGGTAGGTCTATCCACAAAAAACTCCCGAATTAGGTGGCGGCGATTGGAAGTAGCATACACAACTACATTTTGCGATCGCGCGGTTAAATTACCTTCTAAAACTACCTTGAGCGCTTTAAAGGCATCATCATCTTCTTCAAAGGAAAGATCATCGACAAAGATGATAAATTTTTGTGACACTCCTCGTAAATGTTCCACAATTTTCGGTAAGTCTTTTAAATCAGATTTTGCCACTTCCAACAAGCGGAGGCTGCGATTACTATATTCATTCAACAAAGATTTCACCAAAGAAGATTTGCCAGAACCCCGACTACCGTAAAGTAATACATGCAGTGCCATCTCTCCTGATAATAAAAACTCTGTATTTTTCAGCAAAGCATCTTTTTGAGACTCATAACCTACAAGCGCACTCAGCTTAATTGGATCAGAATACCGAATACCGATAAACTGCCCAGCTTGCCAACGTAAAGCGCGATATTCTGCAAATAAACCAGAGCCACATTGCCGATAATAAGCCCCTAACTCTTCTACAGCATCACCCCAATTATCTAACTCTTGTAGATATGTAGCGAACTTTGTCTCTCCTCCTAACAATTCTTGCTCTTTATACCACACTACTGGCGAAATCGGCATGTGAGCTACGCCTTGTATCCACTCACTTAAAGAAGCGCTGCTACATTCATAGAGACTTTGCAATATTTGTAAATCATGCCGAACTGCTGCTAGTAAAGCTGGGGGAAAATCCTCAAATTCTTGCACTTGAGCCAGCTTTGTAAAAGGATTATCACAAAAGAGAAGTTGAGTAATTAAATAGTCTTCCCAATTTTGATTTTTCGCAGCCAAAGCGTGGAAGTAACTACCGTAGGCTTGCAGACAACCCCGTGCATCGGCATCAGTGTAACGTATAGCTTGCAACAGTTCCAGAAATGCCATCCCCACTTCGCCTTGCAGAACAGACTGGTACAGTAAAAGTGAGGCTGCTTGGCGCTGGAGATATTCAACCTTTGTATATGAGGAAGTACTTGCTATTGGCATCGCTCGATTATCCATCAATAAACTGTGTGGTATAGCTAAATAGCTATGGTAAATTGTCTGCTGACACTGGCAGTAAAGTCAAAGTCTACATAGGTTTTAACAATGAATTTAAGTATAATTGCTGCTTTTGCCTACGGCATATTAGCGATCGTTGGTGGCGTTATTGGCTACATTCAGGCTAGAAGTAAGGTTTCACTCTTAAGTGGTAGCATTAGCGGTTTATTACTAATATTTGCGGCTTACTTTCAACTCCAGGGGCAAAGCTGGGGTTCGATTTTAGCAGTGATAGTTACTGGTGTTTTAGTAGTCGTCTTTGCAGTTAGACTGGCTAAAACACGCAAGTTTATGCCGGCGGGATTAATGACGATTTTGGGTGTGCTGGCTTTGGGGGTGATGGTGAGGAATTGAGGGGTGAAATTTAAACGCAGAGGGGAGGGGGCGCGTTGCGGGGGTTCCCACGCCACTTGCTTTATGCCGGGGAACCCGTCCACCGCAGTGGCTCCCCGTTGTAGCGACTGCCGTCGCGCAAAGGGAAGCGCGGAGGTACGCAAAGTTGTAGTTAGCGCAAAATTTGGTCAATCATTCGGTTGGCTTGGGAAGAATAACCGCCGCCAAATAAATTGAAGTGATTCAAAATGTGATACAGGTTATAGAGCGTTTTTCTTTGCTCATAGCCTGCATCTAAGGGAAACACTTCGTTGTAACCTTGGTAAAATGCTGCGGGGAATCCACCAAATAATTCTGTCATGGCTATATCAACTTCGCGATCGCCAAAATAAGTTGCTGGATCAAATATTACTGGTTCTCCTGAGTTAGTACACCCGGCATTTCCGCCCCATAAATCGCCATGCACTAAAGATGGTTGCACCTGATGCGCCAAGAGTTCAGGGATAGCTGCTAGTAATTTTTCTGAAGAGGGGAAATTTCCTCCGCGTCGCCTTGCCAACTGAAATTGATAACCCAGGCGATGTTTAATATAAAATTCTGTCCAGTCTGCTGTCCAAGTATTGATTTGGGGCGTTGAACCAATGGTATTGTTAATTTTCCAACCAAAACCTTGGCTACTGCTAGCTTTATGCATCGCCGCCAACTTACGCCCCATCTCTTCCCACGAATTGCTGTTACCGTTACCAAGTTCTAACCATTCCAGCACGATGTAGCTAGAATTCTCAGCTACACCCCAGCAAATAGGATTTGGGATGCGAATACTAGCTGTTGCTAGCATTTCCTTTAAACCCATTGCCTCAGCTTCAAACATCGCAACTTGGGATGCTTGGTTAATCTTAAGGAAATAGGTTATCTCACCATTGGAAATAGCATAACCTTGGTTGATGCATCCGCCACCAACTGATCGCCGTTGCTGACTCTGAAATTTTTCGCCAGTCACCTGGCTAATTTGAGCATCGATTTTAGTCCACATAGTTAAATAAAAGTTAGGAGTTCAAAGTTAGGAGTGAGGAGTTAAATCAAAGCTAGGAGTGAGGAGACACAATCATGGCTTTTTACTCATAACTCATAACTCCTAACTCCTAACTCCTAACTTTATTGATAATTCCCCATTTTTAATTTACGGCTTGACGACAACCACACCATAAGCATCTGGGGAAAGATACTCTTTGGCTGCTTGCATCAAGTCAGTTGCATCTTGGCTCTGAATATGATCTGGGTAGTTAAAGGCGGGTTCTAAATCTCCTACCAAAGACTGATAATAACCATACAACCCAGAGCGATCGCTTGGTGTTTCATTGCTAAAAATAAATCTGTTCGCTACTCGCCGCCGCACACGGGCAATTTCTGACTCTGTGACTAACTCGGTTTGGATTGTGCGAATATGTTGAGCGATCGCATCTTCTACTTCTGCTAAATTTTCCACTGCACATTTAGCTGAAATATAAAATGTCCCTTGCAGCTGATTGCTCATGTTGCTCACAGAAATTGAAGAAACTAATCCCCGTTCTTCTCGTAAATCCCTCACCAGTCTTGATGTCCGTCCATGTCCCAAAATTCCTGCTAAAACATCTAGTCCATAGGTGCGATCTAACTGAACCATTCCTGGAACCCGCCAAAGCATCACTAGTCTAGCTTGCTGGAGACTTTCATCTACAAATTCTCGACGGACAATTTCTGTAAATGGTGATTCACTGGGTAGTGGGGAGTGGGTAGAGACGCGATTAATCGCGTCTCTACTGCGTTTTGTAAATCCTTCAGCTACGATCGCAATTAATTCTTCCACAGGCAAATTGCCCACAGCTACAGCAGTAATTGACTGGGGTTGATACCAACTAGTATGAAAATCTCGCATCTGTTGGGGTTTCAGTTCGGCAATCACCGATTCTGGCCCCAACACTGCACGGCGATAAGGTAGTTTATCAAAGGCTGTCTCCATCGCCCGTCGAAATGTCCGCCGTTGAGGATTATCCTCTGAACGCCTAATTTCTTCTAAAACTACTAATCGCTCCCGTTCAAAAGCATCATCAGGAATACTAGCATTTGATACTACATCTATTTGTAGTGGAGCAAGCTCGGCAAAATCTTTGGGGGCTGTGGTTATATAGTAATGAGTATAATCTTGGCTAGTAGCGGCATTGGTAACAGCACCCCGTTCTTCAATTCGCCGTTCAAACTCGCCGCTAGCCAGTCGTTCTGTTCCCTTAAAAATCATGTGCTCTAAAAAGTGAGCCATGCCGTTAATGCTATCAGATTCTACGGCTGAACCAACTTTAATCCATAAGTTTAGGTTTACAGCTTCAACTGGCATCTGCTCCGCTATGATTGTCAAACCATTGGGCAACTGATGCAGGGTTGGGGTATTAAGACGAGGAAGTTTCCGCAGGGTTGAAGTCATTGCTACTTGTGTGAGGAGCTACGTTACCTCTTTATCTTATCCGTCACAGAAAATCAAAGAGCGCAAACCCCTGCTTTTAAGCACTAGTACCGCAAGGTGGAAGTCAAAAATCAAAAATCAAACGTAGGACTACTATACCTTTTCTTTGTACTCAGTACCTTCCCGTTCTGGTATCAAGGCGGACTATGGAGGCAAAACAGATTGCGGCAACAATCAACTTGGAGACAGAATTTTGTTGCGATCGCACCTTGGCTGATGGCTGTTTAGCAGATGATCCAATCATTAGATATCCTCAAGGAGAGTATGAACAACGAGAACCGATAACATGATTTATTTGTTAAATACTAATGCTTATATTATTTATCTCAATGGTAAAAATCTGAATTAGACTTCAGATTAAAAAATCTTTTATATTTCTTAAAAAAGTTACAGTTTTCGCGGAAGCACGATCATAATTTCCATTGACTGCCCTATCAATAATTGCGGTAGTTTTTAAGAAACCTTCTTTAGACTTATTCTCATCAGACAAAATTTCTTCTATTTTTTCACAATACTTAATAAATTTGTTTGAGTATATAGGAGGCATATCATTACCCGATACTTGTATTCTAAAAATATTAAGCATATGATATTTAAAAGGACTATATTTTACGTCCATTTGCTTTTTTCTGAAAAGCGCGTCTAAACGAAATTTAGCATATGCACTGACGTAATAGCCTATTGGGTCATGAGTAGATAAAAATATCTTATTTTTAGTTTCATCTTGCAAGTTTGCACGATATCTGCCTGCATTATGAGCTTGATCAAGAAACATAGAAGCAAAGCATCTCATCTGAGATGATATATCCACTATTCTAATTTTTTCAACACCTTGAATTCCATTAAACTGCCTGGGTCTTCTTTCGTAGAATAACTGTTTATCTTCTGGTAATGACTTATAGTATTCCTCAAGCTTTTTTTGAAAATCAGTTAATGCCTCAAGCTCTTCAAGCTTTACAGGTGTTTGTCTATTATTAGCTTTAATTATATTGTTTTTCAATCGACTATTACGAGCTAAAGCAATTATTTTAATCGGTATATAAAGAGCATCGTTAATTGATTTTTCGTTATAAAATAGAACATGACTAGTTTGACAACCATTAACGATTTGATAATCTGTAACAGTCATTTTATCTCCAACAACATTGATATCTTCTGCAACAATAGTTATTCCATTATTGTAGAGTACAAATGATTTGTGTTCATCAGATTTTATTGTTGCCTCTATTTCCCGATTTACCTCGTTGTCTACATCAAAATCTCGGACGTTATCATAGAATAAACCTTTGATAATATTACCAGATTCATCAATAATTAATTTCAAATACTCACGTGCTGGTAAAATTCCAATATATGCTTCTCTTACATCTTCTATTTCAGGAAGTGCAGTACGCTTTTCAAACCTAATTTCTCTTGATATTTTGTTGTTTGCTAATCGATACAAATTCTGAAGATTATCAGCATCAATAGGATGAAATAAAACTTTTTCAAAAATTTGAATATCTTCAAGATTTTTTTTTAAGGATTCTATAGTTCCTTTAAGATGTGGATCATCAAGCCATTTACCCGTTGTAGCATAGTACAGCTTACATATTGGATTTCTCGTTTTGAAAAGATTGCTCTTGTCATATATCAGTTCCATTATTTCGGATTTGTCTCGTACCTGCTCATTTTCAGGCAATCCTGAATTTTCACTAAAAAAGTCTTTTGAACCTAGTAAAAATTTAGCAATATCACCCGCATCAAAAGAGCTACTGGTTTTTGATTGAATTAAAATAAATTCAACATCTAAGTATTTGTTTCTTTTTTCTAAATCTTCAAGTTCTTCTTTTGAGTTAACTAAACTACCATTTACAATAATTGCAATGCCATCTAAGGCTTTATCAGCGCCGCCCCCAACGTGAATATCTTCAAGCACAAATGAATCATTATATTCTTTATAAACTATGCAGTAATTAACAAAGTGCTCAAAAATATCAGATTGTGCTAAATTTTCGGGGAGCGATTGTTCTTGTCTAAAAGCATTTAATAAACCAAGTGTTATTCTGTCCATAATTTCCTTATTATTTCTACAAAATAATTTATACTAATTTATACATAAAGAATAACTAATTTTCTGTGTAATCACCAGCGAAATACAAGTAAGCTGAGTTTAAATAATTATCTATCAGGTTGCGGTGGATAATATAGCCCACCGTAACCTTTAGACTAATAGATTGAGTTTAACAAAAGCGATCGCTCTACATCTTAAACTTCTCTGTAATCCGCTTCATCGCCTCTTCGACATTCTCACGGCTGTTAAACGCTGATATGCGGAAGTAACCTTCACCCGCAGCACCAAAGCCAGAACCAGGTGTTCCGACAACGTTAACAGTTTGCAGCAACTTATCAAAGAATTCCCAACTGGATAAACCATTGGGCGTTTTAACCCAAACGTAAGGTGCATTCACGCCACCATACACCGCTAATCCGGCGGCTGTGAGTTTCTTGCGGATAATTTTAGCGTTTTCTAGATAGAAATTAACTAATCCTTTGATTTGTGTCTGTCCTTCTTCAGAGTAAACCGCTTCGGCTCCCCGTTGGACGATGTAAGAAACACCATTAAACTTGGTAGACTGGCGGCGATTCCAGAGTTTCCATAGTTCTACATCGGAACCATCGGCGGCTTTACCTGTAAGTGTCTTCGGTACAACGGTTAAGGCACAACGAGTTCCTGTAAAACCTGCATTCTTGGAAAAAGACCGAAATTCGATCGCAACTTCTCTTGCACCTTCAATTTCATAAATTGAGTGGGGAATCGATGGATCGGTAATATAAGCTTCGTAGGCTGCATCAAAGAAAATAATCGAGCCATTGGCTTTAGCATAGTCCACCCATGCTTTGAGATATTCTTTGGTAGCAGTTGCACCAGTGGGGTTATTAGGAAAGCAGAGATAAATTAAATCTACTTTCTTTGAGGGAATCTCAGCAGTGAAGTTGTTTTCAGCCGTAATTGGTAGATAAACTAAGCCTTCAAACTCGCCTTTATCGTTGGCATCCCCAGTATTACCCACCATAACGTTAGTGTCTACATATACGGGATAAACGGGGTCAGTCACGGCAATTATGTTGTCATGACCAAAAATCTCCAGAATATTGCCACTGTCGCACTTGGAACCGTCGGAGATAAAGATTTCGGAAGCATCTATATCGGCTCCCCGTGCTTGGAAATCGTGAGTAGCAATTTTCTCCCGCAACCAAGCGTAGCCTTGTTCTGGGCCGTAGCCTTTGAAGGTATTGCGATCGCTCATTTCTTCCACAGCTTTAATCATAGCTGTGCGGCAAGCCTCCGGCAGAGGTTCGGTAACATCTCCAATGCCTAACCGGATGATTTTAGCATTACTGTTCGCTTCTGCAAAGGCATTTACCCGGCGAGCAATTTCTGGAAATAGATAACCCGCTTTCAGTTTCAGGTAGTTGTCGTTAATAGTTGCCATACTAAATTATGAAAAAACGCCCTCAAACAGCTTACTGCTAATTTATGAGGGCGAGACGCGATTAATCGCGTCTGTACAAGAGTTAAGAGTAGAGACGCGATTAATCGCGTCTTTTATAAGAATTTTTCCCCAATACCCAATTAGATATTTACTGGCTGTTTATTGCTGGCTGAATAAATGTTGCGATCGCTAATTCCGAACTGCGTAAGTGATTCTTTTCCTGTAATTAATCTTGCTCCGCGATTACGGGTAAAGTAATTCCATGCCCACTGAATCATTACTACTAATTTGTTGTCAAATTCAATTAAGAAGTAGATGTGAATCAAAAGCCAAAATAACCATGCAAAGAAACCCGTAAGCTTGATAAAGCCCAAATCTACCACAGCAGAATTGTGCCCAATCATTGCTAAACTACCATGATCAGTATAAGCAAAGGGTGGCAAATTTTTACCTGCAAGCCGCTTTTGCACTAGCTCTGCTACATATTCTCCTTGTTGCTTCGCTACAGGTGCAACACCAGGTAGGGGTTTACCATTTTGATGAGAAAAATTTGCTAAGTCGCCAACTACAAAAATATTGGGATGTCCCTTAATGCTCAAGTCAGGTTCGACGATAATCCGTCCAGCGCGATCGCATTCAGCACCTGTGCGTTCTGCTAGCACTTTTCCCATTGCTGAAGCTTTTACACCTGCTGCCCATAATACCGTTTTTGAGGCAATTTCTTTAACTTCTTCGCCTTGTTTGAGGGTAACAAGATCATTTTCAATATTTGTTACCAGTGTTTTTGTCTGCACAACCACCCCCAAGCGCGTTAGAGATGCTTCCGCTTCTTGTGATAACTCTGGTGCAAAGGGTGGCAAAATCCGATCCAGCCCTTCTAATAGCAAAATCTTGGCTTCGGATGTGTCGATGTTCCGGAAATCTTCTTTGAGAGTTTGATTTGCCAATTCTGCGATCGCACCTGCTAATTCTACACCAGTTGGGCCACCACCAATAATTACAAAAGTTAACCAAGCACGGCGTTTTTCTGGAGCAGTTTCTTTTTCTGCGGCTTCAAACGCCGTAAAAATCCGGCGACGCATTTCTATGGCATCTTCTACAGTTTTCAAGCCTGGGGCGAATTCTTCCCAGTTGTCTTTGCCAAAATAGGAATGCTTCGCACCTGTGGCAACAATTAACGTATCGTAAGCTATTGCTTCGTCGCCCACAGTCACTTGTTTTGCTTCTGGATCAATATTATTCACCTCTCCCAGCAGCACTTTCGTATTCTTGCTCTTACTAAGCACAGAACGCAACGGTGAGGAAATATCAGCAGGAGATAGCGCACCTGTGGCGACTTGGTATAGCAGGGGTTGAAATAGATGAAAGTTACGTTTATCGATTAGAGTAACGTTTACGGCCGCTTTGGCGAGTGTTTTTGCCGCATAAAGTCCACCAAAGCCACCGCCAACAATTACTACTTGATGGGGTGGATTATTGTCAAGTGAATTTACCATAAGAAATATTATCGTGTATGCCGACTATTGTAACTATTCTTAATAAATTTGTATCAAAATTGTCATCACATATTTTGTATTGCTCTTTACATTTGAAAAAGTATTAAAGTAATCAAAACTACAGGAGAAAGAGAACTTTTCAAGATGGAGGCGCAGACAATAAGATTTGGCAATATTTGAATCAGTCTTTGCTTATGTAAATTTATCAAAGGTAGATGTATGATTTATGCAAGCTCACTCAGAACTAGTTGATTCTGGTGTTTGTGCCAAACGTGGTGAATGAGTTCGCCGCCAACGGGTAAAGCCATAGATAAGGGCAGCAAAAATTAACAAATACGGACTGTAAACAATTAACCAAATACCTAGCTTGAGTAAGCCAACGGAAAATGAACTAAGGGAGTGAGTAGATTTATTCCAAGTCTCCTGAACTTGCAAATTAAGGGCAGGTTGTGAACTGGTGCTAGAAACTGCTGCTTCTAAATTCAGCGTAATAGTGGAATAAGCAACTTGATTTTGTAGGCTTTTGAGTTGGGCATTAATTTGTTCTATGGTTTCTCGGACATTACTTAGTTCTTGGGCAACACTAAGTACATCTCTAACAGAACCCGCCCGATCCATAATTTTTTGCAAATTGGCTTCAGTTTTCTTTAAATTGGTTAATCTAGCTTGGAAATCTACCAGGCGATCGCCCACATCTTCGGCAGTAATATTACGACTCTCAACAGTGCCCAATTTAGCTAGTTCTTCTAAGGTAGGTTCTAGACGATTTTCTGGTATCCGTAATTGGATTGTTGCTGTGTAACGCGGATTGTCGCTTTTGGGTTGTTGTTGTTTCAACCCGATCAAATCCCCTTGCTGTTTATTGATAATTTGCGAAACAGCATCAACAGTCTTATCTACAGAGTTGACAGTCAAAGAGATTGCTGCCTTTTTAATGAGTTGGGGACGAGAACGGGCTATTGGTGCAGCTTCTGACTTTTGGGAAATACTGCTTTCACTAGCAGATAATTGATTTACCGCACCATCAGCTGCACTTGGAGGTAAAGCCTTATTTGTTGACTGAGAGGAAGAGGCGCAACTGGTGAAAATCAACCCTCCTAATAATGCACTCACAAATAAAGCAGATGTGCGCGGCAATTTAGTCGAAGTAAACATAATCTATCCTCAGATGGATGAAGTTAACCCCAGTATTACTGATGAAAAACTTAAAGCCTGTATTGTTGCGATTTATGTAACAGGACGTGAGTTCGATGGGTTATATCGTGTTTGCCTAATTAGTCGAATCAAAAACCTCTCCCTGGTTTTACTACGCAAAACCTGTCCCTCTCCGAGTCGGAGAGGGACAGAATTGAACTTTAGTTCAAGTCAGGGAGAGGTTCATCGAACTCACGTTAAAAGGGGTAAAGAATTCAATAGCTCATAGTTTATCGATTAGAGTAACGTTTACGGCCGCTTTGGCGAGTGTTTTTGCCGCATAAAGTCCACCAAAGCCACCGCCAACAATTACTACTTGATGGGGTGGATTATTGTCAAGTGAATTTACCATAAGAAATATTATCGTGTATGCCGACTATTGTAACTATTCTTAATAAATTTGTATCAAAATTGTCATCACATATTTTGTATTGCTCTTTACATTTGAAAAAGTATTAAAGTAATCAAAACTACAGGAGAAAGAGAACTTTTCAAGATGGAGGCGCAGACAATAAGATTTGGCAATATTTGAATCAGTCTTTGCTTATGTAAATTTATCAAAGGTAGATGTATGATTTATGCAAGCTCACTCAGAACTAGTTGATTCTGGTGTTTGTGCCAAACGTGGTGAATGAGTTCGCCGCCAACGGGTAAAGCCATAGATAAGGGCAGCAAAAATTAACAAATACGGACTGTAAACAATTAACCAAATACCTAGCTTGAGTAAGCCAACGGAAAATGAACTAAGGGAGTGAGTAGATTTATTCCAAGTCTCCTGAACTTGCAAATTAAGGGCAGGTTGTGAACTGGTGCTAGAAACTGCTGCTTCTAAATTCAGCGTAATAGTGGAATAAGCAACTTGATTTTGTAGGCTTTTGAGTTGGGCATTAATTTGTTCTATGGTTTCTCGGACATTACTTAGTTCTTGGGCAACACTAAGTACATCTCTAACAGAACCCGCCCGATCCATAATTTTTTGCAAATTGGCTTCAGTTTTCTTTAAATTGGTTAATCTAGCTTGGAAATCTACCAGGCGATCGCCCACATCTTCGGCAGTAATATTACGACTCTCAACAGTGCCCAATTTAGCTAGTTCTTCTAAGGTAGGTTCTAGACGATTTTCTGGTATCCGTAATTGGATTGTTGCTGTGTAACGCGGATTGTCGCTTTTGGGTTGTTGTTGTTTCAACCCGATCAAATCCCCTTGCTGTTTATTGATAATTTGCGAAACAGCATCAACAGTCTTATCTACAGAGTTGACAGTCAAAGAGATTGCTGCCTTTTTAATGAGTTGGGGACGAGAACGGGCTATTGGTGCAGCTTCTGACTTTTGGGAAATACTGCTTTCACTAGCAGATAATTGATTTACCGCACCATCAGCTGCACTTGGAGGTAAAGCCTTATTTGTTGACTGAGAGGAAGAGGCGCAACTGGTGAAAATCAACCCTCCTAATAATGCACTCACAAATAAAGCAGATGTGCGCGGCAATTTAGTCGAAGTAAACATAATCTATCCTCAGATGGATGAAGTTAACCCCAGTATTACTGATGAAAAACTTAAAGCCTGTATTGTTGCGATTTATGTAACAGGACGTGAGTTCGATGGGTTATATCGTGTTTGCCTAATTAGTCGAATCAAAAACCTCTCCCTGGTTTTACTACGCAAAACCTGTCCCTCTCCGAGTCGGAGAGGGACAGAATTGAACTTTAGTTCAAGTCAGGGAGAGGTTCATCGAACTCACGTTAAAAGGGGTAAAGAATTCAATAGCTCATAGTTTAACTGTGGTTACTCAATTTGAGGTACAATCTTAAGCCTGCCAATAAATGACGATGCTTGCTGACAGGAGATGCTTCTATGGCCCGGATGTATTATGACGAAGATGCCAATTTAGACCTTTTGGCTGGAAAAACTATTGCTATCATCGGCTATGGTTCTCAAGGTCATGCCCACGCTCTCAATCTCAAAGATAGTGGTTTGAATGTGATTGTGGGACTATATCCGGGTAGTAAGTCAGTAGCAAAAGCTGAAGCTGCTGGGTTAACTGTGAAGAATGTCGCAGATGCTGCCAATGCTGCTGATTTCATCATGATTTTGTTACCTGATGAAGTCCAAAAAACGATTTACAAAAACGAGATTGAACCAAATCTGCAAGAAGGGAATGTGGTAGCCTTTGCCCACGGTTTCAATATTCACTTTGGGCAAGTTGTACCACCAGCTAATGTAGATGTGGTGATGGTAGCACCTAAAGGGCCGGGACATTTGGTACGGCGGACTTATGAACAGGGCGAAGGCGTACCAGCGCTGTTTGCAGTTTATCAGGATGCTAGTGGTCAGGCACGCGATCGCGCCATGTCTTATGCTAAAGGTATCGGTGGTACTCGCGCTGGTGTTCTGGAAACGACTTTCCGCGAAGAAACCGAAACTGATTTATTTGGCGAACAAGCAGTATTGTGCGGTGGTTTGAGTGCTTTAATCAAAGCCGGATTTGAAACTTTGGTAGAAGCTGGTTATCAACCAGAATTGGCTTATTTTGAATGTCTGCATGAAGTCAAGCTGATTGTTGACTTGGTTGTGGAAGGTGGTTTAGCCAAAATGCGCGACAGCATTTCTAACACTGCTGAATATGGCGATTATACCCGTGGCCCGCGGATTGTGACCGAACAAACCAAAGCTGAAATGCAGAAGATTCTTAGCGAAATTCAATCTGGGCAATTTGCACGAGAATTTGTTCTAGAAAACCAAGCTGGTAAGCCAGGATTTACCGCCATGCGTCGTAAAGAAGCTGAACACAAAATTGAGGAAGTCGGCAAAGATTTACGCGCTATGTTTAGCTGGTTGAAAAAAGCTTAAGCAAAGGCTACCGAAGTCACAGATATATGAACGAAGCCATCCTATTGCGCTGTACGAAGCGCGATAGGATGGAATAATCTATGGTAACTAAAGTATTCATCCCAGGGCTAAAGCTGATGGGCTTTCTACTTTTGACACAGTAAATGCTAAAGAAAATAACTGGTTTTTTCATCCTTGTAATTGTTGCAAACATGATTATAGGATGCCTTTTAATCACTGAAATGTCGCTGCAAGCTCAATCAATATCAACAGATGTGATTTCGGTAGATGGTCGCAAGTTATTTGAAGTGAGTGAAGCAGGGCAATTTAGTGCTGAAAGTCGTGCTGCGGATGCCAACTTAATTTTAAGAGAAGTAGTCCGTTTTCCAGATCCTGTGAGGGTAGAAATTGTAGAAATTAATCAATTACCTGTAATTTTGGTGAATAGCCGCCATTTACTCACGGTAACGCAAGAAGATACTTTTACTGGTAGAACAAAACAAGAGCAAGCAAAAATTTGGGCACAACGAATTCGTGAGGCAGTTCAGCAAGGTCAAGAAGAACGAAGATTAAGTTATTTTTGGCGGGCAATATTATTTGCAGTTTTATCAGGATTGGGTGCGATCACTCTGCATTTAATGTTAGGTTGGGTTTGGCGCTATTGGTTACGGCGGCTGCTTCCGAGAGAAGTGAATCACCCCGAAACTGGAGCGCAACCCAAAGGAATTGAATTATTTTTAAAATTGACCCTGTTTGTAGTGCGATTGCTGTTGTGGATAGCGATCGCAATCTATATTACTGACTTATTTCCTTTAACACGAGAATGGAGTAGGCGCAGTGCCAACATTCTTTGGATGAGCTTAACGTCACCAGTAATTAGCATTGGGGAAAGCTCTTATTCGGTAATCAATATAATTATCTTCATCAGCTTATTTTTTGGAGTATTGGCTACAGCTCGAACTCTGACTAATTTGCTGCGATCGCGCGTACTAAACATGACCAATGTTAGCCGTGGTGTTCAAGAATCAATTGCAGTTTCTATCCAGTACAGTCTGATTTTTATCGGTACAGTTTTGTTGCTGCAAATTTGGGGTTTGGATATCAGTTCCCTAGCAATATTAGCCAGTATTTTTGGTGTAGCCATCGGGTTTGGTTTACAGGGAGTCGCTAAAGAACTAGTTAGCGGTTTTGTGATTACCTTTGAGCGTGCTATTGAAGTTGGTGACTTTGTGGAAATTGGCGAATTTATGGGAACCGTAGAGCGATTAAATGCTCGCAGTACTAATATCCGTACTTTAGACGACATAGTAGTTATTGTACCCAATTCGCGTTTGTTAGATACAGAAGTAGTCAATTGGAACCATCGGGGTTCGGTATCTCGTCTGGTATTGCCCGTGCGCGTGGCTTATGGTGCAAATATTAGTACTATCCGCTCTGCCTTATTAGAAGTAGCGCATGAAAATCATGATATTTTAAAAAAACCAACACCTCTTGTTTGGTTTCAAAAATATGGTGAGGATTTTTTAAATTTTCAATTGCTAGTTTGGATTGCTAAACCTCGCAAACAGTTTCAGATTAAGAGCGATTTATATTTTAAAATTGACGAAATTTTCCGACAGCAAAATATTAATATTCCTTTTCCACAACGCTCAATACATTTAGATTCTGGGAGTTTACCATTACAACTTTCCCCCCAGTTAGAAAATTCTTTATCTCAACTTTCTGAAGGTTTGATTGCTTTGTTAAAAAGCCAGTTGCAGACAGACACTTCAGATGATGCTACTAATCAATCTGCAAAAAATAAAGAGTAATATATTTTGTTGGATGTTGAGATCAAGTGCTGTTAAGCTCATCCTACCTCTAAGAGGGTGTTTGAAAAGTCCTCCAGCGTGTGTTTCACTACCCTGGCTACCGAGAAACTCTACGAGAGAATCGGAGTTTTGGGATTCAAGATTGCACCCCTGAGTCGCACTTGAGGCTCAAGCCGACCCTTTTCAAACATCCTCTAAAAGGGGATGGGATAACACGAAAGACTGTTGACAGTTAACAGCGTCGGGGCGTCTCTTATCCCATCTTTAAAATATTGGGTTTTCCCGACGCCTTTTATCAAAGAACTCCAAAAAATAAATTATCCAATTTCTGAACTTCATTACGACTTTCCCTCCCCCCTGCTCCTCTTGTACTGAGCGCAGTCGTACCCCTCCGGGGAAGCAAGCTACACGTAGCGTCTGTCTGCGACACGCTATTCGCGAACGTAGAGAAGTATGCCCCCTGCCCTTAAAGCGTACCCCATTGGGGAAGCAAGCTACGCGTAGCGTCCCGCAGGGATGGGATATTTTTATTTGGAAGTTCCTAAATTACCACCCCATTGTTCCTAGACTGCCTTTAAATGGCCCGACAATATCAGCAGTAATCCATCCCCCATAAAAATCACCTGGTTGAGACATAACTAGCTCATCATTTACATAGCAAGCATCCATTAAACTAGGGTAAAAAGCATAGTATTCTTGAATCGTTAAAAAATCAGGTGTGGGTTCAATATATCGCCAAGCACCATGATTTATATACTTATCACCGATGCTAATATCATAATATTGACACTTACCTTTCCATTCACACCAAGTTTTTTTAGGTGTTTCTATCAGATATTCTAGTTTAATGTCTTCAGAAGGAAGGTAATAAACTGGAGGATGGCTAGTTTCTAAGACTCTTTTAGCTTTAGTTGTTTCTGCTAAAAGAATACCATTACAAATTATCCGAATTGATTTGCTGCTATCTTCTAAACGAGCCGGACGCGGATAATCCCAAACTGATTCTTGACCGGGTTCTGGTATGATTGGATTTGGTCGCATTCTCAACAATCTCCTTGCAAATCTTGAGCAATTCTAAAACCAGCGTGTTGATAAAAGTAGTGACGAAACCAGTTACGATAAGTTGGTAATGCCATTGAACCATTAGTAGCCCAAGAACCGCCGAGCATCATCTGATGTTTATCATCAAAAAAGGGTGCTGCTTGATCTTCGTAAAGCGGATGAGGTTCAAATCCTGGTAGGGCGTTGAATGTGTCCCCCAACCATTCCCAGACGTTTCCTCTAAGATCGTAAAGTCCAGAAGCACTATTAGCTGGTTTGAACATTCCCACTGGGCTGGGGGAAATGAATTGTAAGTTGAGATTATAGTTACTTGATAAGTACTTATCCTCAGAGGTAAGTAAGGCTTGATTCCATTCGGCTTCAGTCATCAAGCGCATTTCTGAGCCTTGAGAACGACAAAATGCGATCGCTTCGTAGTAATTTACTTCTACAGGCCAGTCTAGGGGTAAGTCTATTTCGTCGAATGTGGCTCGATAGCGGTAGCCATCCTGGAAAGGTATCCAGAATTTGGGATGTTGTACATTGTAGAGTTGCTTCCAATCCCAAGATTCAGTATTCCAGTAATCTTGATTATTGTAACCACCAGCTTGAACAAATTTTAGATATTCGCCGTTAGTGATGAGATATTGACTAGCTAAAAACGGTTTAACTTCAACAGTGCGATCGCCATATTCGCTATCCCAACCGAATGTAAGATCATCCTTGGGTTTTCCTAATTTCACCACACCACCAGGAACCCGGCGCATTTCATTGTTGGGAATCTTCGCGTTACTAGGCGCATAATTCCACCCTTGGGGACGTTTTAGGCGATCGCTAGGCAATTGACGCACCAGCATCGACGAGGTTTCAAAGTGAATGCGACTATGTTCTATCCCCATCAGCAAAGCCCAGAAGGGATGCTGTTGATGAATGGGGAGATCCAGGGGAGTCTTTTGAATAACTTTTGCGATCGCTTCTCGTGCTTTGTCTCGATATTGCCAAACTTTTTCTACATCAGGCCAGCTAACCCCTTGCATAGCTGCGTCGAGTTCTGTCGGTGTTTGTGGATCAACTCCGATTTCAAATAGGGTTTCGTATTGTGAATTAATTCCAGCTTTTATTAAACCAACGCCAATTAACTTATTAATGAAAAAAACCGCAGAGTGACCAAGATAAAAAATTATCCGGTTTCTTAAAGGATCGGGGTTAAGATAAAAAGTTTCTTCCCCGATCAAACTTTTCATGAGTGTTTCTTCAAGTTCCCAAGAATTCTCAAAGTATTTTAGCAGGTTTTGTGAACTGCAATCATTGAGTCTGGGGACTTGAGTTGATATCAGTTTATTTATGGTTAGAACTAAAGCCATGATATTTTTGACAGAACATTCACCAGACAAATTACGTAAACTACGACTTCTTACAAAAAAAGTGTTGCTCATAACATTTTGTCTTGTGTCGTTATGATCAAACAATTTACTAAATTTGTAAATAGATAAAAGGTGTGGTTAAAATTACTCTAATTACGGCTTGTCAAAATAATATAAATAATGTAATAACGTTGAACAAGTATAGGCGAGGTTAAAACATTTATTAACTGTCTTCTTGCTATCAGGTTAAGATTGCAACTAATTAGAGAAGCATACGGCGATGCCTTCACAGTAG
The DNA here is from genome assembly GCA_023522315.1 of Nostoc sp. CCCryo 231-06. Taxonomy (GTDB): domain Bacteria; phylum Cyanobacteriota; class Cyanobacteriia; order Cyanobacteriales; family Nostocaceae; genus Nostoc. The sequence goes on from JAHCSU010000455.1 coordinate 42,528, forward strand.
GCATCGCGGATTTTAGATTTAATCTAATCTAAAATCCCAAATCGAGTTACCGATTCACCGCCGCAGCTTCCCTTGCTGCTGTTGCTTGATCTGGGTGGATACCCAAGCGGGTGAGATTAATCCGACCTTTGTTATCAATTTCGCGTACTTTGATAATCACTTCATCGCCCACTGCTACTTCATCCTCAACTTTGCCAACGCGGTAGTCAGCTAGTTGTGAGATGTGAATCATCCCTTCTTTTCCAGGCAGAAATTCCACAAATGCACCTATCGGTATAATCCGAGTGATGCGTCCTGCGTAGACATCCCCTTCGTTCAGCTTGCGGGTCATGCCTTGGATAATGTTTCTGGCTCTCTTGGCCTTGCTCTCATCCACAGCCGAAATTGTTACGGTGCCATCATCTTCGATATCAATTTTTGCACCAGTTTCCTCTGTGATTCCCTTAATAGTCTTGCCTCCAGGCCCGATGACCAGACCAATCATGTCTGAATCAATCTTGATTGTTAACAGACGTGGGGCATAAGGTGAGGTTTCAGTCCTCGGTGTGTCAATGCAGGCGAGCATTTTCTCCAGAATGTGCAACCGGGCTGCTTTGGCTTGGTGAACGGCTTGGGCAATAACCTCCAACGACAGGCCAGATATTTTCATATCCATTTGCAAGGCGGTAATCCCAGTATCCGTACCGGCAACTTTGAAGTCCATGTCGCCCAAAAAGTCTTCAATGCCCTGAATATCGGTGAGGACTCGCACTTCGTCCCCTTCCTTAATCAGACCCATTGCTGCGCCACTGACGGGTTTGAGAATTGGTACACCAGCATCCATTAGGGCTAGGGTGGAACCGCAGACTGAACCCATTGAAGTGGAACCGTTGGAGGAAAGTACTTCCGATACGATGCGAATCACGTAGGGAAAATCTTCCTTTGAGGGTAGCACAGGTAATATCGCTCGCTCTGCTAATGCCCCGTGACCAATTTCGCGCCTTCCTGGGGCCCGCATTGGCTTGGTTTCCCCGACTGAGAACGGCGGGAAGTTGTAATGATGCAGATAACGCTTGTGCTGATCTAGCTGCATGTCATCATTGAGGTTTTGGGCATCCCCCGGTGTACCCAGAGTACAAGCGGATAATACCTGAGTTAGTTCCCGGTTAAATAAACCGCTACCGTGGACTCGTTTTGGTAAAACACCAACTAAACAAGAAACAGGTCGCACTTCATCAAGTTTACGACCATCAACGCGAACGTTATCTTCGATGATTTGTCGCCGCATGAAGTGTTTGGTAATATCTTTAAAAGTGTTACCAAGTGCCTTCTTATTTGCAGTTGCGGCAACTCGAATTGGGTCTGCTTCTGGAAGTTCGGTAATCGTCGCGGCAATTTCATCCTTGACGACATCTAAAGCTGCATCGCGTTCGGGTTTGGTGAAGGTGAATTGAGAGAGGATTTTCTTAATCTGGCCGTTAGCGCGATCGCGGATATAATTTTCTAGCGTTTGGTCTACTTCTGCTGGTGCTTCTTGCACGATTACCAGACCCAGTTCTGCTAATAAATCTTGCTGCGCTTTGATTAAGTCTCGCACCGCTTCATAACCAAAGTCAATCGCCTCAAGAATATCTCGCTCTGGCAACTGATTGGCTCCCGCCTCCACCATGATTACGCCATGTGGTGAACCTGCAACTACTAGATCCAAGTCTCCGGCTTCAATTTCTGAGTATGTGGGGTTAATAATGAAATCATCTCCCACTAAACCAACCCGCACTGCTGCCATTGGCCCATTAAAAGGAATCTGGGCAATCAGGGTAGCGATGGAAGCGCCTGTAACTGCTAGCACATCGGGTGGAACTAACTCGTCCATCGACAGCGTTATGGCAATAATTTGCAGGTCATCCCGTAGCCATGAAGGGAACAGGGGACGCATGGGGCGGTCTATAAGCCGACTGGTGAGAATTGTTTTTTCTGGTGGACGACCTTCCCGACGCATGATCCCTCCGGGAATCCTACCAGCTGCATACAACCTTTCTTCGTAATCTACTGTGAGTGGAAGAAAATCAATGCCTTCTCTGGCTTGCGATCGCGTAGCCGTCACTAAAACGGATGTATCCCCTGATTCTATCAAAACTGACCCACCAGCCTGGGGAGCTAGTAAGCCTACTTTCAGTCGAATATCCCGTCCATCGAAGGATATTGACTTATCAACTTCTGCCATTCAGTTTTTTTTCCTTCTCTTTCGCTATTCTCTTTCTGTGGCAATCCTAACATTTATGTACTATGACTGACTTCTAGTACATACAAAGATAGATAAGTCGTTCAACCCAAAGGGCGATACATCATCAGCGCATCTACCATCTTTTCATCCTCTAGCTTTGCTGCACGCGGAATGTGCCCAATAATCTCAAATCCCAACGACTGCCAAAGTGCAATTGAAGGTATATTAGTTTCAAAGACCAAATTGAACATTACTGCTTTGTAGCCAAGGTTAGCTGCTATCAAGAGCATTGCCTCTCCCATGAACCGCCCGATCCCCTGACCACGTAACCCAGGTTGTACAATAAAACCAGCGTTGCAAATATGGCAACACCGACCGGGGAAGTTTGGTTTTAAATAAAACGCCCCTAATATTTCTTTTGGTTTGTGCGTCGCATCCTGAACAGATGTTCTAACAACAAAGGCATCCTTACTCAACCAGTAAGCTGTAAATTCTGCCTGAGATAGAGGTTCCTTTTGGGGATAAGTTTTACCTTCAATAATTACAACATTGAGTAATGCTCTTACAACCTCCTGTTCTTGAGGATGCATACAATCTAGTTCAACTCTTATCCCGCTTTTTAAAACTTTGATTAGGGGAAAAATCATTAATAATAATTTTGACGTGAAATATTTGTTTAAATATTAATTATATGCAATCTTGGGTTAAAAATTTTATTAATAAGATACAAAAAGTAGAATAATTACAGTTTTTATGATTTAACCTTCGGAAATTTGAGTAGTTAGCAAATGGCGATTTTACACTGTAATTGGTTACTAAAAAATCAAAATGGTTGTTTATTTATTTGGGGGGAAACTTGGCGATCGCCACGAGTAAATTTCGAGCCTAGTGACTCTGGAGAGATACCACTAAATCCATTGGCAATGACATCAGTTGAGTTGAGTGAGTGGTTGCATTCCCAGAACATGGCAATTACCAACTTCATCCAGCAACCTCAAGTTGCGAACGCTACCACTGGGCGAACACGGAAAGCCGCCAGTGTCACTCAGATCAGTTTACCAACGCATTCGCAAATAATTGCCCTGCCAACTTATATCCCAGAAGGCAGTGGCGAAGGAACAGCAGCGATTTTCCCTGTGCATTCTGCCAGCTTGGGGTTAGACACAGATTCCCCGCAATATTTGCAACCGTGGCGAGTTGAAGGTTTTTGTCTTAACCCCAGCGAAGCAGTAAAATTTCTTGCTGCTGTTCCCTTAAATGCTACTAACGGGGAAGATGCCTTTTTAGGAGGAGATTTACGTTTTTGGTCACAGGTTGCCCGGTGGAGTTTAGATTTAATCTCGCGCTGTAAGTTTTTACCAACAATTGGGCAGCAATCAGATGGTGCATTTGCTGCCAAATGGCAAGTACTTCTAGATAGTGCTGTAGATGGAACCCGCCTAGAGAAATTTTCTGCGAATATGCCGTTGGTTTGTCGCACCTATCAGGGAGAGGGGGGAGAAGAATTAATAACCAATGCCCAATGCCCAATCTATGTAGACTTCCCAGCCGAACCTCAAGAATTACTTTTGGGATTTCTTAATAGTACGATAGATGCCCAAGTACGAGGGATGGTAGGTTCTCAACCTGCAATGGAAGCAAAAGCGAGCGCGTCTTTACCATCTGCGGTGCGACAATGGTTGCAAGCTTTAACTAGTGCATCTCATACAGTCAATGCAGATGCAATTGAAGTAGAGCGCCTGGAAGCGGCACTGAAGGCTTGGACTATGCCGCTACAATACCAATTAACTCTTAAAACTCTATTTCGTACTTGTTTTCAACTGCGTTCTCCAGAGTCTGGCGAAACAGATTGGACATTAGCCTATTTCCTGCAAGCGGCTGATGAGCCTGAGTTTTTAGTGGATGCGGCAACTATTTGGAATAATCCAGTTGAACGATTGGTTTATGAAAATCGAACAATTGAGCAACCACAAGAAACATTTTTGCGAGGATTGGGGCTAGCTTCCCGATTATATCCAACAATAGTAGCCAGTTTTGAAACCGAATATCCCCAATATTCTCGTATCACCCCCATCCAAGCTTATGAGTTTATCAAAGCTGTAGCTTGGAGATTAGAAGACAGTGGTTTGGGAGTAATTTTGCCTCCTAGTTTAGCGAACCGTGAAGGATGGGCAAATCGTTTGGGTTTGAAAATTACTGCCGAAACCCCAAAGAAAAAGCAGGGACGTTTAGGATTGCAAAGTCTACTAAATTTCCAATGGCAATTGGCAATTGGTGGACAAACTATTTCCAAAGCTGAGTTTGATAAACTTGTGGCTTTAAATAGTCCGCTAGTGGAAATTAACGGCGAGTGGGTGGAATTGCGATCGCAAGACATCAAGACAGCCCAAACCTTTTTTACCACTCGCAAAGACCAAATGGCGCTTTCATTGGAAGATGCCTTGCGTTTCAGTACAGGGGATACCCAGGTAATCGAAAAATTACCAGTGGTCAGCTTTGAGGCATCTGGGGCATTACAAGAGTTAATTGGGGCGCTAAACAATAATCAAGCGATCGCGCCTTTACCCACACCAACAGGCTTTAAAGGACAGTTGCGACCTTATCAAGAACGAGGTGCTGCTTGGCTGTCATTCTTAGAACGTTGGGGTTTAGGTGCGTGTCTCGCCGACGACATGGGCCTCGGTAAAACCGTGCAGTTCATTGCCTTTCTGCTGCACTTGAAAGAACAAGATGCACTCGAAAATCCAACTCTATTGGTTTGTCCAACTTCTGTTTTAGGCAACTGGGAAAGGGAAGTCAATAAATTTGCACCAAGCCTGAAAATTTTGCAATATCACGGTGACAAACGCCCAAAAGGGAAAGCGTTTTTAGAAGCTGTAAAAAAACACGATTTAATCGTTACCAGCTACTCACTTCTTCATCGAGATATCAAGTCATTGGAAAGTATCTCTTGGCAGATAATTGTTTTAGATGAAGCCCAGAATGTGAAAAATCCAGAGGCGAAGCAGTCAAAAGCAGTGAGGCAATTAGAAGCTACGTTTCGCATTGCATTAACGGGGACACCCGTAGAAAATAGACTGCAAGAACTATGGTCTATTTTAGATTTTCTTAATCCTGGGTATTTAGGTAATAAGCAATTTTTCCAGCGTCGGTTTGCCATGCCAATTGAAAAGTATGGTGATACGGCTTCTTTAACTCAATTACGTTCATTAGTTCAACCCTTTATACTGCGGCGATTGAAAAGCGATCGCGACATCATTCAAGACTTGCCAGATAAGCAAGAAATGACCGTATTTTGCGGTCTGACTGGTGAACAAGCTGCACTTTATCAACAAGTTGTAGAACAATCTTTACTAGAGATAGAATCTGCGGAAGGATTGCAACGTCGGGGGATGATTTTGGCTTTGTTAATCAAACTCAAACAAATCTGCAATCACCCAGCCCAATATTTGAAACAAGCGACATTAGAGCAACATAATTCAGCCAAACTTCTGCGGCTAGAAGAAATGTTAGAAGAAGTTTTAGCAGAAGGCGATAGAGCTTTAATCTTTACACAATTTGCTGAGTGGGGTAAATTACTTAAACCCTATTTAGAAAAACAGCTTGGGCGAGAAATATTCTTTTTATATGGTAGCACCAGTAAAAAACAACGAGAGGAAATGATCGACCGTTTCCAGCACGATCCTCAAGGGCCACCGATTATGATTCTTTCTCTGAAAGCGGGTGGTGTAGGGCTGAATTTAACACGAGCAAATCATGTATTCCACTTTGATAGATGGTGGAATCCAGCCGTGGAAAATCAAGCTACAGACAGAGTATTTCGGATTGGTCAAACTCGTAATGTGCAAGTGCATAAATTTGTTTGCACCGGGACTTTAGAAGAAAAAATTCACGACATGATTGAAAGTAAGAAACAATTAGCTGAACAAGTTGTAGGTGCTGGTGAAGAGTGGTTAACTGAAATGGATACAGACCAACTTCGCAACTTACTACTACTTGACCGCAGTGCAGTAATTGATGATGATGCAGAATAATTTCTTAGTAATGACTTTAGTACTTGATTTGAGCCTAAAGCGCTCATTACAAACCCGTCAACATTGGTGCAAGATACTACTAAACTTCTTGAATGAACTTATGACTAATTACACATTACATGCTAGTCGAGAATGGTGGTCACAACAATGGCTAGATTTGCTAGATTCCTATCGTTTTAAAAAGCGTTTAGAACGTGCTAGAAATTATGCTCGTCAAGGAAATGTTTTGAGCATCGAATTTAAAGCTGCAAAAGTATTAGCTAGGGTGCAAGGTAGTGAAATCGAACCTTATAAAGTTTCCCTTTCCCTTGAACCCTTTAGTGATGAACAGTGGGGTTATGTAATTGAAACCATGTCCCAAAGGGCAATTTTTGCTGCCAAACTACTAGCAGGAGAAATGCCACAAAATATAGAAGAAGTGTTCACGGCTAATGGTCTTTCGATATTCCCATTTACCCTGGCTGATGTCCAGAGTAAATGCTCTTGTCCTGATAAAGCAAATCCCTGTAAACATATTGGTGCCCTGTACTATCAGTTAGGCGATCGCTTCAGTGAAGACCCCTTTGTATTATTTCAATTACGCGGACGCACTAAAGAGCAAATTATCAGCGATTTACGCCAATTACGTAGTGCCAAGATTCAACCCAATACCACAGAAACGCCCGAAATTCAACAGTCAATTCCTAATAACAAATACTCAGTAAAAATTGATTCTTTCTGGCAATACAATGAGCCACTAGAGTCATCATTAGTAGTGATTGCACCTTCCACTAATGAGATGGTATTAGATGTATTAGGAGCAATTCCCCTAGCGAAGGAAGAGGAAAATGCAGTAAATTCAACTTCCAGTGATGTAGTAATGAAGTATTTAAATACAGTTTACAGAGATGTGAGCCAGAAGGCTTTTTTAGCAGCAATGAATGTGGGAGGAAGGTAAGTAATCGGACAAGATTAATTACACAAAAATCTGGGCTGAAATCCTTGACTGGCAAAAAATTGGTAAATAACTAATATGTAATTAATTCTGTCCAGGTACTTAAAACGTCTTAGATCCCCCTAAATCCATGCCACTTGCTCTACTTGGGGGTTTCCCCCATGAGCGACTGGCGTGGGCTAGGGGGGATCAACAAGCGCCTAAAATTACAGCCTAATACTTTTCAAACAACCTCTCAGACCAAAGTGCTGTAGCACAAAGAGGCATCTGCAAAGATAAAATTCTCAAAGCCTGTTGTGGAGAGTGTAATAACATCTTCATTGTTACTGAAGCTGATGTTAGCTGGGTTTAAGGCATTGCGCGAAATTACACCAGAAAAAGTGAGTTCAGAGCGATTGAAAGCACTGAGGTCTAAGCTGTCAAAACCTTTTCCACCATCCACAGTCCCAGTACCAAACCCTTTGAAGTAGTCATCCCCAGTGCCCAGAGCAATTTTGATCCCGCCACCAATAGAGACTTTTTGTTGAACTTCATTGATGGTAGTGGTGGCAGTAATTTTGTCATTGCCATCGCCAGTCTTGATAGTTCCTTTTCCATAAATGCCATAGGCAGTACCATCAATTGTTGCTGTAGCCTGTCCGGTAAGAATGTCACAACCATTCCCAGTATCAATTACTCTGTCGTTGAAGATGCCATAGGCGATGAACTGGGAGGGAGCATCTGAAAGACGATCAATTGTTGCTGTAGCCTTTCCGGTAAGAATGTCACAACCATTTCCAGTATCAATTACTCCGTCGTTGGAGATGCCATAGGCAATGAGGTTCTGGGCTAAACCGTTGCCAGAACCAGTAATTGTGTCGTTGCCCTGCCCTGTGGTGATGGTGGCACCTTTCATGTTCTGGATGCCAGTTCCATTACTGTTGAAGCCGCCAATACCTGTGCCAGTCCCTATGATCGTGTCTTCTCCGTCTCCGGTATCCAGTTTCTTACTGTTAGTGATGCCAGTTCCAGTACCGCCCATGCGCCTGCCGCCTTTATCACCACTCCCAGTCCCAGTGATTGTGTCATTTCCGTCCCCTGTATTCAGATTGCCATTATTGCTGATGCCAGTCCCTGCACCGTCATAGCTGGGTCCTAGCCCGTTGCCAGCTATGCCGCCGATACCAGTACCAGTGATCTTGTCATTTCCGTCTCCGGTATCCAGTTGCCCAGTGTTGCTGATACCTATCCCAAATCCGCCGTCGCCGCCGAGGCGACCGCCACCACCAGTGCCGCCCTGACCAGTACCAGTGATCGTGTCATTTCCGTCCCCTGCATTCAGTTTGCCACTGTTAGCAATGCCAGTCCCTGCACCGCCATAGCCGCCACCGAGTCCGCTGCCACCCATGCTGCCAGTGCCATTGCCGATGATTGTGTCATTGCCCAACCCAGTATTAAGGATGCCAATGTTACTGATGCCAGTCCCTGCACCGCCACTGCCGCCAGCAGTGCCAGAAGGCTCATCCGCTCCGTTGCCTCCACGACCCCCAATGCCCTTACCGATGATAGCGTCGTTGCCCGACCCAGTATTCAGATTGCCATTATTGCTGATGCCGATTCCAGCACCGCCTTCACTGCCATTGGTGTTCTTACCGATAACACCATCAGCCCCTTTACCGCCAGTGCCGTTGCCTTTAATGGTGTCCTTTCCTAAGCCTGTATCAATGAAACCTCCAGTTAAAATATCAATCCCAATTGCTGGAAATTTATTTAAATCTTCCCCAATTAAAGTGTCAGAATCAGCAGTGCCTGTGAAATTGGGTGGAACAGTCAATTTAGGCATAATTAAAATTCCCTAAATTTAGATGAGTATGGTCAGTTCGCTCATTTGGATTGTCGCTTGGCTTTGCCTTTTGACAGCGCGACTACTTACTTTTCTTCAACTCACCTATTAATATACTACATCTTTGAAATGGTAATGTTCGTGTTCAGGTAAAGGTGTGATACTTTCCAAAGTAGTGCGTGCGATTGTAAGCTAACCTTGCTGCCCGATGTCCCAAGTCTTTTAGAAGATTTTCAAACTGTTGCCAGCTAATGTCGTAAAGCATTACTCGGTCTGCTCGATTTTTGGCGACTGTCATTGTTACAACCTCCAGAATGTTTTATTGTCCAAACTCAAGCCTAGCCTGTTCTACCAAATCAGCTGTCACAACCTCTTGCTCTGCTTCACGAGCGAGCTGTTCAATTCTGGCTCTAGCTTGAGCGCGGACAAAAAAGGGAATATTTTGTAACTTTTCGTTAGCTTCATTTGTCCATCGCAAAGCATCAATAAAATTAGAGTCGCTCATAGTATTAATTACCTTAGTAAGTCGCTCAGTTTAATCAATAGATTAGATTACTAATTTTCCTATAAAAAAAGCCCTTGCTTTTATGCAAGAGCCTCTAAATTATTTAATTGTCAGTGATGAAATAAACTTTACAACCTAATCTAGGTCGTCCATGAACATCACTGGCTCAGTATCACGGTTAATTCCTTTCTCAAAACCACCAGCCGCAGCCCGGGCGCGACCAGCGTGCCACAAGTGACCAACTAAGAAGAAGAATCCTAGTACGAAGTGAGAAGTCGCCAACCAAGCGCGAGGAGATACGTAGTTGAAGGAGTTAATCTCGGTAGCCACACCACCCACGGAGTTCAGAGAACCCAGAGGAGCATGGGTCATGTATTCAGCAGCGCGACGAGCTTGCCAAGGCTGAATATCGTTCTTGATTTTTTCCAGGTCAAGACCATTGGGGCCACGTAGAGGCTCCAACCAAGGGCCACGGAAATCCCAGAAGCGCATGGTTTCACCACCGAAGATGATTTCACCAGTTGGAGAGCGCATTAGGTATTTACCTAGACCAGTGGGGCCTTGGGCAGAACCAACGTTAGCACCCAAGCGTTGGTCACGAATCAAGAAGGTCAAAGCCTGAGCTTGAGAAGCTTCGGGACCCGTAGGGCCAAAGAATTCGCTTGGGTAAACGGTGTTGTTAAACCAAACAAAGATTGAGGCAATGAAGCCCATCAGGGAGAGAGCGCCCAAGCTGTAGGAGAGGTAAGCCTCACCAGACCAGATGGATGCACGACGTGACCAAGCAAAAGGCTTGGTAAGGATGTGGAAAATACCGCCAGCAATACAGATAAAAGCAATCCAGATGTGACCACCGACCACATCTTCCAAGTTATCGACGCTGACAATCCAGCCTTCGCCACCGAAGGGAGACTTGAGTACATAGCCGAAGATGACTGCTGGGTTCAATGTCGGATTGGTAATAATCCGAACATCACCACCGCCTGGTGCCCAGGTGTCATACAAACCACCAAAGAACATTGCCTTTAGTACCAACAGCAGTGCACCACATCCCAAAATAATCAGGTGGAACCCGATGATGTTGGTCATCTTGTTCTTGTCTTTCCAGTCGTAACCAAAGAAAGAAGAGTATTCTTCTAAGGTTTCTGGACCACGGACGGCATGATAGATACCGCCAAAGCCAAGGACGGCTGAGGAAATTAGGTGGAGTACACCGACAACAAAGTAGGGGAAGGTGTCAATGACTTCACCACCAGTACCAACACCCCAACCCTGAGCGGCGAGGTGAGGTAACAGGATCAAGCCCTGCTCGTACATGGGCTTTTCAGGAATGAAGTGAGCGACTTCAAATAAAGTCATCGCTCCAGCCCAGAATACAATCAGACCAGCGTGGGCAACGTGAGCACCCAGTAGTTTGCCAGATAAGTTGATTAAACGCGCGTTACCAGACCACCAGGCAAAGCCAGTAGATTCTTGGTCGCGTCCAGTGCCGCCTAATATATTTGGTCTATTAGAGAGCGTTACCACGTGGTAATACCTCCTCAGGGAATACAAATTGTTCGTGGGGTTGATCTTGAGGAGCCATCCAAGCGC
>JAHCSU010000456.1 GCA_023522315.1 Nostoc sp. CCCryo 231-06
CGGCAGATCGACCAACGCAACTGAATCTAAAGTTAAAAAACCGAGAGAGTGGAAAGAAATGGCAGACGATCCACTCTCAGAGGGATTTGATTCTCACCAAGCTGAATACGTAGTAGGTAGAACTCAAGTCAGCTTTAGCTCCTTAGACCCCGGACAACTGTTTTCTAGATCCAAAGCAGGTAAAAGCCTTTACGTAAAACTTAACGATGGACGGGCGGTTTGTGTTGACACCCGTCAGCCCATCGAGGTCAGCCCACAAAGGCGAAAGACTTGGCAAATATGGCTTGTAACCAATTTCAACTCAACTACTGCATCAAAAGTTGATTATTAGGCGATCACAGTCCGCATCAGGTTAGCGATCGCCGTCGTCGTGCGGTCAGATGAATCAAAACCACACACCCCAAAATTATATGACTGATCAGCCAAATCCCAGTAACGAGATCCACAACGTCGGCTTCCCAGAGGGACAGCTACTAGGCAATAGTGCAACTGACAAGGAGTGCGCCGAAATCTCAGCCGCCTACCTCCAAGGAAAACCACTGCCAACTACTGATAACGAAGTTATCAACCGAATATCAGACCGCCTTACCGAAACAAGTGGTTACGGCAAGTACAGCGACTGGGGGAAAAGCAATGACTGAGAATAAAGCTCGTAGCCCTTGGTTGGAAGGGGCTAAAGCGATGTCTGAGGAATTAAAAAACCAACCGCCAGAGGTGCAACTAGAGATTCGGCGACTAAGCAGAAAAACTTACCCCGAAACCTGGCAAGCCATACGAGAGAAGGAGGGGGAGCAGAAGTGAATCAAGTAAGCATTCTTATTTGCATCATCGGCGCTGCAACGATTGCGATCGCAGCGCCGATGATGCAAACAGGAGAGTAACCGCCCTTTCTACCTCAAAATCGAGGTGCACTATGGCAGATGAGCAAAAAATAGTAGTTGAGGTTCCGAGCGATCGGGGTTATTCCCCAGTGGCTAGTACGGTTGAACTATCGCGGTTAGAGGAATTTAAAAAAGGGTGGAGCAATGCGATCGCACTTCCAGATAATCTGGCAGATTTAGCTTATGAGCTTGCGTCAACAGTGGCGATTCCCGCTTTACTAAGTAGCTGTTGGGTGAGTATTCCCTTTCCTGGTTTCATCCGCCTGGGGGTGTTGGGAGTTTTAGCGATCGCTGGAATTGTCACACTTTACTTGCGGCAAGCCGTGCCAGAGGTCAAAGATATTCTGCTACTGCGGGCTAGCTTAGTTGCTGTGGGGGTGCTGTTAGGGATATGAGCAGTGAATTACACCCTTCCCAGCTACATCAGCACTTACAAATGCATACCCGTGCCAAGTGGTCATTATGGGGTAGTCTGGCTGTCAGTTGTGTTTTGTTGTTTTTGGGAGTAAATCAAAAGCCTGAATCGAAGCCGTGGATACTAGCAGCATCCGTTGGGACTTTAGAATTCGGTCGCAGACATCGCCAAACAGCAAAGCTGCTGCAAGAGTCTCTAGGCGACATCGACCGAGCATCACGGGTCAACTTTCAAGCGTGGGCCCGCGCCAACACTCAACCAACAGCACAGTTAGCGCTGACGGTTGGGGCTATCGATGCCAACTGGAAACCAGAGAACTTAATCATCGATCCAGTTGAGTACATCCAGAAAAAACAAAAACACGTCGCTCTAGTCGGTGGTACTGGCGACGGGAAATCAACCTTTACCCAGTACCTATCCTCCAAAATTGGCGGTCGAACTGTCGTTTACGACAGCGACGCTAAACCGGATGATTGGGCATGGCTGGATCAATCTGATGTCATTGGGCGTAAAGGAAATTTCAAAGCCATTGACACCGCAATGGGTAAAGACTTAGAAATTCTGGAAGACCTAGTTCAGCTTAGAGGCGAAGGGGGTGATAACGCGATCGCAGGTCGTGAAAGATTCCTAATCGCTGAGGAGTTCCCAATCCTAGTTGACGAATGTGATAACGCTATTAACTGGATTAAGCGCCACGCCAAACGAGGTAGGCGATACAAGCAGTTCATTTGTGTCTTAGCTCAAAATGACACGGCCGAGAATTACGGCTTGCAAGGTGACAAAGACACGCTCTACAGCTGCTTCTGTCTGGTGCGCTTAGGGCAATTTGGGCGTGATCACGCCAGGAGCAAACTCAAAGATCCTCAGTTAGAGCAGTGGTTAAAGGCAGGTGGTAAAAGGCGGTTCATGGTCGATGACTGCCCTTGCGAGCTTGACCTTAGCAACTGGGGAACCACTGCCATCGCACCTACGGAAATCTCCGGCGGGGGAAATGAGGAGGTGCTAGAGCAATTTTCAGTCATGAACGAGTATGAGCAACTTATCCTTGACTGGGGTCAACAGCACCCAGGTGAGGTTTTAAAAGCCAGAATACTGCTGCAAGCTAGCCGACTATTTGAGGGAATGCAGCCGGATGAGGTGCGGATCATCTTCGCTTCTATGGCTGATAGGGGATTGGGGGAAGTAGAGGGAAATGGCGATCGCTTGGGCTGGAGGTGGTCAAAGTAATGTCTACAGTTTGCCTACAGTCCGTCTACAGGCTGTAGGCAAAGCTTTACAGGTGAATTTAGGAGCGATGGCAAGGGATTTTAAAGGCTGTTGCGATCGCTGAATAATTCACCTGTTGAGGTTATCAAGTGCGTCTACAGCGTCTACA
>JAHCSU010000457.1 GCA_023522315.1 Nostoc sp. CCCryo 231-06
GAGGGCAAAACGTCTTCTCAAAGCAGATTTTTTCTTAAGTTGACACGTATGGGCACTGCCGTGCCCTTACACTTAGCGATATAAATGGGAACTGCTGAGAACCAAAACTTGATTTGGCAAGAGAAGATGGGGACTTCCGCGAAACGTTAAATTTTTGCACGCCAATTCTGAAAGGCTATCTCGTAATCCTCTGATTTACTCTGATAAACACTCCACCAATGAAAAAATAGTCCTAACCCCCATCCTAATAGTGGGAAGATAGCCCAAAAATAACTAGGACTAGTTATTAAATTCAAAAGAATAAGAAATAAATTCACCGCTACGAAGCTAACCAAATGTGTCCTAAAAGCTCTGCGTCGGAAAGTATTAAATGTGCGTCGCAAACGTTCCTCTTCTTCTTGAGCTAACCACTTATTTTCAGTTGCTTCCAAAACCTCAGAAGAGATACCTAAGTCAGATGCCATTTCTATAAGCTGTTCTCGTGAAAATCCACCTTCCTGTTTACGAGCGAGTGCTATTTGAAGGATTTTTTGGACATCTTCTGAATCGTAAGTCATTTTAATTACCTTATAAGTTGGTGTGTAAATGCGCCTTTGATTTCACGAAGTTTTCGAGAATTTTCGTTAAATTCAGTTAGCACACGACTCCACATTTTGCACCCAATACTTAGTAAAATTTACACAGTTATTATTTTCTCACAATCGATTTAGAGCTACTGTATTTGTCAATACCTCTATTTTACTTTTATGACATTAAGCAAATATATCTGAAAGTTGAATGCTAGTACTGTCAGAAAATATTGATAATTGTAGAGGTAAAATTCTCACCTTTTAAGGAGTGTTTTTGATGTTAACTAAAAACCACGGTATTTGCATCACATTTGGATGCAATAGACACATCACAAATTTTAGATAATTTGAAGTTCTGCTGTTCGGTGACGCACCTTTGCTATTGAAGTTGTATGGCGTAGTTTACCGCCGTAGGCATCGCTCCTACGGTTGTATAGAAAAAGGAGCGATGCATCCAGGAGTGCCCATAACTTATCCGCCCAGACAATGTACATATAATTCTCTACCTGTATAAAGAAATATATACAATCTTTTATAATATCAATAAAAAATTTTATTTTACATACGTCTAACGATAGATAGATTTTATTAAATAAATAGTTTAGATTTGTAACAGATTACACAGAACTAGGTAAAGCACATGGCCAATATAGTTGATACCGCCGCTAATAATGGTTCTTTCAACACACTAGTTGCAGCAATCAAAGCAGCTGGTCTAGTAGATACACTAAAAGGCCCCGGCCCATTTACCGTCTTCGCACCCACTGATGAAGCGTTTAATAAGCTTCCAGCAGGTACAGTAGACGCATTACTGAAAGATATTCCTAAGCTCAAAAAAATCTTGACCTATCATGTTGTATCAGGCAAGGTACTAGCTGCTGATGTAGTTAAGTTAAAGACAGCTACAACAGTTGAAGGTTCAGATGTAAAAATTGACGCTTCTAATGGCGTTAAAATCAATGATGCAACTGTTGCAACAGCAGATGTTGCTGCTGATAACGGTGTCATCCACGTAATTGACACAGTTTTGATTCCTGCATAAGCAAACGTCAGAATAGCTAATGCTATTTCTGGTGCGGCGACTACCTGTAGTCGTTTCTCTATTACAGTCTGGTTGAATGTTTTTTAGTAAACACCAACTGCCAACAAATCCATCTAGACAGTATCTAGATGGATTTATTGTTTCATGGGTTTAGATTTAATTAGGTGTATTGAACCTCACACGACTCAAAGTCGCGTGATTCCTGCTTCAACGATCTGTGCCTG
>JAHCSU010000458.1 GCA_023522315.1 Nostoc sp. CCCryo 231-06
CTCGTTTTTATGTTAGTGGTTGTCCTCAAAACTTTGCTCAATCGGCTCAACTATTACTAGGTTGCCAACCATTAGTTGAAAAAATATCTTTAACTTAATTAAAGGGCAGTCAAAATGATTTTTTTCTGCTTTCTGGTATTGCGCCAAGCCTAATAGTAGATAAATAGTTAATAAGTAAATCATAGAAAATTAAAAAAGCAAATATAAATGGTGCTTAAAGCGCAAGCTATGCAAACTAATACCATTGCAAAAGAGCTTTGGCATTTTTAAGCAAATTGTTTTTCAGTTAAATTATGAGCTTTTTACTTAATTGCCGGACAAATTCATCTTTTACTGCTACATTTTGAGCGCAAAAGTTTAACACCAGCCAATACAATTTTATTAGTAGAAAAAATTACTCGTTAGTAGAATTACCAAACGTAAATGTATCAATTCTTCTCATCTAACCTAACATAAAAATTTATATTTTTTTAAGCAATTCTGGTTTTGAGACAAAATCTGAACTTTATTACATATATAAAGATGAGTAAGAGCGATCGCTCTTTTTTACTGGCAACAATTAGCCGACAACCTATTTAAGAGGTTGTTTAACCTAAAAGTGACATGCCCTTTC
>JAHCSU010000046.1 GCA_023522315.1 Nostoc sp. CCCryo 231-06
TGTCATAATAGCATCCCAAGTATCTGTACCTCATAGCAGGAGGAAGTGCTGTATTGGATGTAGCAGAGGTGGCTTTTTTGCGATTAGAAGGTGGTTTAGCCATTATTCCACCCCTTTAGTTCAACAATATTTTTTCAGAGTCAATTGCAACGTAGATTTTGGAAGTAGTTGATAACTGCTCCATCATAGCCCACCGCAGGTATCACTTCCCACGTAAACGGCGTTACTCCCCAATTTTAGAAATGGCAAAAATGCAAGAAATAGTAGGCATTCCCATCTCTGATAAAAAAGGGTGTAACCGTGGCTGCCCGCACTCCTCCACTTGTTCACTGGCTGATTGTGAATAAATTCAGGACTTACGCAACTGGCACAGTGCGATCGCTAGCCAGTAGTACAGACGTATTTAATTAGCGAGAATGTGTTTGATTGGCTTTACTCGAATTAGTAACAATAATCAATGATGTATCTTGTTATTCAAAACGTTATGAGAAAATAGGTAGAAGGTGCATCAAAAAGTTGGTTAGTGATGAAATTTACTAAACTTAATTATTGTCAATATTTACTGAGCAGCCAAATTAACTATACAATAACCAATCTAGCAGAACATTTGTCAAATATTAGTCATTATAAAATCAATTATTATTTAAAGAATGAAAAATTAACTCCTCGTTTACTTTGGGATAATGTCAAAGATTTAATTGTCCCTGACGAGGATGCTTATATTATATTTGATGATACAGTTTTAATGGATACTTGGTATGCGGCCAATAATTTAATGCTTTATATAGATAGTCTAGATAAAGTTTATTATTGTCCTTTGAAGACTAATCGTTTAGTAGGTGATAGTTTTGGTAAAGAAAAATATAAGAATATTGAATCTTTAGAATGGAGTAATGAAGATTTGGAATGTGGTAAAATAATAAAAATTAAAAGATTTCCTGCTGAGAAGAAAGTGAAACTCTTCCGGGTTACTATCTCAGGGTAAACGCATCTAATTTTATTTGACAAATAATCAATTATATGAATTGTAGTTTAGAGATATATTTTGTGATCTATAAAACTGTAAAGTTGTGTAGTTCCTGCAATTTCTTCATAAAAAAATGGTTTTAGTCAACCTAAAACTACTATTTTTAGTTATATTTTTAACGTCATAAAAGGCTTAGATAGCGGCGATAACTTGAAGCAAATAGTTGTGATCTAAACCGGCGCGATATCGTTTCATTGCAATACTTCCACTCACCGTTTTATCTCTGTCTAAAAGATTCAAAGATAAACGCCGTAGAATGGAGAAATTAAGAGGTGCATTATTTTTACGGATACGACTGGCATCTTAGTGAAATGTCATATCCAGTACCCAATGTACAGAATTTTCTATCCCCCAATGGCTGCGAACAGCATTAGCTAAAACGAGAGCATCATGCTCTAAACTGCTAATATACAAGCGAACTTCAACTGTAGTTTTATTCCAAAGCCTACGCTCACACAATACCATACCTACACTGCGAAGTCTTAACCATTTTTCTTGGT
>JAHCSU010000459.1 GCA_023522315.1 Nostoc sp. CCCryo 231-06
AATCTTCTTGAATATCAATGTGTTACATCTTGAAGTGCGGAATGTCGGTTTAATTACGCCTACCTACTTAATTAAGAAAAGTCAGATTTCATCTGGGTTTCCAGACTTGTATCTCTAGTTAATTTTAGAGAATTGGTGTTAACAGTGATTGTATTGACTGGTAGGTTTACTGGTATCAATAGTAAGACCAGTTTGGTAACTGGACTCCAAAAAGCAAGCTCAAGAGCAACTGAAGTAAATAGAAACTGGCACAAGCTTTGTACCAGTTTTATAAGTGGCATTCTACTGAAATCTTGCAGTCTTCTCGATAAACCAACTAGCCCACCAAGACTCTAGGTGTAAAGCTAATAACCCAAGTCCACTTAAGTGGACTAAAAGCGTTTACTAGTCGTCTAAAGACGACTTTAGCTATTAGCCTAGTAATAAATTACTAAGCGGTTATTGTGACTATTACCATATCTCAGATTAAACGGATTAATTTATTTTTATTTATCTGAAAAAGTCTGTACCTTGCCATCAGGACTGAGAACAACTCGAATTCTGACATTTTCTCCGCGTGTATTGGCGGAAACAAAAGGTTTACCTACTTCAGGCATCCCAGCGCTATCAACAAATTCTCTTGCTGCCTTATTTAGGGGAAAAATTCGTTCAATTGTGCCGTCAACACTGACCATCAAACTGTACTCTAATGTTTGTCCTAGTCCGGTGGGTGGTTGCCAACGTTTTTTTAGGTATTCTCTAGCTTCTGCTACTTGAGGTGTGTCAAATAATGTGCCTGTAGCTACTTCTGTAGATGTGGGGGCTTTGCGTGCGTCCCCTAATTGATCGATAAAGGGATTATTATCCGCAGTTCTAGAGGAGGAAAGTTGTGAAGCAGGTTTCTCTCCAGGAGAAGGTGGCTGTAGGGAATTAATTCTTTCCTCTAGCTGTTGTGAGGTTAGTGGGGAGGGTTGGGTAGGAGTATTGCCACTATTGGGTATGGTGCCAAGAGATGGGGGAACAACTGGTGAGATATTAGTTGGTAAGCTGCTCGTGTTAGAAGATAGCCTGGGTGGTAAATCCCGCAGTTGAGGAAGAGTACCAGGTTGGGTACTTAACCCTGTAGGGTTCTGTGCAAGATTTGGTAATATAGCAATTTCCTGACCTGGGATTTTGCTGGATGGTGCGTTAGCGTTTGCGGAGCGTCCCGTAGAGAAGCTCGCCGGAGGCATCGCCCCATTATTGGAAAGGGTTGAAGTCTTCCCTTGAGGTATTGTCAGTGCATTTAGAGGTGGCGCTGTAGAGAAACTAGAACTAGGGGCTGTTAGAGGTGCTTGGGGTAAAGTGGATGTGGAAAGTGGAGGAGTGGAACCTAGCAAATTCTCTGATGGAGTGGTGAGTCCAGGTTGAGGCGTGGGAAAGTTTAGTGAGGGTGAAGTTTCTAAAGCAGCCTTTACTGCTGCTGGATCTGCGGTTTTGGCTGTCTGCTCTTGCTTTTCTCTAAGGTTGTTAGCATATTGCCAAGTAAGTGGTAAAAAACCTACACCTAATACTAATACTGCGGCAACAGGTGCCCAAGTAGGGAACCTCAAAGTCGAAGTCCTATTGAGAGTTGGGAGTGCCATGACATCAGTTGAGTACTCATCTAAAGCACTGGCCAAATCGAATAGTTGCAGCAGACTGAGTTCAATTGCGGGGCCAGATGATTGGTTGGCGAGAGAACCGAGAAATAAGTTGTGAGTTAAATGGCTGCTTGGTTCTAAGCGGATATTTGCCCCAGGAATCTGGGTACTAAAGGAATTTAATGTTTTTGTAGAGGACTTTAATTGCGGCTCACCTAATGCTGTGCTTGACTCCTGGGTATCAGAGAAACTGACGCAAAAGCTTTCTGGAGACTGTTGGAGCAATTGTTGTACGTAGCTTGTGACTGCATCACATAAAGCTTCGAGTTGATCGCGATCGCCCCGAATTGGAACTCTGTGTTCTTCTGGTAGTCGGGGATCATCAAAACGTAGCTCAAAGCTCAGATGTTTGAGGACAGTTTTCCCCATCCAACGGGACAGAGGTGAGCTTTGCGCGAATACTTCTAGCGTGCAAGTAGGGGGTGTGTAGCAACGAATGACAGAATTTGATAGAGGCATGGCAGGAACTGCGAGGAAGACTATTTGGGATTTTGCAAAAAGTTAAGCCAGTTGCTTGCAAAGAAAAGTTGAAAAGGCGGATTCCTCCACTCAGAACTTTGTCAGGTTCCTTCTGTGATGTGCAAAGAGGCAGCAGTGTTGATAGTGCATTGCCCAAGAACTAACGATCATTAAAAGGGAATCCTTATCTAGCAAACTTTCATGAGCGAATTTTGGTTGAGGAATTTCAAATCTAAAATTTAAAATTTTGTTGAACGGTCTATAAGTGCTAGCCAGAGACGGCGATGCCCACCAGGAGCGCTGTAAAAAAGTAAATCTACAAGCAGTTTTAGGGCCAGGTTGGTTAGTAAATCTGTTGAGATTTTTTCGTCCTCTTCCATCCGCTCTTGGTAGGTGTTGCAAAAAGCATCAATATAATCTCCAAGTAAAGCAGCCTGGTGAGGTTCCCGGTTATTTTCTGCCATTTGTTCCAACAGTCCGACAGCGCGGCGAATCAATTCCTGGTGCTGTTTGGCTAGGTAGCAGATGATCAGAACAAGCGATCGCGCTTCTTCGACATCTAGCTTTTTTCGCCCTCCTTGACCTTTGCGTAGGGGATTTGATTGGCGCAGTCGCCATAAAGCTACGCGATCTGGCACTCTTGACTCTAAATTCAGATCAGTTGCCGCCGAAAGCATAGCCTCTGAACCAATCCCAGTTAAGGTTTCTAGCGCCAACAGCACCAAGTCTAATTGGGTTTTGATATTGTCCCATTGAACTGTGTTTGGGGCTGGAAGCTTGATTAAATCCTCCCACTGGGAATTTGGAGTGGCTGAGTTGGTGGCCGAGTGCATAACTTTTAGCATAGGTGATCAAGCTGATAGGGGATGTTGCTGTTACCCATTTTGAAACCAGACTCTTAAGAATCAAGCTTGGTTTCCCATAGCTCTGAGCCAGAGGCTTCATCTAGCTTTTTTATGTGGTAAACAGCAGGTATCTTTGTCCTACTCTAGATGAAAATTTATTTTGGACAAAGTAGAAAATTATCAATTCTAGTTAAGGTTTACGCGACTTTCGCTGCAAGTTCCGTACAAGAGTATAAATAAACAATGTTTTGAATGCTAACCGCTAATTATGTAGAATACCTCCTAATCTATTTGCGGCTTTAAATTTTTAAATTTATCGAAGTTTATTATTTGGTCTTCATGTATACATAATTACTATACAAATTTTTTGCCCGTTTGCTAAAGGTGCTTCTTGCTGCTGGATATCATCCCACCCCATTTTCGTTTGTGTGCAGCCTGTTATTTCAGCACAGTCTGGGCAACATCAGGACGATTGATGCCTCTATGAAAATTTGATCAAGTCAGCCTTTGAAGATGTTGGCTAATTGATTTTATCCAACTTAGTTGGTACTAGATTTCTAACCGCAAACCACACATATATCAGAACTCATTTATAAACTTGATGGGCAGAGGTGATGGTTATGCGGTGAGCATTGTCAGCATTATTTCATTACTTCACCCAAACGAATCAGTCTATAATCATCACCAATCTACTTCAAATGGTAAGTTGAAGACACTTTCAGGAAGAGACTTTAGGGGATTTCCATAGAGAAGTATACTGTTCTTAAGTCCAGATAAATTACCAATACTATCTGGTAATGCGGTTAGCTGATTGTTTATAAGCTCTAACTTTTCTAACTTAGTCAGAGTACCTATACTTGCTGGTAATTGGGTTAGCTGATTGTTATTAATAATTAGTTCTCTAAGATTTTGCAATTCACCGATACTCTCTGGCAAAGAAGTTAAAAATCCACTTTCAAGCATCATAACTGTTAATTGGTGTAATTTCCCAATACTATCTGGTAACTGATGTAATTTAGGATTGCGACTGATGTCTAAATAATCTAAATTACTAAGATTGCCTATAGTATTAGGTAGTGACTGTATCGCTGTAGATGTAATTATCAGTTCTTTCAAAGAACTAAGTTGTCCAATATTATCAGGTAAATTCTCCAAATTAGCAAGCGACATCATTGATTCTATTAACTCTAACCGCCTAAGATTTTTGAGTTTACCAATAGTGTTTGGTATTGCTTTTAATCGTGAACAATCAGCGATGTGTAACACTTCTAAATTTGTAAGATCACCGATACTATCAGGTAGATATTCTAATTCACACAAATCATAAATCTGAAGTTGTCTCAAGTTAATTAGCCTTCCAATCGTTGTTGGAATTTGTTCAATTCCATAAACTATATTGTGCGATTTGTTATAAATTGTTAGATATTCTAGACTTGATAGGTCGCCGATAGAATCAGGAATAACAGAATCTCTATATATATGACAAAAACTCAAGTCTAGTCTCTTGACTTTGGATCTAACGGCACTTTCAATTATTGCTTCCGCTTCTTGTAGAGTTTCTATTTCTATATCCATATAACTTCTGATTTGTTTTGTTGAGTTAGAATATTAATGTTTGTTATCATAGCTATTATATAAAAAATAAGTGGCGTGGTTTGCTAACTTGAAAACCATGCTGGGTGCATTTCCTAGTGTTTAGTTTGGCAAAAGATAAATAGCGAAATATCACTACTTTTATACCAATACGGTTCAGTTAAGGATAATTGTAGGTTGGGTTGAACGTAGTGAAACCCAACAAAGTACCGAAAATGTTGGGTTTCGTCCCTCAACCCAACCTACGCAGGTTAAGGTTTTGACTTTAACTGAACCGGATTGACTTTTATACTATTAGCCACAAACTTTTTGAGTAGCCAGTTCTGACAATTTTAACTAAATCGGGTTACTATTTTGCTGTCTTATCCACGCACGGAATGCTTTCATTGTCGCATTTCTGCCATTGGCTTTACTCAGCATCAAATATTCGGGAATCACTTGGCAAATTGGGAGATTTGGGAAAATATAACTGGTATTTGATTCTATATATTTACCATCTACCAAAATGTTTATTTCCAACTTGCTTCCATTCCATCGCCACAGTTCCGCTACTCTCAAAGCTTGATAATTATTGAAACGAGTGCGGGAGGTAATATCAATTTCAATAGCCAAATCTGGAGGAGGGTCAGTTTCTAAATTGATTCTATCTTTGCCCCTAATTCTAGCTTCATTTTGGATATAGAAACAATCATCGGGTTCTACCCCAGCATCCATACTTTCCTGATCAAAAGTCGTAGAACCCAAACTCCAAAATTCCTGATCTAGTTCTTCTAATAAAACTTTTATCAAGTCGCCAATAATAACTTTAGCTACTTCATGCTCTGGTAATGGAGCCATTATTTCTAGCATCCCTTGACTGTAACCTATGCGCGAACTGCGATTGTCTCCTAATTCTGCTAAAATGCGTTTGTATGCCGGCCAGGAGACATCTTTAATCAACAACTGATGACCTGCCTTAACAATTAGTTGATTAAGTTCAAGTAACATAGCATTCCTGCTCTTTATTTGATATAAGCAACGGTAACGCCACTGCCGCCATCCGCTTGTTCTGCTGGTTCGTAGTTGTTCACTCTGGAATGCTGTTGCAAAAAGGCGTGGACACCTTGCCGCAGTTTCCCAGTGCCGTACCCGTGAATAATCCAGACTGGGCTTGTGGCTTCCGAAATCGCTTTATCTAAAATGTATTCAGCATCAGCTACCCGCTTACCACGCAAATCAATGGTATTTTGGGAGGTGCGAATTTCTGGGACACTTTGCGGTGGCGGGATTACTGCTGCTGGGGCTGACTTGGGTTTGACGATTGGTTCGGGTTTTTGACCATCTAGAGATTCTACATCTTGCAACTTCACAGTCATCTTCATTAGCCCAAACCGAACGCTTAACTCCCCATCTTCATCGGGGGCGGTGATCACATCTGCGATCTGTCCCAATTTTGGAATGCGGACGCGATCGCCTAATTTGGGCATAAATCCAGCTTTTGGTTTTGCTGGCGTTGCTGGCTGATATTGTTGGCCAATTTGATTCAAAGCATTGGTTGCTTGCTGGGCCTCTTGGGCTGTGGGCGTACCTTTCTGCAAGCGGCGAATCACTTGGGCAATTTCACCTTTGGCCTGTGCGATCGCTTGTTGGACTGCTATTTCCTGTGAAGCCCGCAAACTGCTTTCTCTCTCCTCCAAACTTGCGGCTTTTGCGGATACTTCTTTGTATAAACGTTCCGCTTGCTGTAACAAAACTTGGGCTTCCGCAGCTTTGGTTTCCTGACGGCGGCGTTGCGCTTCTAACCCAGCAATTACCTGGTTAACTTCATCTGTGGCCTCTCCCACTTGAGTTTTTGCCTGTTGGACAACTTCTGGTTTTAATCCTAAGCGCAGGGCAATAGTTAAGGCGTTAGAACGTCCGGGGATGCCCCACAGGAGACGGTAAGTGGGCGAGAGAGTACTTTCGTCAAATTCTACAGAGGCATTTTCAAACCGATCATCTTCGTATTTCAGGGCTTTCAGTTCCCCGAAGTGAGTGGTGGCGATCGTTAGCTGGGCATGGTTAGCGAGATATTGCAACAAGGCGATCGCTAAGGCACTACCCTCTACTGGATCGGTTCCTGCGCCAACTTCATCGAGTAAAACGAGTGATTGGGGAGTGGAGGTTTCTAAATTCTCTCCATTCTCGATTCCCGATTCCCGATTCCCCAATGCTTCTAAAATCCGACTAATGCGGCGGATGTGTCCAGAAAATGTAGATAAACTTTGCTGTAAAGATTGTTCATCGCCAATATCTGCCAACACCTGATCAAACCAAGGTATTTCTACTGGTTCGCGGGCGGGGACAAATAAACCAACTTTGGCCATCAATGCTGCTAACCCCAAGGTTTTTAAGGTTACAGTTTTACCGCCAGTATTTGGCCCGGTAATTGTCACTACCCGAATTTGCGGACTGATCAGCAAATCTACAGGAACTACTGGTTGCCCTTGTTCGTGCTGTTGCTGCCACACTAACAGTGGATGTCGTAAGTTCCGTAAGGTAATGATTTCCCTGTCTTCACGCTGGATAAATCGCGGGGGATTTGCTCCTAGCCAGTAACTATACCGCGATCTAGCGGTTGCCAGATCCAAAGTGGTAGCGATCGCTAATAATCTCTCTAAATCTGGTTTGACTGCGGCGACTTGTTCTGTCAAAGCACGGCGAACCGCTTCTTCTTCTGCTTGCTCTCTTCTGATTATCTGCCGCAGTTGGTTGCCCAAGGGTACTACTGAATGCGGTTCCACGTATAGGGTGGCACCACTGGTAGATGTATCGTGGACAATGCCGGGGATGGCATCTTTTTGGGGTGCTTTTACGGGGATGACAAAGCGATCGCCCCGTTGCGTAATTAGCTGTTCTTGAACTGCGCCAGATTTTGCCTGTAAGATATTTTGCAGTTTTTGAGTAATCTGAGTGCGTAATCGCCGCAAATCTGTGCGAATTTCTCCCAGTTTTTGACTCGCGCGGTCAGTTACCTGGGCCCGTTCATCAATACATCGGTGAATTTCTTGCTCTAGTTCTGGATAAGTCCGCAAATCGGCAACTAAATCAGTTAATACCGGCAAATCTTCCTGATTGTCAATGACACGGCGCAAATTTCTGACACCAGCGAGGGTGGTAGCGATCGCTAACAGTTCATCCCCTGCCAAAACTCCACTACGTTCTGCCCGTTCTAAGGAATCGCCAATATCTTGAATTCCCTCAAATGACAGTCCCGTAGTCTGGCGAGTTTCCAGTTGGTAGACTTCTTTGGTTTGCTCTAACAACTGTTCGCTTTGGATCTGAGAATCGGGTATTTTCAGATGACGCGCAGCTGTCGCCCCCAGCTTAGTTGCCGCAAAGGTGGCAAGGTGCTGGCAGAGGCGATGCCATTCTAATAGTTCTAAGGTTTCAGATTGGATCAAGGTTTCAACATCTAATCTGAAATTATCGTAACAATTCTAGCTCCTAGATGGATAAATTTTAAAGGAGAAAATTTTGCTTTAGTCAAATCAGTCAGTTAGTGGGTGGTAATAACTGGCACACCAAGTTATCTTTCGTTAGAAACTACGCCAACATCAAGTATCATCGAAAACAATACAGAAACTAATTTAAGCAGCAACTATTTCCTTCACCAAAACGTAAGGCTGAACAATGAGAGTATTAAATCGCTTATTGCGCTCAAGATTCCATTGTCCCACCTGTACTATCGTGGGTTTGGCAATCAATTGTTGATCAATCCACTGTTCCACTGATGGTATGTTATCACTGGCGATCGCTACTCCAACATCCACCAAGTTTAGCTCAAGCGCCACCAAAATTACTGCATCTCTTTGTACATGAGGAATTAGCCACTCCCACTCTGCCTCATCCAAAATTTCTGTTAATTCCGCTCTTAAATCCGACATCATTCCTCAATTTGTATTGGCTAAGAAATCATTTTACATTAATTACTACAGACGCGATTAATCGCGTCTCTACTTCCAATTCTTGTACAGACGCGATTCATCGCGTCTCTCTTGTTAATCGCGTCTCTAAACTTCTGATTTCATCTCATCAATTTCAAATAAAGATACGATGACTCCAGCGATGGGAATAGATATAAAAACTCCTAGTAAACCTGCTACTTTAGCGCCTACTAGCAAAGCAAAAAATACAACTACAGGATTAAGATTCAGCGCATCTTGCATAATTCGAGGTGCAATCAAGTTGTCTTGTATCTGCTGGAGGACAATACAAGCTATCAATACTTTCAATGCTAACCAAACCCCTTGAGACAACACAACTAAAGTAACTGCGCTTACTCCTAATGTCGCTCCTATGCCAGGAATGATATCAAGAATTCCGACTATAACTGATAATATCAAAGCAAAAGGTACTTTTAATATTAAAAAAACTAAAAAAGTCGTACTTGTGAGAAATGCACTTAATAACAACTGGCCTCTAAAAAATCCGAGAAAGGAGCGTCTGATTATATTTGTAAATCTATTGCGGCGCTGTTTTGGTACTATTTTTATGGTAAAATTCCACAGCTTATCTCCATCTAATAACATGAAAAAAGCCACAACTGCAATCAATATAAAAGTGACAAAATTTGTCATGAATCCTTGCAAAATAGCCAAACTAGTAACAAGACTAGATACAGCTTGATTTCGCAATTGTTCCTCAATAAAACTTAAATCTATTTGCAAATTACGACTTCGCAACAACCCTTCTAGTCGCTCTAATAGAGGTATTAAAGAATTTACAAAGCCAGTTATACTGTCAATTAATTGTTGTCCTTGAGATAAAACCGTTAAGCCGACGGTAATTATCAGACTGCCAATAATCACAATACTGAACAAGAAAACGACAGCAACAGCTACGCCGTGGGGCAAAAAATGTCGCAGCCATTGTACAGGATAGCTGAGTAAAAAAGCCAAAATTGCCGCAAATGTAAAAATAACAATGACCGCTTCAAAATAAGCTAAAAGTTGTATAATTGCCCACCCAGAAGCAACTAAAAGTAAAAAGCGGACTAATGCCAGATTATTTAATCGATCCCAAAAATTCTTGGCTTCAAAGCCGCTCATATATATATGTTGTTTAGAGAAAAACTTATGGTAAATCTACCTAGCAGTTGTATTTAAGCACAAAATGAGACTTTATTGCTAGAGCACATTGACCTTAAAGATACAGAGGTTAAGGCGCGTAGTTTACCGCCGTAGGCATCGCTACCTCCCTAAAGCATATATCGGAGTTTGTCTAATTCATCTTCCTAAATCATGCATATCGTTAATTACTGTGGCACACTTTTGTGTCAAAGCTTCCAATTCCTCCTTGTTAGTGGAACTGGGAGCATCAATCAAGTTACCAATTCTCACGGTGATAGGAACTGCGCGAGGTAGGGACGATCCTTTTTGTAAAATCCCCTCAGTACCCCAGACACTCACGGGTAATATTGGGGCTTTTGCTTTCGCCGCTAGCAGCAGTGCGCCTCTTTTCGGGTCTGTAATTCTACCATCTGGGGTGCGAGTCCCTTGCAAGAAAACACCGACAGCCCAACCGTGATTAAGATATTCTAGGGCGGAACGGATGGCATTGCGATCGGCATTTCCTCGACTCACCGGGTAAGCACCGTACAATTTAATCGCTTGCGCCAAAACTGGGATTTTAAATAACTCTTCCTTAGCCATGTAGGCCACTGGACGACGGACACAGTTGGAGACAATTGGCGGGTCAAAGTAACTAGCGTGATTACTCACTACTAACAATGGCCCTAATTGGGGGACATTTTCCGTACCATAAATCTGGCCCCGAAAGTAAGTATGAAGCATGGGGCTGACGACCGACCATTTAAAGGCGTGGTAAAGTGCCAGACTGATAAACGGTTCGCGGTTTCTGTCCACAGAAGATAATTCAAATCAAACTGAATTTAGCATACGCGATCGCAAGGCCCAGAGCAACGCAAAAAAGCTGTGGAGATAAATTGCTTTATTTATCTGGGAATACTAAGTCCAGAAAATATTAGGATTTAGCGCTCTTTCCTCAAGGGACTCCCCTGCTTATCCGAACTGTATTGGTTTATAAACAACTTCATAGATTCTGGGAACACTAAATCTGTAAGTATTAAAGATTTAGCAGTATGGATAGCACTCTTGTCAATATTCCCGGATATCGCATCATAGAAGAACTCTACAATGGTTCCAGAACGATAGTTTATCGAGGGTATCGAGAAACTGACTCATTAAGAGTAGTGATGAAACTGCTGAAAAATCCTTATCCCAGTTTTAGCGAACTGGTACAGTTCCGTAATCAATATACCATTGTCAAAAATCTCAACTCACCTCTAATCATCCAAACTTATAGCCTCCAAGCGTATCAAAATGGCTATGCGTTGGTGATGGAAGACTTTGGCGGGATTTCTCTTAAAGAATGGAGAACAGGGGAAAATCTACGAAATATTACGGATTTTTTACAGATAGCGATCGCACTGTGTAACGCCTTAGATATACTATACCGCGATCAGATTATTCATAAAGATATTAAACCCGCCAATATTCTAATTAATCCCGAAACCAAACAAGTTAAATTAATTGACTTTAGTATTGCATCCTTACTACCACGGGAAACTCAAACACTAATGAATCCCAATGTGTTGGAAGGGACACTTAGTTATATTTCTCCTGAACAAACAGGAAGAATGAATCGAGGGATTGACTACCGGACTGACTTCTATTCATTAGGTGTGACTTTTTACGAATTATTGACGGGAGAGTTACCATTTCAATCAATCGATCCGATGGAATTGGTACATAGTCATTTAGCAAAGCTTCCACCAAATATGAATACTAACCCTCTCCTTACCAAGGAGAGGGTGCCGAAGGTGGGTGAGGTTTCTTTTCCTATTCCTCAAGTCCTCTGTGACATCGTGATGAAATTGATGGCTAAAAATGCTGAAGACCGCTATCAGAGTGCATTGGGGCTGAGATTTGATTTAGAAAAATGTTTATCTCAACTCCAAGAAACTGGTGAAATTAAAACTTTCCCAATTGCCCAACGGGATGTGTGCGATCGCTTCATTATTCCTGATAAACTCTATGGACGGGAAATAGAAGTAGAAACCCTAATCCAAGCATTTAAAAGAGTTAGCCTTGGTGCAACAGAAATGATGCTGGTAGCTGGTTTTTCCGGTATTGGTAAAACCGTTGTAGTTAATGAAGTTCATAAACCAATTGTTAGGCAACGTGGTTATTTTATCAAAGGTAAATTTGACCAATTTCAACGGAATATTCCCTTAAGTGCATTGGTACAAGCATTTCGGGATTTCATGGAGCAACTATTAACAGAAAGTGATAGCCAAATCCAGCAATGGAAAAGCAAAATATTAGAGGCTGTGGGTGAAAATGGACAAGTAATTATTGAAGTTATCCCGGAATTAGAAATAATTATTGGTCAACAACCATCTCCTCCAGAATTATCAGGAAATGCAGCACAAATTAGATTTAATTTAATATTCCAAAAGTTTACCCAAGTCTTTACCACTGCCGAACATCCATTAGTGATGTTTTTAGATGATTTACAATGGGCAGATTCAGCATCGCTGAAGTTAATGCAGTTATTAATGGCTGATACAGGACATCTTTTATTAATTGGTGCATATCGTGATAACGAAGTCGAAAACGCACATCTGTTAATGTTGACTTTGAGTGAAATTGAAAAAAGCCAAGCAACTATTAATACAATTACATTAGCACCACTAAGTCAAAGACAAGTGAATCAGTTAGTTGCTGACACACTTAAGTGTTCTGAGGATTTAGCGTTGCCTCTTTCGCTACTTGTATCTCAAAAAACTCAAGGTAATCCATTATTCGCTACACAGTTTATCAAAGCATTACATCAAGATAGGCTGATTCAATTTAACTTTGAGTCAGGCTTTTGGGAATGTGACATTGCACAAGTGACGACTCAAGCCGTTACAGATGATGTTGTTGCCTTTATGGCATTTCAACTACAAAGACTGCCACAATCAACTCAAAACATCTTGCAGTTAGCTACTTGTATTGGCAATCAATTTGATTTAGCAACTTTAGCAATTGTTTCAGAATCATCGGAAATCGAAACGGCTGCTGATTTGTGGAAAGCTTTGGAAGAAGGGTTAATTTTAACTACTGGTGATATTTATAAATTCTTTCAACACAGTGAAAAGGATTCTGATTCAAAGCCTTTCAATTCCAATTGCCAAGTCCTTACCTATAAATTTTTACACGATCGCGTTCAACAAGCTGCTTATTCTTTAATTCCAGAATCTCAGAAGCAGATTACTCACTTAAAACTAGGTCAGCTACTGTTAAATAATATTTCTCCAAGCGAACAAGAAGAGAAAATATTTCAAATCGTTAGTCAATTGAACCTGGGGTTAGGGTTAATTACTCAACAGATAGAACGAGATCAACTAGCTGAGTTAAATCTCTTAGCTGGGCGGAAAGCTATAGCTGCCACTGCCTACACTGCTGCTATTGAATATCTAACGCTAGGAATGGAATTGCTAACAGCAGATAGCTGGCAAAGTCATTACAATCTCACCCTAGCACTGTATGAAGATGCAGCCAAAGCAGAATATTTAAACACCAACTTTGAACAGGCTATCAAACTGACAGACCTGATCTTGCAGCAAACTACACAGATATTGGACAGAGTTAAAGCTTATGAACTAAAAGTTCAAATTTATATTGCCCAAGATCAGCAAGTTAAAGCTATTGAAACAGGGTTAAAAGCACTGGAGCAGTTAAAAATTTCGTTGAGATCACCTGATGTAGAACCAGAGAATCGTTTAGCTCAATTACCAACTTTAACAAACTTAGCTAATATTCCAGAAATGACCAATCTGGAATCTTTGGCTGCACTGCGGTTGCTGATTAGCATTACACCTCCTGTTCATCATGTCAAACCAGATATGTTTCCGTCAGTAGCACTGACAAAGCTTCATCTTTGTCTTGAACAGGGACATTCATCCTTGGCGGCTTTTGCCTATGGAAGTTATGCTGTATTTCTTTGTGCTGTAATCGGAGATGTCGATACCGCTTATTACTCAAGTCAAATAGCTTTAAAGCTACTAGAACAATACCAGAGTAAAGAAATTAGTTCAAAAATTTATATGATTTTTGGTGTTTTTATCTGTGCTTACAAAGAGCATGGTCGAAATACACTCATAGCTTTACGAGAAAGTATTCAGTGTGGGCTAGAAGTTGGAGATATTGAGCACGCTAGCTATTCAATGATGGCTGAATGTACGCATTTATTTTTAATGGGAGAAACTCTAGATGCTGTTGAAGAAAGGCAAACACAATATATTAATTTACTTTTGAAACTCAAACAAAAACATTGTGTTGATTATGCCCAGGTTTGGAGGCAAGTCACCTTAAATTTACTCGGTCGATCCTCTCACGAATATTATCTGACTGGGGTTGATTTTGATGAGAAAGAAATGCTGCCGCATCTTCACAACACCCACAATCATCAGTCATTATTTGCCATCTATCTTGCCAAAACAGCTATTCTTTATACCTTTGACCAGTATGAACAGGCTGCAAGCAATGCAGAAAAAGCCACTGAATATATGGATGGAGCTTTTGGTCTACTCTTAGTTGTGGCACATAACTTTTACTACTCTTTGTGCTTACTTGCAAAGTATTCTAGCTGCGATCGCCAACAGGATGAGCAAGAATGTTGGTTAAATCAGGTAGTTAGCAACCAAAAACTCATGCACTATTGGGCTGGCTATGCTCCTGTTAATTTTCAGCACAAGTATGACTTAGTTGAGGCAGAAACAGCGCGGGTAATAGGAGACAAGCTCAAGGCGATGGAATATTACGATCGCGCCATAACTCTAGCCAAAGCCAACGGCTACATCCAAGAAGAAGCACTTAGCAACGAATTAGCAGCCAAATTTTACCTCGCCTGGGATAAAGAAAAAGTCGCCCAAACATACATGCAAGAAGCATACTACTGCTACGCTCGCTGGGGCGCAAAAGCCAAAATAGAAGACCTCGAAAAACACTATCCCCAGCTACTCCAACCCATCCTGCAACAGCAACGAATCAACCTCAACCCTTCAGAAACCCTTGCTTTTCATGAGGCTTCCTCTTCCACTCGCACTTCTAGCACTGGCAGCACCAGTATTTCTGATGCACTAGATTTTACCTCTGTTCTCAAAGCCGCTCAAGCTATCTCCAGTTCTCTGGAATTAGATCAACTTGTTGCCAGCCTTACTCGGATAATCCTCGAAAACTCCGGCGCGAAAAAATCTGCACTAATTCTTCCCCAAGAAGATACTTGGCAAGTTAGAGCAATTACCTCAAATTCCCAGATTGATATCCAAACCATTCTTAAACCACAATCACTAGACAATTGTCAAGATATTCCCGTAAATATTATCAATTACGTCAAAAATACCAAGCAAACAGTTGTTATAGACAATTGCACAACAGATATTATTGGGTTAATTGGAGAATATATGCACTCCTCACAGCCCCAGAGTGTATTATGTACTCCGATTATTAATCAAGGGCGTTTGGTGGGGATTCTTTACCTAGAAAATCAACTGACGCAAGGGGTATTTACTAGCGATCGCCTTTCTATTATAAATTTCCTCTGCACTCAAGCTGCAATTTCTTTAGAAAATGCCCAATTATATAATCATCTCCAGGAGCGCGGAAAGTTCTTAAGTAGTATTTATGAAGGTGTTGGCTGTCTCATTTTTGTGATCGATGTTCGGGATAATGGTAGATTGGAGTACACAGGATGGAGTAAATCGTGCGAACTAGCGATTGGTATACCTGCTTCCCAAGTGCTGGGTAAAACTCCGCAAGAATTACATGGTGATGAAGGTGCAGTAGTATATCAAAATTATCTGCATTGTTTCCAAACCGGAATACCCGTCACCTATGAAGAATGTTTAACATTTAATCACCAGAAAATTTGGTGGTTAACCACACTCAGTCCATTAAAAGATGAAACGGGCAAAGTTTATCGCCTAGTTGGGACAACTATTAATATTAGCGAGCGCAAACAAGCTGAAGAAGGGGTAACAGAAAAATCTCAAGCGCTCGGAACAGCCTTAGCAGATTTACAACAAGCACAATTACAAATTGTTCACAGTGAGAAAATGTCAGCACTGGGTAATTTAGTTGCTGGGGTAGCCCATGAAATGAATAATCCTTTGGGCTTTATTGCTGCGAGTCTCAAACAAGCTAAACCCACCATTGCTGATATTGTTGAACACTTAAAACTATATCAAGGAAGTCTTCTAAATCCCAATGATCAAATCAAAGAACATGCCGAAGAGATTGATTTAGATTATACCTTAGAAGACTTACCAAAAATTATTGATTCAATGGTGATGGCGTGCGATCGCCTCAAAAATATCAGCACTAGTTTAAGAACTTTTTCCCGCGCCGATAAAGATTACAAAGTGCCGTTTAATATCCACGAAGGTATCGAAAGTACGATTTTAATTCTCAAACATCGCCTCAAAGAAAACGAACAGCGTCCAGCAATTGAAGTGATAACTGATTATGCTAACTTGCCCAAAATTGAATGTTTTCCTGGGCAATTGAATCAGGTATTTATGAATATTCTAGCTAATGCTATTGATGCTTTAGAAGAATCCAATACTGGGCGAACTTTTCAGGAAATCAAGAACAAGCGCAACCAAATTACAATTAAAACCTCCTGGGGGAATGGATGCGTAAAAATTTCTATTTCTGATAATGGCAAAGGCATGAATGAATCAGTAAAACAAAAGATTTTTGATCACTTATTTACTACAAAAGGTGTGGGAAAAGGGACGGGATTGGGGTTAGCGATCGCTCGTCAAATTGTCACAGAAAAACATGGAGGAGCGATCGAGGTAGATTCTAGGCTAGGCGAAGGTACTGAATTTGTGATTCACTTACCGATGTAGGATATAGCGTTTCCTAATCACATGAGGTACATCATAGCCCCCTCTTCGCTTGCGGGGAGGGGGTTGGGGGTGGGGTTCTTGTATCTCACTCAACCGAGAACCGCTATATACACGAATTTTCTGGAAATCTTCAGCCTTAAAAAAATTAAACAGGTAAATCAGCAGCACTCTGGATATTTTCTAATATTAAGTCAGGGCTACTACGTTTAATTAAACCAGTTAGAACTTTACCAGGGCCAATTTCCACTACTCGTTGGATACCTTTGGCTGGTAATTGCAGAGAAATTTCTCGCCATCTTACAGAACCAGTCATTTGTTTATTCAGGCGCTGCTTTAAAATCTCAGCATCAATAGACGGAATTGGTTCTACATTAGACAACACTGGCACGGTAGCTGGCTGAAATTCCACAGATTCTAGAATGTCTTGGAATTGGGCAGCTGCTGGTGCTATTAAATGTGAATGAAATGCTCCAGAAACTTTTAAGGGAATAGCACGCTTTGCTTTAACTTGAGTCATCACCGCTTGTACAGCCTCAGTCGTGCCTGAAATTACCACCTGAGCCGAACTATTATCATTTGCTATTATCACATCAGGCGTTTGAGCAATGACTTTTTCTAACTGTTCTCGGTCAAAGTTCATCAAAGCTGCCATCATACCATCGACGACATTATCCATGAGTTCTGCACGGCGCTTTACTAGATATAAACCAGCCGACCATTCAAAGACACCCGCTACATAAAGGGCAGAATATTCTCCCAAACTGTGACCAGCTACTAACTCTGGCTGGTGTCCTCGTTCTCGGAGTAGATCAGCAAGAATGCTTTCTATCACATAAAGACTTGGCTGAGTGTATAGCGTCTGTGATAACTTTTCTTCTTGGTTTTGACAGATTTCGGTTACAGACCAGCCTAAAATTTCCTCAGCTTGGGCAAATTTGTTTTTAGCGGATGGTATATCTAATAAATCCATTCCCATTCCCAGCGCTTGGGAACCTTGTCCGGGAAACACCCATGCAGTTTTTGTCATTGGTCAATAGTCATTAGTCATTGGTCATTAACAATGGACAAAATATTCACCGAATTTTAGATTTTAAATTTTGGATTTTGGATTGAATAATTCAAACATGAAATCAATCTAAAATCTAAAATCCAAAATTGATTCACCTTCCCCATTGAAAAATCGCCGCACCCCAGGTAAGACCGGCACCAAACCCGGATGTAGCAATGATGTCATTGGGTTTAATTTTACCTTCCCGCACTGCTTCATCTAAAGCTAAGGGAATGGAAGCAGCGGAGGTATTGCCGTACTGGGCGAGATTACTTATAACTTTATGTTCTGGGACATTCAGGCGTTGGGCAACAGCATCAAT
Organism: Nostoc sp. CCCryo 231-06; assembly: GCA_023522315.1. Lineage (GTDB taxonomy): Bacteria > Cyanobacteriota > Cyanobacteriia > Cyanobacteriales > Nostocaceae > Nostoc. Next base: position 17,870 of record JAHCSU010000459.1, read on the forward strand.
AATTCGCTGATTGGCTTGATGCAATAGCAGCCAATCTATTTGATCAACACTAAGGTTGGCTTGAAATAAAGCTTTATCAATGATTTCAGGCACTTTTTGCACAGCAAAGCGGTAGACTTCTTTGCCGTTCATAGTAATCGGTTGATAAGCGCCTTTAGTGATATTTACATTTGGGAGCAGTTCTTGGGAAGTGCCAGCATAAGCAAGGTTGAGGTGATGGTTTTGAGTGCCGTCACTTTTAAGGGCAAATCCCAACAAGCGATCGCTTTTGTCAGCCTGTAATACTACTGCCCCTGCACCATCACCGAATAATACACAAGTGCGCCGATCTTCCCAATCCACCCAGCGAGAAAGGATATCTGCCCCAATCAACAGTACGTTTTTATAGACACCTGTTCTAATGTATTGGGCTGCTGTAACTAGACCAAACACAAAGCCAGAGCAGGCTGCTGTCAAGTCAAAGGCTACTGCGTTGGTGGCTCCCAATTGCGCCTGTACTTGACAAGCACTGCCAAATAAATCATCAGGGGTAGAAGTCGCTAGCAGAATCAGGTCTAGGTCTTCTGGTTTAATTCCCGAAGCTGCGATCGCTTTACGGCTGGCAGCAGTAGCGAGTCCACTCAATGACTCAGATGGCAGAGCTAATCGCCGTTGACGAATTCCTGTTCTTGTGGCAATCCACTCGTCTGATGTTTCAACTACTTCACTCAATGTCTGGTTGTGTAAGGAAGTTGCCGGTACTGCCGAGCCGCTTCCGGTAATTGCTACGCCTAAGTTTTGCACTCCTAATCTCCCCAGCTATCAGCTTTTTGTCTTTTGTCCCTTGTCCTTGTCTTTTGTCTTTCGTCCTTGCAAATGACAAATGACAAATGACTCATGACTTATGACTGAATCGCTAACCACTTTCGCGCTCTAGGATATATTGGGACTGAATTCGTTGTATCACCTGGTTGTCAACGGCTTCTTTTGCCATGCGAATTGCATTAAAAATTGAAGGAGCTTGTGAACTACCGTGACCGATCAAACAGACTCCTGCCACGCCTAACAGCAAAGCGCCGCCGTGTTCGGCGTGATCCATGCGCTGCTTAACCCGCTTCAGGTTTGGTTTTAAGAGTGCTGAACCGATTTGACCGTGCAATCCTTGGGGCAATTCTTCCCGCAGAATTTGCAAAATCACTTCTCCGACTGCTTCGGCAAATTTTAATAATACATTGCCCACAAAGCCGTCACAGACAATCACATCAAAGCGACCGGAAAGCACATCACGCCCTTCGGCATTGCCAATAAAATTAATTTGAGAATTTTCGCGGAGCATTTGGTGGGCGCGGACGGCTGCATCATTGCCCTTAGAGTCTTCTTCACCGATATTCAGCAAACCCACCTTTGGTTCAGTTGTACCCAAGACATATTGACTGTAAGCCGATCCCATGACGCCAAACTGCTCTAAAAACTTGGGACGGCAATCTACATTCGCGCCGACATCAAGCACCAGCACTGGCTTACCAGCAATAATTGTGGGAAAAACTGTCCCGATGGCTGGGCGCTCAATTCCCGGCAATCGTCCTAAGCGCAGCAAAGCTGATGCCATAGCTGCCCCAGAGTGTCCGGCTGAAAATACGGCATCTGCTTTTTGCTGCTTGACCAAATCCATGGCCACATTGATAGAAGCCTTGGGTTTGCGTCTAACTGCGTTTAAAGGCTCCTCATCCATTGCGATCGCTTCCTGTGCAGTCACGATCTCCACCTGGCCTAAATTCGTTTTTGGCGGCAAGGCAGCTTCTATTTGTTGGGGATCACCAACCAATAATATATCTACACCCAGTTCTTCCCTTGCTCGCAGTGCGCCAGCAACGATTTCACCGGGTGCGTGATCCCCTCCCATTGCGTCAATTGCGATCCTTACGCGAGTCGATCCCATTGCTCACAGCTTCTAGAAACCTTACAAATTCTACCAGATGGCTTTGCCGAAAAAGCTTAACTTTCTGACCGCCAAATTATTTCTGTTACTATTGCAACAATTTTTCCTGGCAAGCTCAAGATAGCACGAATTTGGGCATTGGAAAGAGGCACAGGGGCACAAAGCTTGGAGCAGAGGCGAAAGAGGTAATTTTTTATTCTCCCCCTTGCTCCAAGCTTTGTGCTTCCTACTCCCTACTCCCTACTCCCCAATCTCCAGTACCCAGTTAACTAGCGTCCGAACGCCGTAGCCGGTTGCCCCTGCGCCGTTGTAACCATTTTCTTTATCTGTCCACACTGGGCCAGCAATATCTAAGTGTGCCCAAGGGGTTTCTTTGACAAATTGCTTAAGGAAAAGGGCGGCGGTAATTGCACCACCTGGACGCGGCCCTGTATTTTTCATGTCCGCAATACCAGACTTTAGCCCTTCAAAATATTTTTCTTCCATTGGCATCCGCCAAAGCTTTTCACCTGAAGTTTGGGCAGCTTTCTCTAGCTGGGAAGCGACAGCATCATCGGGAGTATATAAACCAGCAATATCCTCACCCAAGGCAATGAGGTTGGCACCAGTTAGGGTGGCTAAATCTACGATCGCATCTAATCCCAATTTGTCGGCATACACCAAGGCATCTGCTAGTGTCAAACGTCCTTCAGCGTCGGTGTTGTTCACTTCGATTGTTTTGCCGTTTGATGCTGTGAGAACGTCTCCAGGGTGCATGGCGCGACCGCTAATCATGTTTTCAGCCACCGCCGAGATGAAGTGAACCTCTACATCTGGCTTAATTTGAGCAATTGCTTTTGCCGCGCCCAAGGTAGCAGCCGCACCGCCCATATCAATTTTCATGGTTTCGATGCCGCTACCAGCACCTTTAATGTTGAGTCCGCCGGAATCGAAGGTTACACCTTTGCCAATAATTGCTAGTTTCCTTTTGGGTGTACCTTCTGGCTTGTAAGTCAGGTGAATAAATTTAGGTGGCAAATCGGAAGCTTGCGCTACTCCCAAAAATGCACCCATACCCAACTTTTCACAGTCTTCTTTTTCCAGAATTTCTACTTGTAAACCGTACTCTTTTGCGATCGCTTGAGCAGTTTCTGCCAAAGTAATTGGTGTTACTGCATTGGCTGGTGCTGCTACTAGCTCTCGTGCTAAATTTACCCCTGACACAATTTGATTGGCGCGGGTGATGGCGGCTTCTTGTCCACCGAAACCTAGTAAATCTACGGTTTCTATTTGTGACCCTTTCTCTTCTGCTGGTTCTGACTTAAAGCGAATATCTTGGTAAAGTGCTAATTCTACACCTTCTGCGATCGCTTGGGCGCTTGCGGCTGGATCATTATTCCACAATGGGAAACTAAATCCCAAAATTTTGCTTTTTTGCTTTTTTGCCACTCTGGCTACGGCAGCAGCAGCGCGTCGCAAAGTGTCGAGTTTTAGTGTATCTGGTTTACCTAAGCCTACCAGAATCAATTTACGCACTGGGCTACCAGGATTCACACGAGTGAAGATAGTAGTGTTGGCTTTACCTTTAAATTCTTCTTCAGCAATTAGTTCTTTTAAGATCCCGGAAAACTTTTGATCTAAAGTTGCTAATTCTCCAGTTAACTCTACTGCATCTTCAAATAATCCAATTGCCAAACTATCGCCTGCCCACTCTAGCAAAGGCTTATCACTAGGTTGAATTGTCATTTTGGGATTTTGTGTAAATATTCCTTCTTGTACCAGTATTGCTCAAAATTCTTGTTTCAGGCTTACGATTCTACAGCTTTTGGTGGTGTTTGGCGTGTGGCATTTGCTTTTGACCCATTGAGACAAGCCATTTTATTAGTTGCAGGTGACAAATCCAAATGCTAGCCAAAAACTTTTTTATAAACATAGGACTTACACCAAAATTGCTAAAAAGCTTAATTTATCGAACTGCCTTCTCTTGGAGAGGCTTCCGCCAACGCGCAGCGTCTCGTAGAGAAGATCGCCAAAAATTCGTAGAGTGTGCGTAAGTCCTAAAACACTTAATTCAAAAGCCTGATGCACGGTACAAGAGTCATCTTAAAAAACTAAAAGAGGAAGGGTAAGAAGAATGGGTAAAAGCTTAAGAGAAAAAATTAAAGAACAGCCAATAGAAAGCCAAATTAAAATTAAAAGCCGCGCTCAGTAATTAATAACTCAAGAATTAACTAGACAAAAACTCTTACTAGAGAAACAGCAACTTAAAGTTCGAGTTATAGCAACCGCCAAGATGGTTAGGACAAACAATATAATCTATGATGAAAGTAAG
>JAHCSU010000460.1 GCA_023522315.1 Nostoc sp. CCCryo 231-06
GCCACTGATTCGGAGTACCAAATTCAGTGGGGGACTTACGGCGTAATAGTTAAATTTAATTTCTGCTTGTTTTGAGTTTTTCTTGTGTTGGGCAATCCGAAGTGATGTTGACAGTACTTTTTTATATTGTATATTTAGAGGCAAGTATCTGCTCTAGACTACCTTAATCACAAAATGAAATGTCCTCGGTGCGAATCTACTTTATATCGGAAAAATGGTCGTCGGAATGACAAGCAGAATTACCTCTGCAAAAATTGTGGTAAACAATTTATTGAGCCTGCATTTCCTCGTTCGCTGGAAGGTGAGTTGCTTCCTAACAGCAATGGACATACTAAAGTATCTATGGTCGAAACTACGGAAGTTCCTTTACTAAAGGACTTGCCAGAAGAAAAAATCATAGAGAAAAGTCTTGGATCTTTTAGTCTTACATTAGCTGAAGAACTGCTGCAAACTATATTATCACCTAATTGGCTAGAATCTGCGGCGTTTACTAAACTGCTACTAAAAATCCAGCAATCAAAGGAAATCAAATCTAAGTTAGAAACAGGAATATGTCTTCTACTTTTGGATGCAGAAAACTTAAAGTTAGATGTTAATTCAGAATTATTTTTAGCAAGTGTGTGTAAGTATCCTCTCCAAGTTAAAATGGCATTTGCTAACTGGAGAAATCCCAGTATTGGCAAGCAAGATATTGAACTATATAACCGTGGTTATCAACTTGTCCATGTGCCTGGTGGTAAAGACAGTGCTGATGCAAAAATGATCGCACTTGGTGCTTGTGTCTTACGCTCTTATCCAACAGTTAAAGAAATCTTAGTCTGTTCTGGCGATGGCATTTTGAACCACCTCTGTAACCAACTCCAAAATCAGGGGTTAATCGTTCATTGGGTACGTAGACAAGGACAAAATTTGCAAATAGAAAACCGAAATACTGGCAAATTAACTCATTATTCCTTACCAATGGCAACAGAAGTTCCATCTTTTGAAGAAGTGGTTGATAAAATTCAAGATTTAATCAAAACTGAACAGGAATCAATAAATGCTCGATTAAATAGTTTAGTGGCCGTTGCGACTTTATTTCAAGAAAGATGCGATATAAATATTAAAAATCATCCAAACCAAGCAGAAATTGACAAAATAATCCCTGTTTTAGATAATTCTTTAACAGAATCTCTTCCTCAAGAAAAAAAAGAAGCTTTTGCGAAAGTTCCTAATGGAAAAGCATTAGATAAATTACTATTGAAAATTATACAAGATATACAAACAAAGTCTCCTAAAACTAAATTATCTGTGCCTAAGCTAGGTTCAGAGTTACAGAAAATAACCGGAGAATCTCCTAATTCAATTATCAAAAAATTAAAGTTAGGTTCCAATTTTACCAAATATTTAGAATCATCTCCCACATTTACATTGAAGGCAAGTGGCAAGGAATATGAGGTAACACTGGTACTGTGTAAGTAGATACTTTCTAGATATCTACGTATAACCTTGGTCTATAATTCAGTATTATGTAAAAAGATATAAATAAATGTAAATAATCCAATGCAGGATAAAGTCGTTGTTGTTGTCGGTGCTACTGGTGGCATTGGTTCAGCTTTAATACACAAACTTGCGCCTACCGGAGTCCGTTTGGTACTGGCTGCCAGAGATGCGGTTCGTTTAACAACACTGGCTGCTGATTTACCAGGGCAAGTTTTGACCGTTCCCACCGATATTACTGACCCCCAACAGGTAGATACTTTGATAGAAAAGACCATCGCTGAGTTTGGTCAAATCGATATTTTGGTGAATGCAGCTGGTGCCGGTATACTCAAGCCCTACAACAGTCTGGAACCTGCTGATTTAGACAAGATGCTAGATGTCAACTTAAAAGGCAGCTTTTACACCACTCAGGCGGCTGCTGAAGAGATGCAAAAGCGCAAGTCTGGTCACATTTGTAATGTAGTAGGAATTCTGGGTAAGCATTCGATGGCGATGGCGGCAGCTTATTCTGCTTCTAAATTTGGTGTTGTGGGTTTTAGCAAGTGCATGGCAGAGGAACTCAAGCGTTTTGGTATCAAGTTCACGCTATTCTACTTTGGTGGGGTAGATTCTCCTTTCTGGGATAATGTCAACCTAAAAGTAGACCGGAAAAAAATGCTTAGTCCTGAAACTGCTGCCAATGCGATTTTCTTTGCCCTTTCTGCCGAACCGCAAGCTGTGCCAATGGAAATTAATATTCAACCTGATAGTCATTTGTTCTTTTAAAGTGGGAGTACGCCTAGATAATTCTTGCTTAGGAAGGACGTGAAAATCTAGCAAAAATGACAGGATTTACAGATATATAAGCTGTTATGCTGAATTTTCAGTATCTATGAAAATTGATCACGTTCATTTCTATGTAGACGACGCCAAAGTATGGCGGGATTGGTTTGTCCACCATCTTGGTTTTTATGCAGTAGCCGATCGCAGCAGTTCGTTTCGCACTTGTACAGAAGTGGTAAAAAGTGGTGCCGTCTGCTTTTTTCTATCTTCACCACTCTTACCCACAAGTCCAGTAGCTGAGTTTCTGCGTCAATATCCACCTGGTGTGGCAGATGTCGCTTTTGCTGTCGAAGATGTAGAAAGCGCGATCGCACTAGCTCAAAAACATGGTGCTACAATCCTACAACCCATCCAGGAACGCCAGTTGGGTACGGAATTCCTCAAGTGTGGCAAAATTGCCGCCTGGGGTGGACTGACTCATACATTGATAGAAAGGTCATTGGTCATTTGTCCGTCGTCATTTGTAACTAACACTAATGACAAAGGGCATAAGACTAATGACAACACTTTTACCGCTATAGATCACGTAGTGCTGAACGTGGCAGTTGGTGAATTAGATCGTGCTGTCGCTTGGTACGAAAATATCCTAGATTTTCAACCCCAGCAGGCTTTTAAAATTAAAACCAATCGTTCTGCTTTACACAGTCAAGTGATGGTTTCGCGCAATGGCAGCGTCCAATTGCCAATTAATGAACCAGCTTCCAGCAATTCTCAAATTCAGGAATTTTTAGATGTTAATCGAGGGCCGGGAATTCAACATATTGCCTTGCGGACGACTAATCTTGTGAGTGCGATCGCTAAATTTCGTGCCAGTAATTTATCCTTACTCTCAGTTCCCCAAACCTATTACACACAACTAAAACAACGTCCAGGATTGCCTTTATCACTTTTAGAACTGGAAGCGATCGCTCAACAGGAAATTTTGGTAGATTGGCAAGAATATACTCCTTTAGAGGGACGAAATACACCGCCTTTATTACTACAAATTTTTACCCAACCAATATTTGAACAGCCAACATTTTTCTTTGAGTTTATAGAACGCCGTTTCCAAGCTCAAGGTTTTGGCGAAGGTAACTTTCGCGCCTTATTTGAAGCCATTGAAAGCGAACAAATCAAACGCGGTACGCTGCAATAAAATGCTGATACTAAATTTATCTCTCGAAAAATAGCCATACATCTGAGATAAACTTAATAAAAATTAACATTTTCCGCCGATGCTAAGACTGATTACTGACTTCGACGGCCCAATTATTGATGTTTCCGAACGGTACTACCGTGTTTATCAATTCTGCTTAGAGAAAACCCGTCGCCCAAACCAAGCAGTGCAAGAACTTCCGAAAGCGGAATTTTGGCAGTTGAAGCGATCGCGTGTTCCCGAAAAACAAATTGCGTTGAATTCAGGATTAGACGAAGCCCAAACACAAGAATTTACCCAGTTGCGGCGGCAAACTGTACATACAGAACCTTATTTCAACTATGACACCCTCGCGCCTGGTGCTGTGGATGCACTGTTAAAAATTCAACAAGCTGGAATTGATTTAGCAGTTATGACCATGCGCCGAGTTCGGGAACTAGATTATGCCTTCAAAAAACACGATTTAGGAAGATTTTTCCCTGAAAATCGTTGTTATTGCTTGAGTAACGACTACGTTAAAACTCGTGATATTGAAGATAAGCCCTTGTTGATGGCTAGGGCATTAAAAGAACTGCCTCCGGCTACTTATACCTGGATGGTGGGAGATACGGAAGCCGATATCACCGCAGCTAAAAATTATGGCATTAAGGTGATGGCTGTGGAATCTGGTATCCGCGATCGCACCCAATTGGAACTTTACCATCCCGACTTAATCGTTAAGGATTTTAGCACTGCTGTAGATTTAGTCCTAAAACCTAAACACCTTGTCTAGAAAGGTTCTCTAGCTGCAACAGATTGAATTAAAATAGGAGTCAAAATAAGTATTCTGACTCCTGACTCTCAAATTTTAAAAAGAACACACATAAACCATGTCTTCTTTATGGAAACTTGCTTACGGGTAGCAGTTTACCGTAGAAAGCTACTAACCAACCATAACAATATAAACGTTAGTACACTAGAAAACTGATTCGGTGACAAATTGAGGAATGATATTTGTGGTAATAGCCAGCCAGCAACTAGTCCCCCAGCGATTAAGCCAATTATTAAACTGACCAGGGTGAATAAAACTGCTCTGCCAAATTTGCTTTCCTTGCGATTGAGGAAGTAAATACTAGTGCCTACCCCAACTACCAACGCTAACTGCAAAACCTGATTGCCTCCCTCTGGGTAAAACACACTGATAGAACTCAAGCCAAGAAACCAAGCTCCTGGTAAGAATATATCAGCAGGTGTTGGCTGATCCAGCATCCGTTGCAGCCATGCAGGTGACTGCTCACGAGGCGTTGGACTTTCTTTAGGAGGCGATTGCACTCGCAACTCTGGAAATCGAATACGCTCAGGGACTTTAATTTTTCCTTCTTGGCGCATCCGTAAGCGATCCATTAAAATCGCATCGTAAGCCGCTTCGATTACTTCTAAATGCTTGGCATCGCCACTATGTTGCTCGAATAGGCGATTACGAGCATCCTGAATTTCATCGAAGCTAGCCTCTTCTGATACCCCAAGTTTGTCGTAGGGATTTTGATCGCTCATGGGAGTTTGTTACTTCAGCCTCAGTCAGCGGCAGTCTTTTGTCGAATAAAAAACAACTTTAGGTTTTGTTTTAATCGAAACGAAAGTCTCGACCTATTTTATGCCCTAAGAGGATAGTAGCACGGGTTAGTTTAATCGACTTTGTAATTTCAACTATAGCCACTTTAACATATCGCTATAACTCCGTGTATACCCTCATGTCGTTGTCTAATTCTGGCTCTAATCTATAATTTGAACGGAGAGTACCTAAAACACATAGTTTTTATGAAAATATCAATTTTAATGTTTCAAATTTGGCAACTTACTGTGCCCTAATAGAATTTTTTTAATTATACTGAATAATCGCTTGTGGTATATATCCGCATATCGATTTAAAATTGAGACGTTTTAAGTTACCACCTAACTGGGATCAATAACGTGTCTTGGTGTTAAGAACTGTTGCGGCTAAAGTCAGAGCGCTTGTATACTGTGCCTAACAGAAATTTAGCGTTCTCACCGCCCACAATCCTGATTAGAGTATTTCTTTTTGAATAATCAGGAATCTCAGACCGTAGACATGTAGATTCTTAGTTAGTCCCAAAGTGGCAACTGCGTTTTTACGCAACCCTTTTGTTAATCTTACGGATTTTTGTGCAAAGTAATGGTCATGGCTCCTGCCAAGATTCTTGTAGTTGACGACGACCCTGCGGTTCGGAATTTAATCCAACGCTTTCTGATTAAGCAGAACTATCAGGTGGAGGCTGCCGAAGATGGAAAGACAGCCTTAACTCTATTTGAGCAATTTAACCCCGATCTGGTGATTCTAGATGTGAATTTACCAGATGTAACTGGGTTTAACCTCTGCCAAGAGATGCAAAGTCGTAATGGTGTGTTTGTTTTGATGTTGACTAGCCGTGCTGACGAAGCTGACAAAATTCGCGGCTTTGCTAAAGGTGCTGATGATTATCTCACCAAGCCTTTTGGGCTAGGTGAGTTAGAAGTCAGAGTCGGAGCTATTTTGAGGCGTCAACGAGTGATAACTACTGCCGAGCAAAAACGCTTGGTATTTGAAAAACTGATGATTGACCCAGTGCGGCGGGAGGTGGCACTTAATAACCAAGCAGTACCTTTAACTGCTCTGGAATTTGACTTGTTGCATTTTTTAGCTAGTCATCCAGGTCGAGTTTGGCGGCGTGCGGAGCTAATCCAAGAGGTATGGGACTATGAATATGTCGGCGACCAACGGGTTGTAGATGTCCATATCGGGCAAATTCGCAAGAAGATTGAAATTGATGCTAGTCAGCCAGCATTAATTCAAACTGTACGTGGCGTAGGGTATAAGTTTGAATCTCCTCCTCACGCCCAGCACTTGGAAGCTAAGTCCTGAGTTTATAGTCTAGAGTTTTTTAACTCTTGACTATAAACTCTTGGGGGAGGGATTAGTGAATTTCTTTGGCTTTAGTAAAAAGCAAATTTAGACGATCAAAATAAGTAGATATTGCTCAGATACAGACCAGGGAGTTATTTGAGATGTTTATTTATGCGTTCAAGACAGTGGATAGGAGAGAGTCCACTGGAAAATATTTCTTTGCTTCTGACCGTTTTGGTAGATATAACGGTGCTGAGAGTGGAGTTCGTAGGAGCGCCCAGCTATCATTGGTGTCAACTTAAGCGAGAAGTAACAGCTTAAGATGTAATCTAAAAACATCTATATAGATATTCTTAGATTACATCTTAAGTGGAAAACGACCGACGAGAAAAGGAAACGTGTAAAACATTATAGCGTTTCTCGTTTACGTGAGGTACACCCGTAGGGGCACGGCAGTGCCGTGCCCCTACACTTCGCAATATGTTGTATTGGATGTGAATGGGAACCGCCATAACAATTATTTACCACTATAGAAAAAGGCAATTTCTTTTTCTTTTAGGGGTGCGAAACCAGCATCTACAAGTAATTGGTCGAGTTCTGCTTGGGGAATGTGTTTTGCACCAATTCGCACAATGCGCGATCGCATAGTATTAGATACGCCACTGCGCTGTCTATTGCCTTCTAGCGCCATGACTTTACCATAAAGTTCTAGCTTGGCAGGCGGAATGGGAGAACCATCAAAATCAATTCCCTGTGCGATCGCTTCATCAATAGCATCAGCACCTGTGGTAGTTTGATTTCCTGGGTTAGTTTCGGTAGGCATGGTGATTTGCTCTTTTTCGCTATGGGTAGATTTTACCAGCCTTGTTGACACCAAAGTTGGTCGAACTCACCTTCATTTAGGTAGTCAACAGACTAATTACGAGCTTGTCGCGTCACCAAACCACCAACAAACGCCCCTAAGATAGTGCCTGTCCATAGTCCTGTTGTGCTACCTTGCCATATTGCTCCTGGTGTCATCCAAGCATTGCACATCTCCTTTAAACCCCAAGGTTGGTTTTGGCACTTTTGGCTATGAAGCATTATGGTAATTTGCCCACTGGTGTAAGCACCAAAAAAACCTGCTGATAGCGCCAAAAAAGTGCAAATTAAAATTCTATTTTTTGTCATTCCCCATTCCCCATTCCCCACTCCCAATCAACCTGTATTTCTCATCCCGGCTGCAATACCATTAATAGTTAACAATGCTCCTCGCAATAACTCGCCTTTGCTGTAACGAGAGTGGATGAGTCCAGAAGTAGCAGTAGTATTTAGGGACTGCCGTAGGCGCTTGAGTAGTGAAACTTGGATAAATCCCAAGGGAACAATTGTGCCATTGCGTAACTGTACAGATCGTTGCAATACAGGATCGCCATCTAACAATCGATTGTGATCGGTAATTTTTAACACCAAATCCCTTGTGAGATAGAACTCGCTGGCAATTTGATCAAAAACCTTGGCAAAACGAAGTTGATCTTCTGGTTTTGACAATTCCTGGACGTAGTGATGTGCCATTTGCATATCTACTTTTGCCAAAGTCATCTCGGCTTTAGAAATCACCATCTTGAAGAACGGCCACTTAACGTAAAAGTAGCGTAGCAATTTCAAGTGTTCTTCTGGTTCTTCGTTCAAGAATTCTTGTAAAGCTGTACCAACGCCGTACCAGGAAGGAAGTAAAAAGCGGGTTTGTGTCCAGCTAAATACCCAAGGAATAGCTCGCAGACTGCTTAAATCTTTCTTACCAGATGGACGACGGGCTGGACGGGAACTAATTTGCAGTTGGCTAATTTCTTCAATGGGAGTTACTTCGTGGAAGAAGTCAACAAAATCAGGCTGTTCGTAAATTAAAGCACGATAATGTTGACGCGATCGCGCTGCTAATTCTTCCATAATCTCATTCCAGGGTTCAATATCATCAAACCCTGTCCGCAGCAGGCTGGCTTGAATCACAGCAGTGGTGATGGTTTCCATGTGGTACAATGCCAAGTCCAACAAGGAGTATTTGGAAGCCAAAACTTCTCCTTGTTCGGTAATCTTAATTCGCCCATTGATACTATGACCCGGTTGAGCCAAAATCGCCTCGTAAGCAGGGCCCCCACCTCGCCCTACAGAACCGCCGCGTCCGTGGAAAATCCGCAAATGTAGATCATAGTTTTCTGCTATTTGTTGCAGTGATTTTTGGGCTTTATGAATTTCCCAGTTGCTGCTTAAAAATCCAGAGTCTTTGTTGCTATCAGAATACCCCAGCATCACTTCTTGTAAGTTAAGGGTGAGGGGGGAGGAAGAATTTTCATCAGTATCCTCTGCTTTTGTCTGTTCGTAGCCGCCAGCTAACAAAGCGCGATATAACGGGAGTTCAAACAGTTTCCGCATGACGCTTCTGGAGCGTTGTAAGTCTTCTACTGTCTCAAATAGGGGGACAACTTGAATTGTTCCGACAGCAATGGCGGGGTCAAAAAGTCTGGCTTCTTTGGCTAAAAGTAATACTTCCAGCACGTCGCTTACGTCGCGGCACATGCTGATAATGTAAGTTTGGCAGATATTTAGACCAAATTCTTGTTGCAGCGATCGCACGACGCGAAAGGTTTCAATTACATCGTTGGTTTTTTCCGAAAATGGCAATTCTGCTGGAATTAACGGCCGCCGGGTTTGCAGTTCTCCAGTGAGCCAAGCAACTCTTTGCTCCTCAGAGAGTTCGTTGTAAGGTTGAGGTAATATTTGCAGGTATTCGAGTATCTCATTCAGCGCATCGGCGTGGCGGGATGATTCTTGGCGGATATCTAACTGTGTCAAGTTAAAACCGAAAATTTCTACCTGACAGATCAGATTTTCTAATTCTCGACAACTTAAACCTGTTTCTGTCAAGTTGCGCTGAATCATCCGCAGTTCTGCTAAAAAATCGGCTCCCGAACGATACAGGGGGCTATCTTGATTTTTGGGCGTTTCCCGATTGTACAAAGCTAAATTGCGATCGCGAGTATTTTCTAGCCGTTTCAGCACATAAGCCAGTTTGAGCCGATAGGGTTCTTGTCGATAACGCAGCGCTAGTGCGTCATATACCTCACTCAACTGGGACTGATCTAACTCTAGAGATTCCAGCAAATCTGGTAAGACATCACTCCAGTGCATCGACACACTCAATAATTCAATCAGATTTTTCACTGACTGAATATATTTCCCTAGTACCATTTTGCGCTGATAGCAAGCTGTCTGCCACGTAACTTCTGGTGTGACTGATGGGTTCCCATCCCTGTCTGAGCCTACCCAGGAACCGAAAGAGCAAAAGTTCTTACTGGGTGGTTCTAGCCAAGGAAAGGTATTAGATAGGGTGTGTTTGAAACGTTTATAAAGTTGAGGAATGCCATCAAATAAAACTTCCTGGAAGTAGTGCAGTGCATAATCTACTTCATCTAGCACAGTGGGTTTGAACTGGTGAAGTTCGTCTGTACGCCACCAGAGGCGAATTTCTTCGAGCAATTGTTCGCGCACATCTGCTGCTTCCCAAGCATATCCCCCAGATGTACCACCAGAATGGTTTTCCAAAGCATCCAGTTTTTGCAAGAGTTGTACCACCTGGCGCTGCTTATCCCGGATGGTATGACGAACAATTTCCGTCGGATGCGCTGTGAAGACTAAGCGTACATCCAGATGTGCAATTAGACGTTGAATTTGCTGGGGTGGTACATTCAGTTTGAATAAATAGGGAAACAAGGCAGCAAAAGTACCTTTTGGTTTGACTTGCGCTTTTTCTAGATAATTCTTTCTTAGCAAGTCTGCTGCTATTCCCTTGCTAACAGGCGCGTCATCTTCTCTTTGATTGGACGAATAGTTGACATTGGATGCTCTTTCTGCATCTGTAGCCTCTGTTTCTGCCTCATAGCGACTCAATTGCTGCCGTTGTTCGTATTCCTGTTCTATGATGTTAATCAACTGAAAATAGAGAGCGAAAGCACGAGCCGCACGAATTGCTTCGTTGATATTTAGTTGTTCAATCAATTTTACGGCTGAGGATGCTTGGTCATTTGTTGCTTGTCCTTCTGGGGAACACAAATCGCGCAACTGCCGCAACAATTCTACCATGTTTTGACCGCATTCTTGCCGGAGAACTGACTCCCACAATTCTTCCACTACCTGGAGACGATGACGCAAAAATAATTCCGACACCGGGTATATATCCGCCGTTTGAGACGAAGAGTATAAAAGGGAACCCATATTCTCTATTCTTGTAAAGCTATCTTTGTGTTTACGCTTCTAGGTTTTGCACTTAATGCTCACCGGGTTGTTCCTGAGCAAATAATTATTTGGTGTATATCTTCTCATCATGATTGGTTTCGTGTTCATCTGGGAAGTCGAGGTTGGGTAGGCGATCGCCTCGCAATAATTCTTCACTGGCTTCCCCTATGGCTTCTAGTGCTCTTACTGTAGTTTTTCCGGTAATGAGCAGCAGTAATATAGACGCTGTACCTATTTGTAAAAGGAAAGATTGGGGAATGCTAAAGAAATCCAGATTGGATGCGGGGTTAGTTGAGGGTTGTTGGTTGGCAGGAGGCATTGCTAATTCTTGGTTATGGGAATATGAGTAGAGACGCGATGAATCGCGTCTGTCAAGGAGTTAGGAATTATGATTACTCTAATGATCATCAAGAGACGGAGTTTAAATGAGATAAGCTTGTTGTTTGTTTTGCCCATCAGGGCCGTTAGCGCACTAGGACGTAAGTTCAGCTTTAAAGGACAAGTCATCAGCCAGTCATATAGAATTATTCTGACTGTACAGACGCGATTAATCGCGTCTCTCCTAACTCCTAACTTCTTAATTCTGACTCCCTATTAGTAAAATAAACGCAAAACTCAACATTAGTCAGACTTGCAACCTATACAAGACTATCTTGGCCGATTTTATGAGCTACGAAGGTAACAAAATTGTTAAAAAAAAACGTCAGAGTGTGATAGACCTATGGTTCTAGTTTACAAGTGCAGGCACTATCCCCCAACAATCGCTTCCTGTAAAGTTAACTGAGCATGAAAACAGTATTACCAGATCGCCAGCAATCATTAGTGCAGTGGGTAAGCCAAGCAACAGGGATCAACACTTTCGGGGTGAAAGTCCGCTTACGGGGAAATAACCTTCATATTCTTTGTGAAGGTACTGAATGTCCGCAGCGTTGGCATACTTTGTCTGACTTGCTGCAAGCACTACAGCAAACAGACTTGGATATTCTCACAAGCAACGAAGAACCGTCAATATATCAAGTATTTGTCTATGGCCGAAGAAAAGGGGAACAGCGTCCCAAATGGTGCCATCGGGTTTACTTGAATCAAATAGATAAGCATCTGGAGCAGGTAAAGCAAGCGCTGCTAGCAGACTCGGAAAAATCAAAACAATCGGCTGGGGCGCTGATTGTCTCTAACGAAAGTTTGGCACGCCAAGGCAATCCAGAAGCCATTGCTCGGTATCTGAGCGAAACTCTGAGTACGTTAGGTGTATCGGTACAGGCAAAGATTAAGCCATATAAGCCAAAAAATTCTCAGCCAGAAGAAGATCGCCTGTGGATATTTTGCCAGTCAAGCTATAGCCCTGATGCATCGTTGCTTGCTGAACCAATAGCACAGAAGTTGCGTTATCTCAAGCTTTCCGGCTACCAAGATGCAGTAGTTGTTTCACAGGTGAGTGGCGAAACTGCCCCTGATTGGCTGCTGCGGGTGGATTTGACGCCACCAGAGGTAATGCTGAAGGAGTGGGCGCGTTGGGGAGATGTCCAAGCGATCGCGCGATTATTAACTGAGGTATTGTCAGGGTTAAAAGTTGCTATCCAAGTTTCTCTGAAAGAATCAACCCTACATATCTTTTGTAGCCCAGCTTTTGATCCCTTAGGAAGTACGCCAATCCCCGACAAGGAAGTGTGCTTAGAGGCTATTTTACCCCAGCTAGAAGCGATCGCTCCTCAAGGCATTCTCGCCGCCACCGTATACGGACAAAAAGCAGGCGACAAGGAACCAACTTGGATTGATTGGCTAGCTTTACCTGCTGCAAAGTATCCCGCCTTTGCCACATCACCGCTAGATTTGGCGAATACTGGCGATGAACCAGCCATCATATTTTTACTGGAGCGTTTACTCAATCCTGACCTGGATTGGCGTTTATTGACAGGCGGAGTTCGCGTCCTCCTGCTCAACAAAAACGATTTATTGCACATCATGTGTGATGCACCTGTTTGTCCAGGGCGTCAACAAGTAGCAACTAAAGTTACGCAGTTTATCCGCCAGTTAAAAATTACCGGTATTATGGGGGTACGTGTCTACGGCCGCCGGGCTGGGAATAAAGAGCCTTTTTGGCATTATG
Organism: Nostoc sp. CCCryo 231-06; assembly: GCA_023522315.1. Classification (GTDB taxonomy): domain Bacteria; phylum Cyanobacteriota; class Cyanobacteriia; order Cyanobacteriales; family Nostocaceae; genus Nostoc. The sequence goes on from JAHCSU010000460.1 coordinate 12,700, forward strand.
GCGTTGATCTTGAACATCGCCAACGTTTAGTACCAGAAGCAACCCCAGAATTTGCTGCTACTTCTAAATACGTTAATGATCTGGTAACTTCTGAGACTAGTGAGCCAATTTTGCGCCCAGACTTAACAACAGAAGAAGTTCAAAGTTTTGTAACAGAAGTTGCACGAGACTGGATGAAAACGGCGAGTGCAACCGCGAAAAAATTCCTGGTGCAAAGCCAGCTATTTACTGAAAGCCACCAGTCAGCAGAGCAAAGCCCTGATGTTCAAGGACTTAAAGTTGCTTTAGTTTGGGGGACACTAGGATTATTACTTACCCTTCAAACTGATTGGGTGTTGGGTCGAATTATTGCAAGTACTATGCCGACGCCAAAAGTAGCCAGTGTCTTGCCTTCATCATCTTCTGGGCAAAAGGCATCTTTGATATCTGGGAAAACTCAGAGAGAGAAAACGACATTTTTTACCAGCACTTCCAAGACAAAATCTTCTCCAAATCAGAGTTCTGTATTTAATGCTTCTGAGTTTACCCAAACTGATGATATCCCGACAAATAATTTGGCAGCCGCACCACTGAAGGAAAAAGCAACCGCTACCGCTATTCTTTTAGCAGCGCGATCGCAGATGCCAAGTTTCAATGTTAGGCAGTTAGACGAACAACTAGCATTGTATAAACAGCGTTTGGCTAGAACTGGTACTCCACCGGATGTGTTGATTATTGGCTCCTCCCGCGCTCTCAGGGGAGTAGATCCCGCAGCACTTTCTAAAGCTTTAGCGACTCAGGGCTATCCAAATATTGACGTGTTTAACTTTGGGATCAACGGTGCTACCGCACAAGTTGTAGACTTTGTGATTCGCCATGTACTCGAACCATCAGAACTGCCTAAAATAATTCTCTGGGCAGATGGGGCCCGTGCTTTCAACGGTGGACGTGAGGATATTACCTTTAAATCCATCGCTGCATCGGCTGGTTATAAACAAGCATTCCAAAAAGCCCTAACAACTGCCAATAGCAGTGATTTGCCCGAAAATCAGGTAAATTCGGGAGAAGAAAAGATAAAAGAAGAGAAACCGGAGATTAGCGCCTATGAAGCTGTCAATCAGTCGTTAAATCAGGCTTTAGCATCTCTTTCTGCTAGCTATCCAAACCGCGACCAAATTAAAAGTTTACTGCAAAAACAACTGCTTATACTTGGTCGCAATCAAACAGTTGGCTCACAAAAACAGCTAACAGACGGTACTTCAGATGAGAGTACTTCCCAGCAAGCAGTTGATTTTGATGGCTTTCTACCTTTGTCTATTCGCTTCAATCCTGCTAGATACTATCAAAAACATTCTAGAGTTCCCGGAAATTACGATAACGACTATAAATCTTTCCAAATAGAAGGGCAGCAAGATGCTGCCTTTCAAGAAGTGCTTCAGTTTGCTCAGTCTCAGAAAATTTCCTTAGTGTTTGTCAACATGCCTCTCACGGGAGATTATTTAGATCCAGTGCGTAAACAGCATGAGCAAGAATTTCAGGAATATATGTTGCGTCTAGCTACTAGTCCCAACTTTATTTATCGAGATTTGAGCCAACAGTGGCCAAAATCAAATGACTACTTTTCTGATCCTAGCCACCTCAACCGCTTTGGAGCATACGAAGTCTCCAAAAAGCTGGCTAATGATCCGATGATTCCCTGGCCAGCGAAGTAGGGAACTGGGGAGTGGGGAAGAGGCAGGGGAGCAGGGAGCAGGGGGCAAGGGAGAAGAATTTTCACCTTTGCCTCTTTTCAATGCCCAACGACAAATGACAAATGACAAATAACTAAAAAATGAACTTTATATCAATTTTTTATGGGCTGTTTTTGTTGAGTGTGTTAGGAATTTATTGGTCTTTAGCACAACAGAAATTGCGATTGTGGACGCTGCTAATTGCCAGCTTGGTTTTCTACGGATCTTTGCAGCTCCAGTACATGCCATTACTATTAGCATTGACATATATTAATTTCCGTGTGGGGCTAGAGATTGGTAAAAATACTTCACCAGGAAAACATTCTCTTGACTGGCAAATTTCTAATGAAGAGTGGCAATTTGCCCAAGGTGACTGGAATCGCCGTCGTTTAAAAGTTTTGTGGCTGGGGATAGTTCTAAATGTTTTACTGTTATTAGGTTATAAGTATTTTACCCCTTTATTCAAGTTTGTTTTTAATGTGCAAACAAACTCACCCGATAGCTCTTTTAAATTAATTGCACCTTTGGGAATTTCATTTTTTACCTTTGAATGCATTGCCTATTTAATAGATGTTTATCGCGGTGCCCCTGCTACTGAGCAGTTTCTCAAATTTGCTACCTACAAATTATTCTTCGTAAAACTGATTTCAGGGCCGATTACGCGCTACCACAACTTAGCAAATCAATTCAATACACTAGAATTACCCAATAGCGATAGAGTCGCCCAGGCGCTATGGTTGATTGCTAGAGGCGCAGTCAAAAAAGGTATTTTTGCAGACCACCTTGGTATTTTCGTCGATTTATGTTTTGGTAATCTACAACGGGCGGGTAGTGCCGATCTGTGGTTAGCTACATTTGCCTACGGTTTGCAGTTATATCTAGATTTCAACGGTTATGTAGACATCGCCCGTGGTAGTGCTATGCTTTTTGGCTTAGTTCTACCTGAGAATTTCGATTTTCCCTACTTCAGCACCAATATTTCAGAATTTTGGCGGCGCTGGCATATCACTCTAGGAGATTGGCTACGTAACTATGTCTACTTTCCTTTAGGTGGTTCCCGTCAGGGTTTAGTGCGTACCTGCTGGAATTTATTTATTGTGATGCTAATCGCTGGTATCTGGCACGGTGCTGCTTTGGGTTATGTAGTTTGGGGCATATTGCACGGGTTAGCCTTGGTGGTTCATCGACTTACAGATACTATGAGCGATCGCTTTGAAAAACTAGAACAATTCTGGCAAAATCCTCTAGGTATCTTTGTAGCTTGGTTATTGACTCAACTGATGGTTTTTACCTCTTGGATTTGGTTCCGCCTACCTAATCTCGAAGACTCTTCTTTGGTAATTCGGCATCTTTGGGGTTATCCTGCTGATGCCCAGTTTGCTCAAAAGGTTTATGTGGATGCCTTAAATATGAGCCAATACCAACTCACTTGGGTACTTCTAGGTTTAGCTGCCCTTATGACTGTAGTCTATGCCTTCAACCGAATACTGAAGTTAGAGTTGAACTGGCCCCTTAAACTTGTCTTCGTCCCCCTATGTTTCTACGCTGTTTGGTTATTAGCTCCTGAAGGCAGTTTGCCCTACATCTACTTTGATTTTTAATAAAACATAAGACAACTTACAACTTATTATTTCGTTACAAATCAACAAAACTTAAAATTTTTTTAGCAGGCTATTTGTAAAGGAATGTAAAGAGAATTAACTAGGCGATCGCGTAATTGAAAGTTATAGCTAGTTTGGTGTTGAAACAACTTACAAAGCCTCAATCCATTAGTTTTATAAATATTGTTTTTTATAGTAGGAAAACTTTACAGTTCGATGAACTTTTTAAAGAATTTTGTTACAGAATATTAAGTCGCAGATCGCGTCAAAGTAAATCATGTAAACTGTAGTTCAACAGGCAAAAACAAAATCTGCTTGTTCCATTTTTAATAAAAAACAGCACTTATAAAATAATGACCACAACCTTACAACGGCGCTCTGACGCTAACGTATGGGATCGCTTTTGCGAGTGGATCACCAGCACCGACAACCGTATATATATCGGTTGGTTTGGTGTATTGATGATCCCAACCCTGCTAGCTGCTACTGCTTGCTTCGTAATCGCCTTCATCGCAGCACCTCCAGTAGACATCGACGGTATTCGTGAACCCGTTGCAGGTTCTTTGATCTACGGAAACAACATCATCTCTGGTGCAGTTGTTCCTTCCTCCAACGCTATTGGCTTGCACTTCTACCCAATTTGGGAAGCAGCTTCCTTAGATGAGTGGTTGTACAACGGCGGCCCTTACCAGTTGGTAATTTTCCACTTCTTGATCGGTTGCGCTTGCTACCTCGGTCGTCAGTGGGAACTTTCTTACCGCTTAGGTATGCGTCCTTGGATCTGCGTAGCTTACAGCGCACCTTTGGCTTCTGCTTGTGCAGTATTCTTGATCTACCCAATCGGTCAAGGTTCTTTCTCTGATGGTATGCCTTTGGGTATCTCTGGAACCTTCAACTTCATGATTGTGTTCCAAGCAGAACATAACATCTTGATGCACCCCTTCCACATGTTAGGTGTGGCTGGTGTATTCGGCGGAAGTTTGTTCTCTGCAATGCACGGTTCCTTAGTCACCTCTTCTTTGGTGCGTGAAACCACCGAAAGCGAGTCCCTTAACTACGGTTACAAATTCGGTCAAGAAGAAGAAACCTACAACATCGTTGCAGCCCACGGCTACTTCGGTCGTCTAATCTTCCAATACGCTTCCTTCAACAACAGCCGTTCACTGCACTTCTTCCTAGCAGCTTGGCCTGTCGTCGGTATCTGGTTCACCGCTTTGGGTATCAGCACAATGGCATTCAACCTGAACGGTTTCAACTTCAACCAATCAGTAATTGATTCCCAAGGTCGCGTCATCAGCACCTGGGCAGACGTAATCAACCGCGCTAACTTGGGTATGGAAGTAATGCACGAGCGTAACGCTCACAACTTCCCCCTAGACTTAGCTGCTGGTGAAGTTACTCCTGTAGCAATGACTGCTCCTGCTATCAACGGTTAATTCTGAAGATTTAGCTAAATAAAAAGCGCCCTCCATTTCTGGAGGGCGCTTTTTTTGTTAGATTGATTTTAGATTTCCAGCAGGTTTTTACTATAAAATCTAAAACTTAAAATCCAAAATTAACATGGCAGACCTAACTCCTAATTCTAGTTTTAGTTTGACACTGCGCTTGCAGATTCCCAATCGTGTAGGAATGTTAGCATCAATAACCCAGGCGATCGCAACCACTGGCGGTAATCTTGGTCAAATTGATTTAATCGAGCAAACCCGCAAAGAATCCACCCGCGATCTGACTGTGGATGCAGCTAGTACCGAACATGCTGAAACCATTGTCCAAGCAGTCAAAGCATTGCCAGACATCAAGTTACTCAGCGTTTACGATCGCACCTTTAATTTGCATCGTGGTGGCAAAATCAGCATTACTAGTAGAATTCCCTTAAGAAGTGTGTCTGATTTAGCAATGGCTTACACACCTGGAGTCGGTCGAATTTGTACAGCGATCGCTCAAGATCCAGAGGAAGTTTACAAATTAACCATCAAACAAAACACTGTTGCCATTGTTACCGATGGTAGCGCAGTTTTGGGATTGGGAAATCTCGGCCCAGCTGCTGCTCTGCCAGTCATGGAAGGCAAAGCAATGCTGTTCAAGGAATTTGCGGGGCTAGATGCTTTTCCCATTTGTCTGGCCACCCAAGATACAGAAGAAATTATCCAGACAGTCAAGAATATCGCGCCAGTTTTTGGGGGTGTGAATTTAGAGGATATCGCTGCACCTCGCTGCTTTGAAATTGAAAGAAGATTGCGCCAAGAGTTAGATATACCCGTTTTTCACGATGACCAGCATGGTACGGCGATTGTCACTTTGGCAGCGTTGTTTAATTCTTTGAAACTGGTAAATAAGTCAATGGCCCAAATCCACATCGTGATTAATGGTGCTGGGGCGGCTGGAGTAGCGATCGCTCGGTTACTCCGGAAAGCTGGGGCAGAAAAAATCTGGATGTGCGACTCTAAAGGGATTATCTCAACCAGTCGCACCGATTTGACAGAAGAAAAACTCGAATTTGCCGTGAAAGCTCAGGGTACATTAGCGGGTGCAATGCAAGGGGCAGATGTGTTTATTGGTGTTAGCGCACCGGGAGTATTGACACCAGAAATGGTGCATTCGATGGCGAAAGACCCAATTGTATTTGCAATGGCAAATCCCATCCCAGAGATTCAGCCAGAATTAATCAGTAAAGATGTGGCTGTGATCGCTACGGGTCGAAGTGATTACCCCAATCAAATCAATAACGTTTTAGCCTTTCCTGGGGTATTCCGTGGTGCTTTAGATTGTCGGGCCCATACAATTACCATCAAAATGTACCTAGAAGCCGCAAATGCGATCGCTTCTTTAGTCAAGCCTTCAGACTTGAATCGGGAACATATTATCCCTTCCGTCTTTGATGAGCGCGTCGTCACAGCTGTTGCTGCTGCTGTGCAACAAGCAGCGCGTCAAGAAGGTATCGCTCGGAATTAATTAAAATAATGACTCTTATGGGATGGGCATCTCGTCGTTGGTGTCAAGTTAAGAAAAATAGAGTCTTGTCAAGTGGGTAAAACTGATCGTTAAACTCAACACCCTTGTATTGAGTTTAACCATGAGTAAGCCACGGAAGAAACAAGGAAATCCAGACTTTCGATAACAATTAATGTAGTAATATCATGTCCGGGTAATTAGTTGTGATTCCCATAGTCATTGCACCCCACCC
>JAHCSU010000461.1 GCA_023522315.1 Nostoc sp. CCCryo 231-06
GACATTGGAAATCTTCGTGTATTACACGATGAAGTGCGGAATGTGGGTTATATAACTCTTCAATCGCCGCTTCTTCCCGCTTTTGCGCTTGTCGCTGGTAATGATCTGCAATCAGAAACCCAATGCTAGTCCCCAGTACAGCGATGCTCAAAATCAGTGCATATCCAATGCCAATCTTTTGACCAACCTTCAGATGACTGAACCAATATCTAGAATTGCTTGTATCTGGACTGGAGTTAGTTGATTGCAAAGGGCTATTTGACTGGCCAAAAGCCAGTTCATCGAAGTTGTGATGCTGTTTCATATTGAACCTCAAGACTCAGCATTCAGCACTACGTTCGCAAGCGATAACCCATGCCTCTAACTGTCTCAATCAGTTTGCTACCTAGTTTCTTACGGAGATAACCGACATACACATCGACAATATTAGAACCTGGGTTATAGTCGTAACCCCAAACGTAATCTAGGAGTTGTTCTCGACTGATTACTTGTTGTGGATGTCGGCAAAACATTTCTGCCATAGCAAATTCACGGGCAGGTAGTTCTATTAGGCGATCGCCTATTTTCACCTGTCGAGTTCGCAAATTAAGCTCAATATTACCAGCTTTGAGGATAAATTCTTGGGCATCTCTGGCAGGTCTAGTACTTCGCAACCGTAACCTTACCCGCGCCAATAGTTCTTCAAATCGGAAGGGTTTGGTGACATAATCATCTGCACCCCCTTCTAGCCCAGCAACTTTGTCGTGAATGTCACTCCGGGCAGAGAGGATAATCACAGGTATGTCTTCTCCTTGTCCGCGCAGTTCTTCGAGTACTTGAAACCCGTCTTTTCCAGGCAACCCCAGATCCAGAATTAACAAGTCAAAGTTTCCACTTTGGATCACATCCAGCACATACAACCCATCTGTCAGAATTGTTGTTGTGAACCCTTGCGATCGCAACCCTTTTTCAATAAATGAGGCAATCCGGGGTTCATCTTCAACGATGAGAATGTTCGGCATAGACGCTTATTTATTGGGGGGATCGAGCGGTAAAACGATGGTAAACATCGAACCTGCTCCTAACTGACTATGAAGTAATACTTGCCCACCGTGAGCTTCTGCGATCGCTCGCACAATAGACAGCCCCAGTCCAGCCCCCTCTGAACGACGGCGACTGTTGGAAGACCGGGCAAAGCGTTCAAAAATTCGTTTTTGATCGACCAGTGGAATGCCTTCGCCTGTATCGCGTATCCAGAAGCGCACCTTTTCTTTGGCGATCGCTGAACCTATGGAAATAGTATCACTCTCTTTAGTATGCTGAGTAGCATTCTGAGCCAGATTCATCATCGCTTCGGTAATTCTTTGACGGTCAACAACAATCTGACCTTTGGCCACAGAGTCTAGTTGCCAGTCTCTCTCTGCCAGTGCTTGGGCTTTAATAAATAATTCTTTGGTTAAATCTGCCACATTTACTGTTGCTACCTGTAAAAAGTCGGCGCGTTCTGCTTTTGCCAGCAAAATCATATCATCAACTAAACGACTCATCCGGTCTAGTTCTCCGATGACAAGTGCCACGGTTTCTTGTTGTTCTTGGGGATCATCTCCTATCAGTTCTAGGTGTCCACGAATAATAGTGATGGGAGTTCTCAGTTCGTGTCCAGCATCGTTAACGAATTCACGCTGGCTGGCAAAGGCTGCTTCTAGTCTGTCCATCATTTCGTTGAATGTCTTCGCCAGTTCCCCCAGTTCTCCCTTACCTCGCACAGGCAAACGCTGAGTTAAATCTGACTCACTGATGGCATGAGATGTAGTGAGAATTGTCCGTAGAGGAGAGAGTATCCGCCCCGCAGCAAACCAGGTAAGGATTAACGACACCACAAACACTAAGCTGAAAACTTGAATAATCACAGTGATTGCTTCTAAGGCTTCTGTCCTTTCCCCGGCGGTATTGTGGGCAACGACAAAGACTCCCCGTGTTTGTCCATTAATAGTAATCGGTTCCACCATGTAAAGGATATTACTACCATCAGGGGCGAAAAATTCTTGTTCTCCCTGTTCTGGTTGGGTCTGTTTTGCCCACCGTCTCATAAGTAATGAGTCTCTGGCTAAAAGCTTAGGGCGTTTGCTAGGACTAGATTTATAGAATTTACCATCGAGAAAAGTGATAAAGTAGGATTCATCTTCTGGTCGCCGATACAACAAATAAGCTCTAAAAAGCTTGATTAAGTCTTCTACGGAGGCTGGAGTAGTTATTTGTTCTTCTCCAGACAGTATTGACTCGTTCAATATCTCTTCTGAGTCATCAGTGAGTCTATTCTCTGTAACAAACTTTTCGCCCTTAATCAGCGCCTTAAAAGCCATCATGTTTCCTTCCATATCCTGACGAACACGCTCATCAATACGCTGGTATAGCTGATAGCGAAATGCCGGAATAGCAATAAGAAACGTTATTCCTAAAATCAGCAAGTACCACAGCAAAATCCGGGTGCGTGCTTCTCCCAATAGTTGCTGCCAAACTAAAAGCAACTGAGATATTTTGAAAACAGACATGCGATCGCAAAAACGGTTTAATACCCTGCTCATTTTGACTCATCCTCATTTGAGGCTGTTTAAATTCATCAAATCCTCGGTTTAAGGCTTACAATCTACTAATTAATTTTTGATGAGAGAATTTTCATCAATTTCTCATGTACTTTTAATGAGAAATTGATAATTTATAAAGTAGTGTTTAACTTTTCTTAACTAAATAATAATCTGATTTTAATTTCAGGTTTTAAAATTACTAATTTAAAAAAATGAAGCCTATTAATTTTAGTGAGAAAGATAAGCAAATTCTAATAATAAAAACATGAGAAAGTGGGAGGTTTTTATTCTATTTAATTCATAGAGTGAGCATATCATTAATTTGTCAATTTAACTCAAAAATCAAAATCTAAACTTTGGATAAAAGTGTTAACTCAATTTGCAAGTCGTCAGCGACCGGATGAAAAGTTTGTCAGGAGTACAGATGAAAAACTTGTTAACCCCCGTTAAAAAAATAGCACGAACGTCGGCTAGCATAGCGTCTTCAGAGGTTATTAGTTTATCTAGCAATGCTCGTAAATGTCGCATTGCTTTATATTCGCACGACACAATGGGACTGGGACATAAGCGGCGTAATTTGTTGATTGCTCAAACATTAGGATGTTCAGACCTAGAAATTGATGTTTTGCTTATTAGTGGGATACAGGATGCCAGCAACGTAATAACACTACCAGGAGTTGATTGTTTGATCCTACCTGCTCTGCACAAAAATATTGATGGGCAATATCAGGCACGACGATTGGATCTATCATTGCAGGAAATTATTACGCTGCGATCGCAAGTTATTCTTACCACTATCAAGACCTTTAAACCCGATATTCTGATTGTGGATAATGTACCGCGAGGAGCGGTGAGAGAGCTAGAACCAACACTAGATTATTTGCGTACCCAAGGAAAAACGCACTGCATTTTAGGTTTACGGGATGTGTTAGATGACCCTACATCTGTGCATCGAGAGTGGAAAAGAATAGCTAATGAAGAGGCGATTCAAACCTATTATGATGCGGTTTGGGTGTATGGTGATCCAGCCATATATGACTTAGCACAGGAATATCGCTTCAATGCAAAGACTTTAGCAAAATTACGCTACACTGGCTATCTTGACCAGCGTAACCGCCTGAAATTCGTAGATATGGATAGCGTTCAGGCATTGAAATCACTGAATTTGCCATCTGAACGATTCGTGTTGTGCTTGGTGGGAGGCGGACAAGATGGAGCGCGTCTGGCAGAAACATTTGCTCTTGCTGAACTACCACCAGAGATGAGCGGCATCATCTTGACGGGGCCGTTCATGTCGCAAAAAGTACAGCAACAGCTTCAAAAGTATGCTGCTAAACGTTCCAATTTGCGGGTGTTGAAATATTTAGCTGAACCAACGCTATTGCTGAATCAGGCTGAACGCGTCATTGCTATGGGTGGTTACAACACAACTTGCGAATTGCTGTCATTTGAAAAGCGATCGCTTATTGTACCCCGAATCAAGCCCCGTCGAGAGCAGTTTATCCGTACCAAACGCTTACAGGCACTTGGTTTAGTTGATATGCTGCACCCGCATCATTTAAAACCTCAAGCATTGACAGACTGGTTAATGCAAGAAGGTGAGCCGTCACAAGCCCGTAATTGTATCGATCTTGATGGACTTACCCGCATTCCTCAATTCGTAAATGAAATACTAATCTCTGCTCATCATTCATCCCAACAAGCTTCTTGAAAGGAGATTGGGGAGCCTAAAAAACAACCTTCTTAATTACTAATTACTAATTACTAATTACTAATTATGGCAATCCGTATTGGTTACATTCTTAAACGTTATCCTCGCTATTCTGAAACCTTCGTCGTCAATGAAATTTTGGCTCATGAAGCGGCTGGTTTAGATATTGAAATTTTTGCTTTGAGGCCACCGTGTGACACTCACTTTCAAAATATTATTTCCCAGGTGCGTGCTACCGTCAACTACATTCGTAAGCCAATTCAAGGCCGCATGAGTGAATCCCTAAATAGTCTTACTCCCACAGCAGCAAGCTATTTTTGGGCAGAATTACAAGAAGCCAGTAAAGTTATTCCAGATTTTTGGTCAAAGTTGGCTTATGCTCAAGGTGAACAAGCTAGCACCGTTTACCAAGCTGCATGGCTAGCACGGGAAGCGCGAATCAAAGGCATCACCCATTTTCACGCTCACTTTGGCACTGTTGCGACCAGTGTAGCTCGGTTAGCATCTCACTTTACGGGCATTCCCTACACCTTCACCGCTCATGCTAAAGACATCTTTCATGAAAGTGTTGAATTTGAGGATATGCAACGCAAGCTCAAAGATGCTGCCACTGTCGTAACTGTCAGTGACTATAACCTCAATTATTTGCAAAAAACTTATGGTGCAAAGCGAGTTCAACGCATTTACAATGGCTTAAATTTACGACAATTACAATATTCTTCCCCGGTTGATCGTCCTCCATTGATTCTCTCTGTCGCTCGATTAATTGAGAAGAAAGGGCTATCTATTTTGATAGATGCTTGTGCGATTTTAAAGCGAATAAATTGTGATTTCCAATGTCAAATTGTGGGTACTGGATCATTAGAAGCTGTATTGCAACAAAAAATCCAAGATTTAGGGCTGCAATCTACTGTGGAAATTGTCGGCCCACGCCCTCAAAATGATGTATTTCAATTGATGCAGCAAGCTGCTGTGTTTGCAGCTCCATATATTATCGGACAAGATGGCAACCGGGATGGTTTGCCTACAGTTTTACTCGAAGCGATGGCATTGGGAACGCCCTGTATAAGTACAGATGTGACTGGAATTCCCGAATTAGTGCGCGATCGCCAGACTGGATTAATTGTCCCACAACATGATGCCGAACAATTAGCGATCGCACTTCAACAACTCCTTACCAATCCCGCCTTGCGAGTTAAATTGTCAACCCAAGCCAGACAATTAATTGAGTCTGAGTTTGACATTCATCGCAATAGCGCAGCATTACGAGCAATATTCCATGCGGCTGAACCCAATGCTGCCATGACTTTAAAAGTAGTTCAGGAGGTGTAGAGCGTGCGAATTGCTTATATCTGTGCCGATCCAGGAATTCCTGTATTTGGGCAAAAAGGATGCTCTATTCATGTCCAAGAAGTAATTCGAGCATTGCAACGGCAAAATATCCAAGTTGATTTGTTTGCTACTCGCATTGGTGGAAAGCCACCCGCAGACTTAGCGGATGTTTCAGTTCATCAGCTTCCAGCCATCCCAAAACTAGAACGCGCTGTACGAGAGCAAGTTGCCTTATCGATTAATCCCGATTTGCGTTTATATTTGCAGAGGTTTGGCCCATTTGACCTAATTTATGAGCGTTACTCCCTTTGGAGTTATAGCGCAATGGAATTTGCCCAAGCAATGGGAATCCCCGGATTATTAGAAGTCAATTCACCTCTAATTGCAGAACAGGCAAAACATCGCGGGTTGATTGATTGCCACAGCGCTGAACAGGTGGCGAATCGGGTTTTTCAAGCGGCTACTGCACTAATTGCTGTTTCATCTGAAGTGAAAACTTACTTAATGAATTATGTAAAAAGTAGCAAAGTTCATGTCATCCCAAATGGTGTAAATCCTGATCGCTTCCCTACTTTTGATCGTGCATTTTCAACACAACCAGAAACCTTTACAGTGGGATTTGTCGGCACATTGAAACCGTGGCATGGACTGCCAATTCTCACAGCAGCTTTTGCTCAACTGCATCAACAAGTTCCCAATGCCAAACTTTTGATTGTTGGCGATGGCCCCGAACGGGAAAATCTCGAAGCCGAATTATCAGCACGAGGATTACACTCTCATGCTAAATTCACCGGAGCGGTGAATTTAGCATGAAATTCCGAAATTATTAGCAGCAATGGATGTTGCTGTTGCCCCCTATGCGGCTGAATCCGATTTTTACTTCTCACCGTTGAAAGTTTATGAATATATGGCGGCTGGTTTGCCAGTAGTTGTTAGTGGTATTGGGCAATTGCTTGAGCTAATTGACACAGGGGTGAATGGGATTCTTTGTCCACCAGGTGATGCGATCGCCTTAGCAGAGGCATTAGAAAAATTGTGGCGATCGCCTACTTTGCGCCATTCTTTGGGACAAGCGGCGCGGAAAACAGCCATAAAACATCACACTTGGGAGGCGATCGCGCAACGGATTTTGCATATAGCTGGATTAAATACTCCGCCTCAATTCCAAGTGGAGGTGAGACGATAAATGGGACGTTCAAAGCCACAGAAAAAAGCTATTCCCGGTCTATGGGGAGTACTACGTTATTTCTGGCCTTACATTCAAAAACAGTATGGACTACTTTCAATTTCTGCGATCGCTCTGGTTGCGGATGTCGGACTACGGGTGCTGGAACCTTGGCCCTTGAAGTTTGTCTTTGATTACGTTCTAATTCGGGGCGATCGTCCTACGAATATCCCATTAATTGATCGCCTGGAGCCAGTTACATTACTGACAGTTTCAGCAGTTACAGTCCTTGTAATTACCGGATTACGCGCACTTGCCGCCTATTGGAGTACCGTCGGACTAGCAACAGTAGGTAGCCGAGTCATGACTGAGGTGCGTAATCATCTGTATTGTCATCTTCAAGATTTGTCCTTGAGTTACCACACCAAAGCTCGTAGCGGCGATTTAATTATTCGTGTAAGTAGCGATGCTAGCCGTCTGCAAGAAATTATGATCACGGCAGCATTACCACTGGTAGTAAGCATTCTGACGCTGTTTGGCATGATTAGCGTGATGTTTTGGATCAATCGCAGCCTCACCCTACTTGCACTGCTTACCCTACCATTGTTTGCATTAGTCACAAATCGGCTGAGTCAGCGAATTCGAGAGTCTTCATTAAGGCAACGGAAACAAGAAGGGGCTGTGGCGGCGACGGCGGCTGAGTCAATTGCTGCCATTAAATTAGTCAAAGCCCTTTCACTGCAAGATGCTTTTGCACGAGTTTTTTCTCAACAAAATCAGCGTAGCCTCAAGGAGAGCGTCAAAACCCAACGCCTTGCGGCTCATCTGGAACGAACCGTTGATGCTGTAATTGCACTAGGAACAGCACTTGTTCTATGGTACGGTTCCTGGCTGGCATTGCGAAATGCTCTAACACCGGGTGATGTGCTGGTATTTCTCACCTATCTCAAAAATGCCTTTAAGCCGGTTCAGAACTTTGCTAAGTACACCGGAAGACTCGCTAAAGCTGCTGCCTCTGGTGAGCGAATTTTAGATATATTATCACAGCAACCTGATGTCCAAGATTTGCCGGATGCAATACCGGCTCCAATTTTCCGAGGTGAAGTTTGTTTTGATCATGTTCACTTTGCCTATGAACCAGGACAAGTTCTGCTTGAAGATATCAATTTAACCATTCAACCAGGGCAGCAAGTAGCGATCGTTGGTACATCCGGCGGTGGTAAATCTACTTTAGTAAGCCTATTATTACGACTTTATGACCCGACGATGGGTAAAGTCATGATTGATGGGCGAGATATCCGCGAGTACACATTGGAATCATTACGCCCACAAATTAGTGTAGTTTTGCAAGACAGTCTCTTATTTGCCGCCACCATTCGAGAAAATATTGCCTACGGTATTGCTGGTGTGTCAGATGAGGAAATTGAAGCAGCCACTCGTTTAGCTAATGCTGATGATTTCATCCAAGCTTTACCCCAAGGATACAACACACTTGTGGGAGAACGAGGCGCAACCCTTTCAGGTGGACAACGCCAACGAATTGCGATCGCCCGTGCTGCGATTCGTCAAGCTCCAATTTTAATTTTAGATAACCCACAACTGGGCTAGATCAAGGCAACGAGAAAGCGATCGTTGATGCTCTACAACGGCTCTCGCAAAACCGCACCACCTTCTTAATTACTCATGATCTATATCTTGCAACTCGCGCAGATATAATTCTTTACATAGAAAATGGGCAGGTGCTAGAACAAGGCACTCATCAGGAATTAATGCAACAGAATGGTCGCTATGCGGCATTGTATCAAATGCAGACTGCAATCCGAACTGAGGAAAAGTCAAATTCTCGGATGGCATAACCCAATTATGGCGCTGCATATTGTGCAGAGAAAATAAAAGTTTTTAGATTTATACGCAATAAATATGACTGTTTTCGTCAGCGATCGCTTTAACAGTGTAACTGATCCCAAAATGCCATTTTTGTCAGCAGCCCTTGATCCATTGGAAGTACAACAACGATTCACTGAGTACCTGCCAATCGTTGAAAATGCCCAACTGCAAAAAATCGAAGTTATTCGTCACAAACCAGGGCGGCGTTGTTTGATTGAATATGAATTGATTAATAATCACGGGCAAACCATCACACTAATTGGCAAAATCCGAGCTAAAGGAACAGACTTCAATAGTTATGAATTACAGAAATTATTGTGGGAAACAGGATTTGCAGATGATAGTGCTGATGGAATTTCAGTAACGCAACCTGTAGGAATAATCCCCGAATGGCAGATGTGGTTGCAGCGAAAAGTTCAAGGAGCGTTCGCCCCTGGCGTTGGCGGAGCCATCGCTACTCAATTCTTAACTCAAACCAATACCAGTTTTCTGGCAAAACGAATTGCTGAAGTTGCCCATAAACTTCACCAAACTAACATTTCTCCTTGCCGTTCTCATAGCATGTCAGACGAACTGCGAATCTTGAATGAAAGGATTCCATTGGTGATGCAACAATATCCAGAATGGAAAAAACCCTTAGAAAAAATATTAGCAGCATCTAATCATTTAGGAGAAAATACTCCAGAACTAAAACACTGTGGTATCCATCGAGATTTTTATCCCGATCAAGTGATTATTAATGGTTCTCGTTTGTATCTTATCGACCTTGACTTATATTGTGAAGGTAATCCGGCTATTGATATCGGTAACTTTATTGCTCATATTAAAGAATACAGCCTTCGCATCCTGGGTAATTCAGAAGCATTACACGATTGGGAAACTGCCCTAACTGAAAGATTTCTCCAACTTACAAGCGACAAATTCAAAACTCCAATTGAATCCTACATCACTTTAACACTAGTCCGACATATTCACATCAGCACGCAATTTTTAGAACGTCGTCCTTTTACAAAAGCATTATTAAATCTATGCGGACAGCGTTTACATATTAGAAACGCATCATGATTTAAACTCTTATTTTCTGCATAAACAACATCCTATAACAATCCTAAATCATTCGTAAAAATCTCTCCTTATTCTCTCTGTGTTCTCTGCGCCTCTGCGGTTCGCCTTTATATTCAAATTCCTATATTCCAATTGCTAATTTTCAGGAGAGAGCATTGTTAGCTTCAACTTATTGGCGACAATTTCGCTTAATTAGTTTAATTATCTCATGCACTTTGAGTAGCATAACTCCAGCTATTGCAACACCCATTGTCGATAAACCTAATAACTTCAGTGAATCTAATGCTGATAATCATGCATTAAGTAAAATCACATCTGTTTCTGAATTATCGACAGAATTAAAAACCCTTGAGAAACAAGTTACTTCATTAGAAACCAACGTTGCTGCATTAGAAACGCAACAGTTTTCCCCCCATGTTGAGCTTGAGGCGGAAGTCATCTTTGCTGTGACTGGATTGGCTGGTGAAAAGAGAGCCAACAGCAGTAAACCAATAAATGAAAATTTAGTCTTGAGCGATCGCGTCCGTCTGAGCTTCGTAAGCAGTTTTACTGGAAAAGATAAATTGGAAGTGCGCTTACAAGCAAGGAACACACCAGCATTAGAAGATGTGACTGGAACTCAAATGACAAATTTGGGATTTGATGGTGACGATGACAATGAGGTGGAAGTAGATGAGCTAGAGTACAGATTTCCGCTAGGTAAACGAACCCGCATAACTTTCTACGGGTTGGGAGGAGGATTAGGCGACTTTGTTCCTAGCGTCAATCCTCTTTTTAGCGGTAGTGGAGATGGATCGATTTCTACATTTGGACGAGAAAATCCCATTCGCCGACAAGGTAGTGGCGCAGGTATCGGTATTTCTCATAATTTGAATAAAGCTTTGAATTTGTCATTAGGATATATCAGCAGCAATGCAGCTAATTCAGAGAAGGGGATTTTTGGTAGCCCTTACGGAGCGATCGCTCAACTAACCCTCGAACCCACTAAAACAACAGAACTCAGCCTTACCTATATTCACTCTCATAACAATTTGAAGACGGGAACTGGAAGCGAATTAACTAGCGATCCATTTAATGATGAGGCAGATGCGATCGTTGCTAATTCATTTGGTGCAGAAGCTGCTTGGCAACTTAGCCCAGTTATTACTCTCGGTGGTAGAGTTGGTTTTATTCATGCAAAAGCAGAAGATTTACCAGCAAATCCAAATGCGTCCATTTTCACATGGGCAGTGCTACTAGCTCTCAGAGATATCGGACAAAAAGGCAGCTTTGCCGGATTTGCAGTGGGTCAACCTCCCAAAGTGACTCATAATAGTTTCGGTGATGGCTTCAAAGATAAGGATACGTCTTTACATCTGGAAGCCTTTTACCACTATCAAGTCACAGATAATCTGGCAATAACTCCGGGATTATTTGTGATTACGAGTCCAGAACATAATGATAGTAATGGCAGCATATATGTTGGTACTGTTCGGACAACATTTACCTACTAAGTACAGCCCACGCTAAACAGGGTACAGAAATTATGCTGCAACAGCCAGAGCAACTGGAGCAGAATCGTTAGGGTTTTGAGTTTAGCACTTTGTGTAATCTAAGCCCACTGCTGTAAATTAAACTTCTTGTTTGGTAATTCTTGTGGACTGAATTGCTCCACGTTCTGCCGTCAATGAGTAACACAACGACTCATACTGATTTAAAGCTTGCTCAAAAGCATAGTTTTCAACGGCATATTGGCGACTTTTATAACCCAGAGTTTTGACTTTTTCGGGGTTTTGATACAAATTTAAAATTGCCATTGCTAAAGCTTGGGGATCTTCTGGAGGAACGATAACTCCGCCGCCACTTTGCCTGATAGCTTTTGCTGCCGTACCATTATCGGGGACAGAAGCAATCAAAGCTCGTCCACTGGCGAGTAGCACTTGAATTTTTGACGGCATATTGAAGGATACAACATTTTTCTTTTGCACCACCAAGCCAACATCGGCAGCTGCCAACATTTGTGGCAAATATTTGCGGGGTTGAAATGGCAGTAGCAAAACATTATCTGCGCCGCAGTCTAGACATTCCTGTTGCAATCGCTGTAAACCTTTTGCCTCTCCAACGATGACAAAAACAATATCTGGGATATGGCGCAACACAGAAGCAGCTTTAACAACGCTTTCTAAGCCTTGGGTTAGGGCAATGTTGCCAGAATAAAGGACTACAAATTTCCCATTCAGATTATGTTCTACGCGAAAAGGGTTATTTTCTTTAGGCAAAGGGCGGATAAAATTTACATCAACCCAGTTGGGAATTTGTACAATTTTGTCAGCTTCTACGCCCTTAGATCGCAAATTCTCCACAAACCCATCGGCGATGACGCTAATTTTACTCGCAGTGTGGTAAGCAAATTTTTCCAACACTGTAAATAACTTTACAAGCAATTTATTTTTCAGTAGACCGACGTGGACGGCTGCTTCTGGTAATATATCTTGTAGATTTAAGATCACAGGACAAGCACGTAACCATCCTAAAAGAGCAACTGGTACACAACTTGGTAAGGATGGCGATGTTGAGAGAATCACATCTGGACGCCAACCGAAGAGGGCGGGCACAAAACTAGTGACAACGAAACTAGCATCTAGTAACACCCGATCTAATAGATTGGGTTGGGGACGAATCCAAACATAACTGCGTTGAATTTGAACGCCATTTTTGTATTCGTTGAGATACCACTTGCCCCGATATTCCTGGTAAATTTGACGCTCAGGGTAGTTGGGCATAGCGGTAACTACGCGCACTTCATGCCCACGCTTCACTAGTCCCTCTGCTAGTTCAGTCATCAGTGGGGCAATACCAATTGGTTCTGGATAGTAGTTGTAGGAGTAAATTAAAATTCGCATAAAAATTAGTCCGAAGTAGCCCGGTTTTTTATTTAATGACAAATATTTGTCTTAAAGATGATTTGGAGTTTGAAAACTCCTATATTTATTAATTGTGACTTCATCCTCTTTTTCTGTCAGGTATTTTCCTTAAAGATTGAGTAAAGTTTAATATTAAATACTTAGAGTAACTGTGAATTTTTTTACTATTTAAGCAAACTGAAAATTGTTCATTTTTGATTGGTGCGTAAATATAAACCCTATATCTTAGGATATTAATTAAGACTGTTTCACGGCAGTAGTTATTGAATGAGCGATCGCCCTTGTATTTTCTCCTTTTTTGCTGGTTCAGGATTCCTAGATTTAGGTTTTGAAACCAGCGGTTTTAAGGTTGTTTACGCCAATGAAATCTTTCCCCCATTCATGGCTGCATACCGCTATTCACGGCAGGTTCTCAATCTGCCGTTGCCAGAATATGGGTATTATGACGGAGAAGCAGGAGATGTAACCCAACTTCTTGAAGGTTTACAAACACAACACCTCCGGGAGTTAGTACAAGACTGCCGTAAATCTAATAATATTGTGGGCTTCATTGGCGGGCCTCCCTGTCCTGATTTTTCTATTGGCGGGAAAAATAGAGGACGTTTAGGAGATAATGGCAAACTTTCTGCTTCTTACGTTGAATTAATTTGCCGCAATCTTCCAGATTTCTTTTTATTTGAGAACGTTAAAGGGTTGTGGAGAACGACAAAGCACCGTTTATTTTTTGAATCGCTCAAGCAACAATTACTGGAAGCAGGCTATATATTAACAGAGCGGTTAATTAATGCTATCGAATATGGTGTACCCCAAGATAGAGAAAGAATTATTCTCATTGGTTTCCGAAATAGTTTTATCAAGGATATAGGAATAGAAAACGGTAGTGAAAAGTTCCTAAATGAGGAAATTTTTCCTTGGGACAATCATATTTTATATCCTCAAAGAAAGGTTTTTGCTTATCCTTGGCGTAAGTCCGAACCATTCCAAGAAAATTCCATAATGCCTTGTCCTGACGGCATCCCTCAAGAATTAACAGTTGAATACTGGTTTAGAAAAAATAATGTGCTGAAGCATCCCAATGCTGAAAACTGTTTTCAACCAAGGGCAGGGATCACAAGATTTGCTGCTATTGATGAAGGAGATGATTCTAAAAAGTCTTTTAAGCGTCTGCATAGATGGCGTTACTCTCCGACAGCTTGCTATGGAAATAATGAAGTACATTTGCATCCCTATAAAATCCGGCGAATATCTGTGGCGGAAGCTTTAGCCATACAATCTTTGCCTGCAAATTTTGTATTTCCAGAGAATATGTCGCTCACAAATATGTTTAAAACTATTGGTAATGGCGTCCCATATTTGGCATCGAAAGCGTTAGCTAAAACTATTATTAACTTCTTAGGAACTGGTGTGATAAATCCTGTTGATATTCCTAACCTTACTACTGCCTAATGTCAACTTAAACACTTACAGTAATTCCGCAACATATACAAAGCCGACATCCCATAGAAGTCAGCAGTTTCTTTTCACGATAAACTCGTAATAAATATGGTTTAATATATATATAAGAAATGTTTTAATTTTTTATAAAGTTTAATAATCAATCACTGGCAGAAGACACGATGGCAGCAGACTATCCAAACATTGATATTGCGCCATTTATCGATCACTCCCTCTTAACGTCAACTGCTACTCCTGAGCAGGTTGAGCAGTGGTGTGAAGAAGCATACAGATTCAACTTTGCGGCGGTTTGCGTATTTCCCGCCTATGTCAAACAAGCAGTCGAACTCCTGCACGGTAAAAACCCGAAAGTCTGTACGGTAATTGGCTTTCCTTCTGGTGCGACGACTTCAGGAGTGAAACTGTATGAGGCTCAAGAAGCGGCAGATAATGGGGCCACTGAGTTGGATGTGGTAATGAACTTGGGCTGGTTGAAAGCGGGGAAAACCGAAGAAGTCCACCGGGAAATTGCCGAAATTTGTGAAGAGACTGGGCAAACTGTCAAGGTAATTTTGGAAACCAACCTGTTGACAGATGCAGAGAAAAAAATAGCTGCTGAAATAGCTATGGAGGCAGGAGCAGCATTCTTAAAAACAAGTACAGGTTGGAATGGTGGTGCAACAGTGGCAGATGTGCGACTTTTGCAGGAATTGGCAAAAGAAAGAGTAGGAATTAAGGCTTCGGGTGGTATGCACACTATCAATCAAGCTCTAGACTTAATCGTAGCGGGTGCTACTAGATTAGGCACATCTCGCGGTGTCGATTTGATCCGCCAGCGCGATAACCTGGGAAAGGGTGAATAGTCATTTGTTTCTCGTCCTACCCTGCGGGAAGCTGCGGGCACGTCTATGTCATTTGTCCAAAGTCCAAAACCTAATGACTAGTGACTAATGACCAATACAACTCTTGGAGAGGCTGCGCCCTAAGCGTAGCTATGCCGCAGGCTCTACGGCAACTCTTGGAGACGCACTCGCGTTCGCTCAGTACTAGTGACCAATGACCAATGACTAACGACTAATGAGTAGAACCTACAAAGCAACGGGAATTAATCTTAAAACCCAAGTGCTGGGAGAATCGGATAAAATAGTGACGATTTTGACACCAGAATTCGGTCTGATTCGAGCAGTGGCTCCAGGCGCACGCAAGCACAACTCCAGCCTGGGCGGCAGGAGTGGTATGTTTGTTGTGAATGAACTATTGATTGCGAAAGGGCGATCGCTTGATAAAATTACTCAAGCACAGACGCTAAAAACTTATCCTGGTTTAGCTAAAGATTTGGGAAAATTGGCTGCTAGCCAGTATTTAGCAGAAATAGTCCTGTGTCAAGCTTTGAGCGAACAACCCCAAGAAGAACTTTATGAGTTGTTCAATGAACATCTCCATCGGTTGGAGACGTTATCTAGTGCAAATGCATCTGGGGTTTTGGCTCATCTGGCTCATGGGGTGTTTCACCTTTTAGCCTTAGCAGGAGTAACGCCGCAAGTGCAAGTCTGCTGCTTATCTGGAAACCCCCTCAAGCCAAACTTTACAGACCCAAACTGGCAGGTAGGATTTAGCATTCCTGCGGGTGGAACGGTTTGCTTAGAAGCTTGGGAACGTTTGCGAAGAGAGGGAGAGAGGGAGAGGGGGATACAAAGAAATTTATCTTTTTCTCCATCACCCAATCACCCTATTATCCCATTACCTCCAAAACCTGGCTCCCAAACAGTTGTTGTGCATCGGCAAGAAATACCTGTGATTTCTAGTCGTCCGGGTGCTATGGAACTGGCTTTGCTTCAACATCTGTCACAACCAGAGATAATGCAAATTGATGGTGCTAGAGATTATGACTGGTTATCTGTTGAACAAATTTTGCGCCAGTATGCTCAGTATCAATTAGGTCGCCCTATTCGCTCTGCTACCTTGATCGACTCTTATTTTGCTGCCAACCATGATGCAACCGTCTAATTTGGATAAAAAAATCCAGCCTTTGTCACCAAGCCTTGCCAAAAAACAGAATAGGGTATCAGAACCGACAGTCAGCAATCACTTGAGTGCCGTCTCCAAGTGTACACCTAGTCAAATAAATGGACAAGAAATGTCCCCAAAAGACGTTTCTAATAACGATCAAAATTGGACAGCCCAGATCCCAAAAACTGATATTCCAAGTCAATCAGAAACACAATGTGAGGACAAATTAACCACTCCTGAGGTAGATAACAACGGGCAGATGCCAGTAGCTACTATCCCAGAAAAAGAACCACCAACATTAGATGGATCTGGTTCTGGTGGAGAAGCTGTTTCTGGAAATATCAAACAGCAGGGGTTTTTGCCTGTATTAAAAAACCCTAATTTCCTGGCTCTTTGGGGCGGTCAAGTTTTCTCGCAACTGGCAGATAAAGTTTATTTGGTGCTGATGATTGCTTTGATTAATACTCAGTTTCAAGCTAGTAATCAAAGTATTAGTGGTTGGGTGTCAGTTTTGATGATGGCTTTTACTATTCCCGCCGTATTGTTTGGTTCCGTTGCTGGGGTATTTGTCGATCGCTGGTCGAAAAAGGCTGTGCTGGTGGCAACGAATATTTGGCGCGGCATCCTGGTTTTGTCAATTCCCTTTCTGCTGTGGTTGACTCATGACTGGAAACCCATAGGAGTGCTGCCAGTGGGTTTTTTGATCATTCTGGGTGTAACTTTTTTAGTTTCCACGCTGACGCAGTTTTTTGCACCGGCGGAACAGGCGGCAATTCCCTTAGTGGTAGAAGAACAGCATTTACTCTCGGCAAATTCGCTTTATACCACAACGATGATGGCATCGGTGATTGTTGGGTTTGCTGTTGGGGAACCATTGTTAGCGATCGCCGATGGACTTTGGCTGCAAATTGGTGGTAGTGGTAGTTTGGGCAAAGAACTTTTAGTAGGTGGTAGTTATGCGATCGCTGGGCTAATTTTGTTCCTCTTGGCAACTAACGAAAAACACCACCACCCCGATACAGAATTCCCTCACGTATTCTCTGATTTGCGAGATGGTTTTGCCTACCTCAAAGCAAATCATCGCGTCCGCAATGCTTTGCTTCAGCTGATTATCTTGTTTTCTGTTTTTGCAGCATTAACTGTTCTAGCCGTTCGTATGGCAGAAATCATTCCTAACATGAAAGCCTCCCAGTTCGGCTTTTTACTAGCAGCAGGTGGTGTTGGCATCGCTGTGGGAGCAACACTTCTCGGTCAATTTGGTCAACGCTTCTCCTATACCCAATTAAGTCTGTACGGTTGTATGGGCATGGCAGCATCCCTCATTGGTCTGTCACTATTTACAACCCAACTTTGGCTAGTCTTGTTATTGGTGGCGCTATTAGGTATCTTTGGGGCACTAGTGGGAATTCCCATGCAAACAGCGATCCAAACAGAAACACTTCCAGAAATGCGTGGTAAAGTTTTTGGTTTACAAAACAATGTAATTAATATTGCTCTCTCCTTACCTTTGGCATTAGCAGGTGTAGCAGAAACCTTTCTGGGATTACAGGCAGTTTTTTTGGGATTAGCTGCGATCGTCTTTTCAGGAGGTATATTAACCTGGTATAACTCACAGAAGTAGTTATCAGCTAACAGCAGTTATTATTCATTACCTTGAAGTAATTAGTAATTTCCTTAAAGCTTTTGTGTTCATGGTAAACTGTGTCCAGTGAAAATTTATCTCATACTTGCGGGATATTAATCTGGCATTAGTCAGAATAAGTTGTTTAAATATCAGGAATTAACAACTTATAAGTAGAATAAATAAAGCCATAAATCCACTGGTTTAATCAGCTTAAAATAGGCTTTTTAAAGTAGATTGTCTTGGAAATCTGTAATAACTAAAAAAACCAGCAAGTATAGCTAGATAAAATAAAAATCACGAAGGACACAGAAGTAATAGATCAAACCCGCTTTTCTTACAGCTAAATAAAGAATGCGTATAGCCTGGATTGGAAAAAAATCACCCTTTTGCGGCAATGTCACCTACAGTCGAGAAATTACAAATGCCTTGTTAGACAGGGGACATCAAGTTAGCTTTCTTCACTTCGCCCAAGAAGAGTCTGAACCTGACAACTGGCCAAATCTTCGAGAGGTTTCCCTACCTTTCATTTACAAGTCCCAGGTTTATACAATTCCCACTTTTAAAGCGACCAAAGTTTTAACTGATTCGTTGCGGGAAATTAAACCAGATGTAGTCCATGCTTCCTTGACGTTATCTCCTCTAGACTTTTTTCTACCGGAAATCTGTGAGGAACTGAGGTTGCCCCTAGTTGCCACTTTTCACACGCCGTTTGCTGGAAAGGGGGCAAAGCTGGTATCGGGAACACAACTTTTGGCTTATCAGCTCTACGCACCTTTTTTAGTTAACTACGATCGCGTAATTGTATTTTCCCAAATTCAGCGAGAATTATTGGCAGGGATGGGCGTGCGGGAAGAAAATATAGCTGTAATTCCCAACGGTGTTGATACCGTTAAGTATTCTCCAGGATTTTCTCAAGTCAAAGCAGAATTTAAAGCCAAACGCTTGTTTGTCTATCAGGGTCGCATTGCCCCAGAGAAAAATGTCGAAGCCCTCCTCCGGGCTTGGAAGCAGTCTGCAATGGGGCCTGGTACTAAGTTGCTAATTGTTGGCGATGGGCCTTTGAAGTCTTCCCTAGAGCAATTTTATGGTTCAGAGTATGGCATTATCTGGTTGGGATTTGTCGCTGATGAAGACCGACGCATCGAAATTTTGCGGGGCGCAGATGTATTTGTTTTGCCTTCATTGGTAGAGGGTTTGTCCCTATCTCTGTTAGAAGGAATGTCATGTGGGCTAGCTTGTTTAGCAACAGACGTGGGCGCAGATGGAGAAGTATTGGAAAAGGGCGCAGGTATAGTTATTAGTACTAAAACAGCGCGATCGCAATTAAGAACCCTCTTGCCAGTGTTACAAGACCATCCAGAGTTAACAACCTTACTAGGGCAAAAAGCCAGACAGCGTGTATTAGACCGCTATACCCTTAGTAAAAATATTACTCTGCTCGAAGAACTTTATAAAGAAGTTTTAGCACAGCGACCTCTACCCCTAAGTCGTAGAGCGTAGCGAAAGGGAAAAAGTGCGTAGGCGTAGCCCATCGGAAATATCGCATTTTTATGCTCATCACTTTTGCGTAGACGCACGAAGTTTGGCTTCTGGCATAGTACAGCTTGTCTTGACAAAAAACAGCGTTTTTTGCTTCTTTCTCGTCAGCCGATCTGGTGATATAATTCTATCTCAGATTAGTTCTCATCGTGAAAACTAACTCTTAGTCAAGATGAATTATGAGAAATGCACGTTATCAGCTACCGAAGCTTAAGAAAATATACCGAAAGCCACGCTGATTGCCGTGAGGCTCTTGATAACTGGTATAAAGTTGCGAACAAGGCAGATTGGTCTAATTTGGTTGAGGTACAATTAGTTTTTCCGAAAGCAGAAGCGGTTGGTAATTTTACTATCTTCAACATTAAGGGTAATAAATATCGCTTAATTGTGAGTATAGATTATGAAAAGCAATTGATTTATATCAAAAATATCTTTACCCATGCTGAATATGATAAGGAGGAATGGAAAAATGACCCTTACTTTTAATTCAGATAAATATAAAGAATTATTATCTCATTATCAGCCAAAACTGATTAGGAATGAAGAAGAGAATGAAAAAGCTTTAGCTATTGTAGAAGAATTGATGCACCGTTCTAACCGTTGCCCTGAAGAAGATGAACTTTATGAGTTGCTAATTATTTTGATTGAAAAGTTTGAACAGGAATACTTTTTGCCTGGAAAGGCATCTCAGCCTCATTCTATATTACTTTTTTTGATGGAGCAAAGGAATATTAAACAGTCTGATTTGGTGGGTATTATTGGTTCTAAAGGGGTTGTTTCCGAAGTGGTTAATGGCAAGCGAGAAATCAGCAAAGCTCAAGCTAAGGCTTTGGGAGAATTTTTTCGGGTTGACTGTGGTCTGTTTATTTGAAATACTAAGGTGGTAGAGACATTTAACTGCCAACGCCTATCGTTAAGAATTGTTAACAGTTTGTAAGATGCACCACGGTTAGATCGCAAACCAGTAAGCAGTACATTAGTATCAAGTACAATTTGGTATGCGTTTATCATTGATTTGGTTATTAGTAGCATTTTTGCCGTAGTGACGAGCTTATAGTCTGCCTATCGATTAATTAATCTTTGAATTATCCACTAAAGACCATCCTAAACTGGTTGGCTGTTCATAAACCCGCTTTAGAGTATTTACATCTCTGGGAGAAATCGGCGACGGGTTACGAACTTGGGAAAAGTATAGGGCATCTGTTTGTAGGGGACTATGACCCCAAATTCCCAGTGCATGACCGAATTCGTGGCGGGCTGCTGCAATGAGATACTCACCTGTTTGACTGGGACTTAACAAGATGGTGAAGCGGTGGGATAAAACTTTGTTGCTCGTGTATAACTCGTAAGTAGTTTGTGCCGATCGCGCACGGGTTATATTACTACCAGGGGAAATTTGTAGAGGTGGCGCTTTTCTTACAATCGTAATATCAGCAACTTCTGGCTGTTCGACTATTGTTAAAGGTAAATAACTACTCCACTCCTGTACACCCTGCAAGACACCGTTAACCCATGCTTGAGCTTGTTTTTCGCTGACAGATTTTGGTGGTTCTACGTAAACTCGAATAGGAAATTGCGACCAGACTAAATAACCTACTTGGGTTGTTGTGACTTGGGAAAAGTAGTCACGACTGTTAGTGCTATCTTGCCACTGTGCGAGTGTGGGCGGTAAGGGATGGGGTTTCGCGGGAGATGATGGAGGGAGAGAGATTATTAAGTCTGAATATACAGATTTTGGTATTATTGTAAACCCATCACTCGACTGGAGATTAGTAAAAAAGATTAACAGCCCTGTGCCAAAAAACAAGGCAAGAGCTGTAATTAACCCTCGTGAAATAAAATTTATTAGAGTGTTAAGTATCGGGTGTTGGGTTTTTTTCCCCATTAACCTATCCTTATTTAGGCAACCAACCAGCACTTAAGACTACTGTTAAACCGAGAAAAATTACTGTCAATGCCCAAGTAATGCGGTTCAAGGTGTTTTCTGCACTCTTGGTACTGCTAAATAGCTGGGCTTGTCCGCCAATGGCTCCAATGCCATCACCTTTGGGGCTATGCAGCAAAACTAAGATAATCAAACCAGTGGCGGAAAACGCCCAAATGCCTTGCACGATATTAGTAACTGTCATGGTAGGAATCTCATTTATAAAAAGTTTCAAAAAACAGAATTCAGAAGTTAGGAGTTTTTAGTGAACTCCTAACTTAGGACTTAGGACTCTTTTACAGCCCCACTTGTACGGGGGTGCGAGTTCGTTGCAACTCATATTCTGCTGTTTTCAGCAGCGATCGCCCTGTCATTTCTGGTGGCTGAGGCAGCTGTAAAATCTCTAGAATTGTGGGGGCGATGTCGGATAGCTTGCCATCGCTTCGCAGTTCGACATTTGTACCATATCCAGGGATTTTGACTTTCTCGCCTTCTACCAAGATCAAGGGGACTGGGTTAGTAGTATGAGCTGTCCAGGGATTACCCCCATCATCTAGCATATACTCAGCGTTGCCGTGATCGGCAGTAATAATTGTTGTACCGCCGGCTTTGATAACGCTCTCTAACAAACGTCCCAAACAGCGATCAACTGTTTCAATTGCTGTAATGGTAGCGTCGATTTGACCAGTATGCCCTACCATGTCTGGGTTGGCATAGTTAATCACAACTAGGGAATATATACCCTTTTGAATCGCTGCGATCGCAACATCTGTAACTGCTACTGCTGACATCGCTGGGGCATGATCGTAAGTTGCTACCATCGGGCTGCTTACCAGTTCTCGATCTTCTCCAGCAAAAGGTTCCTCCAGCCCCCCATTAAAGAAATAGGTGACGTGGGCGTATTTTTCTGTTTCGGCGGTGCGGAACTGATTCAGACTATGATTGGCTATGACTTCTCCCAGAATGTTACTGAGATTCTGAGGCTCAAAGGCTACAGCCACTGGTAAGTCTGAATCGTATTGTGTAAAGGTGACAAAAGACAGGGGTATGATTTGCTGTCTTTCAAAACCGTTAAAAGTGGGACTGACCAAAGCTTGAGTCAGTTGTCTGGAGCGATCGGGGCGGAAGTTGAAAAATATCACCCCATCCCCTGGTTCTATTGCACCTGGAGCAATTCGGATGGGGTTGACAAATTCATCTTTTACCCCTTCGGCGTAAGATGCTTGCAAGATTTCCACAGCCCTGCGATTATCAACTAGACCATCTTGGGTCATCACGTCGTAGGCGCGTTTGACTCGATCCCAACGGTGATCGCGATCCATTGCGTAGTAGCGACCGCTGAGGGTGACTATGCGCCCAATTCCTACGCGGTCTATATAATTTTCCAGCAATGTGATTGCTCTTACACCGTCAGTTGGGGCGGTGTCACGACCATCGGTGATAGCGTGAATACAAACTTCTGGAATTCGCTGGTTTTTGGCTAAGTCAAGTAGTCCGAATAGATGGGTGATATGCGAATGTACCCCTCCCTCAGAACAAAGCCCGACTAGATGCAGCTTGCTATTCCGAGAACGAACTTCCTGGCAAATTTTGACGAGTGCTGGGTTTAAGGCAATAGAACCGTCTTCAACCGCATCGGAGATGCGTACAAGTTCTTGCGGTACCACTCGCCCAGCACCAATGTTCAAATGGCCAACTTCCGAGTTGCCCATTTGACCCTCTGGCAACCCTACGGCTTTTCCTGATGTGCGGATGAGGGTATGCGGGTAAGCTGCCCATAAACTGTCCATAATGGGAGTTTTAGAAGCAACAATAGCGTTTCCTCGCGTTTCCTCGCAGTAGCCCCATCCGTCTAAAATGACTAGCACCACAGGAGCAACAGGTGCTTTGGTCATAGTAAAATTGCCCTTTACTTTTTGTAATACCCGAATGATACCATTGCTAATCCACGCCGCAAGTGAATTTTTGCTTATTAACTTCTTTTATCGAGGACTTGCGGTTTTTTGAAATATTTTTTAAATTTTAGTAATTTTCCTGTGATGTTTTGGAACGCTAATAAGGCGTGATTACTTAGTAGTAGCGTTTGAGGACTACTACTAAGCCATTATCCAATCCCTTATTTTCTTTTGGTGGAAGCTTTTGCAGCTTTCTTAGCAGCTTTGTCGGCTTCGATCGCAGCTAACTTTGCTTGTTCTTTTTCTTCGGCAATTTTCTGGAGATAGTAATGATAATCTCCTAAGTAAACGCGGAATTCACCATCACGAATTTCGACGATTTTGTTAGCTACTTGAGAAATAAAGTAGCGATCGTGGGAAACTACAATTGCCGTACCATCATAATTTTTGAGCGCTTCTTCCAGCATTTCTTTAGCTGGAATATCTAGGTGGTTTGTCGGCTCATCCAAAATTAGTAAGTTCGCAGGACGTAAGAGCATTTTTGCCAACGCCAGACGAGCTTTTTCTCCTCCACTTAATGCCCCAACTGCCTTAAATACAGTATCGCCAGTAAATAAGAAGCGTCCCAAAAGTGTGCGGACTTCTTGATTATCCCAGTCGGGAACTTCATCATGGATAGTTTCCATGACAGTTTTTTTCAAGTCTAAGGCTTCAGCTTGATTTTGCTCAAAGTAACCGGGGATAACGTTATGATCCCCTAATTGAACGCTACCTTCTGTGGGTGGTTCCATACCCATAATTACGCGCAGAAGGGTAGATTTTCCAGCACCATTGGGGCCAAGAAAAGCAATGCGATCGCCTCTTTCAATTAGGAGATT
The DNA here is from genome assembly GCA_023522315.1 of Nostoc sp. CCCryo 231-06. GTDB lineage: Bacteria > Cyanobacteriota > Cyanobacteriia > Cyanobacteriales > Nostocaceae > Nostoc. Next base: position 23,932 of record JAHCSU010000461.1, read on the forward strand.
TGCCGATAAAAACAGGATTTTCTCACCATAAAGATGAGTTAAATCTTTAATTTCTACTACCTCGCGTCCACTGCGGGGTGCGGGGGGAAAACGGAAGTGGAGAGTTCTTACCCCTGCAATGGGTGCTTCAATGCGCTCGATTTTGTCGAGTTGCTTTTCCCGGCTTTTTGCCTGGGTACTGCGAGTAGCACTGGCGCGAAACCTATCAACAAAGGTTTGCTGTTTTTCTAATTCTTTTTGCTGGCGTTCGTAAGCACTCAGTTGTGCTGACTGACTTTCGGCTTTTTGTTCCAAATATGCCGAGTAGTTACCAAGGTAGCTAGCGGAAACACCACGTTCCGTTTCCACAATTTGGTTGCAGAGGCGGTCAAGGAACTCCCGGTCATGGGAAACTATTACCATCGGCGTAACCAGCCCTCTGAGGTAATTTTCTAACCACTCAATGGTTTCTAAATCTAGGTGGTTAGTCGGTTCATCCAGCAGCAACAAGTCGGGTTTTTGCAGGAGAATTTTACCCAAACTCATCCGCATTTGCCAACCACCACTGAAGGCACTGACGAGGCGATCGCCATCTTCTAGGCCAAACCCCATCTCTGGTAAGATTTTCCCGATGCGTGCATCTAAGTTGTAGCCATCCAAGGCTTCAAATTTGCGCTGGAAGCGATCTAACTTGTCGATCAGTCGATCCAGTTCCTCTGGGTTAGCCGTTTCCATCTCTTGTGGTATGTGCGCCAGAGATAACTGTACTTCGTTGGCTTCTTTGAAGACAGTCCAAAATTCTTCTCTAACGGTGCGGGTGGGGTCTACTTCAAACTCTTGGTTGAGGTAGGCTATGTGTAAGCTATTAGGACGGATAATTTCGCCGGCGGTGGGTTCCATTTCCCCAGAGATGATTTTGAGTTGGGTGGATTTTCCAGCACCGTTGACACCGACTAAGCCAATGCGATCGCCTGGTTTAACTTCCCAGTTGATATCTTTGAGAACTTCGCCTGTGGGATAAATTTTACTTATATGTTCTAGTCGCAGCATTAAGTTTCTCTCAGGTAGGGAGTGGGTGGTTGAGGACGAAGTACTAACACCGCCTCCAATATTAACAAAAATTAACTATAAAATCGTCGTGATAAAGTTTGGAGAGCCGCAAAGAAAGTTTAGCCTTACTCACGCATAAAACTTACCACATCCCTCTCAATGCTGATTTTGTGTTACTTGTCTGACTTCTTCGATATTCAAATCTAACGCTTTTGCTACTTGTTCTACAGTCAACCCTGCTGCCAACATTGCTGGTACTGCTTTGAGTTTACCTTGTTCAACACCTTCCTGAAAGGCTTCCTGATAAAATCTGGTTTGCTTTAACTCGCTTAATCCAAACATTTCCTCCATCTCCTCCCTACTCATCGTGGGAAACTTGTAAGCCAAAATAGTCTCTATAAATTGTAATAATTGCTGCTGTTTTGGTGGCGAGTTTATCTCTGACTTGGTTCTGTCTATTAACACCCAAGCTTTAGCGATCGCTATGTCGTCGGTTGCAATTACTAATTTAGCAGTTGCAATTTTTCACTAATGATTTAGGAATGCTATATTTCAGACTGGTGTCCAAGGGCCAATAACAGATTTTCCCTGTTTTTCTTTCTCAGCTAACTCTAAATTCAATTCTAAAAGTTTCTCTAAAATGTCGTCGTTATAACTAAAGCCATAAGCTTGCATCACTAATTTATCTAACTGTTGATGCAGTTTATAAAGCTGGCTGGTTGGTTCCTCAAAAAACTTGTTATACAGCGTGGTAATTCCCCACTGTTTTGACTGCATTTGTTGTGTGCGGTATTGATGGAGTTCTTCAGCCTTTAAACGAATTTTTTCAGTTAATTGAGCATTTATACTTTGGGGAAAGGAAAAGGTTTCAAAACAAGTGTTATGAGTGTAAGCAATATCTGCTTTAAGAGTAGACTTTTGAGCGTGCATCCAGGTACGATGGATTTTAGATGTCAGAATTCCAAAAATATAGAAATCATCAGAAGCAACAGCTTTAGTCTTATTACCTGACAGCCATGCAGGAGGAGAAAGAATAAAAATTGCCCATTTTGATACTTCTGGAACAGCAAAGTAGCAAGATAGAGGAGAAAGCGCATTTCTCATTGCTGCATTAGTTCGCTTAAATCTCCACCATTTCTCTCTCATAATAGCTTCGCGGTTTTGTTCTCGTTCTGGCTTGACAAAAGCCTTAATATGCTCAAAAGGTAATTGATAATCGCTGGCTTCCTCTATACTCATATCATTGAAATCAATAATCCATCGTTCAGGTATACCATGAGGGTTTTTAGCCAGATTTGCACCCATTGAAAAAAGTTTTAATACTTCTTGATTTTTGGAATCAGCTTTAACCCAGTATTTTACTTGTTCTTCAGTAATTATAAATCCTGTCCCAACTGGAATTACACCCTGAAAGCATTTATTGAGGTTGGCTTGTAATCGCACAGCCTGGGATACATCTATTGTTGATTTGAGTGAAGAATTGATTCTTGCAACTACTTGATTATCTAAATAGTATTTTTTAGGATTTTCCTTACTCCAATTAACAATACTAACATGAACCTTCGCTTCACCCGACCAAGGTTGTGTAGAAACTGCCTCATGAATATGACCACCATTTTGATTAATGTAATCTAAAGTAGCAATTCGGCTTTTACCTTGACTAATTGAATTTGTAGCAACTAATCCGACTCTACCTTTTTCATCAATATGTTCGTGAGCTAATCTAAACCAATAAGCACAAAAATCTATTGAATCTTTGACAGTTGAAAATCGTTTAAAAACTTTGTCTATATATTCATCACCTAAAGCTATTCTCAGATGCTTTCCACCTAAAAACGGTGGATTACCAATAATTGCATCAGCTTTCTGCCATTCACTAAACAGGGCATCCTGACAAACAATATTGTTATCTAAACTATCCAAAGGTAACGCAGGTTCAGTCAACTTTAAATTATCAATGGCAATTTTTCGCGCAATCATCAACGTCACCCGTGCCAATTCCACAGCAAAAGGATTTGTATCCATGCCATAAAATTGCTGTGGCGTTACAAAACCCATTTGAATTTGCTTATCTTCAGTTTTACGACGCTGTGCAATTGCATCTAACAGCAACATTTCAATCCGCTTCCAGCGCTCCCTCATGCCCAAACGCCCGGAAGAATCTATCTAAAAAGATTTGCGCTTCCTTTTTCTCCTGTCCCTTGATGTGCTGCTTACAAAAATTAACAAAATTATCTAGACTTTCAGGTGTCGCTGCTACCATTTTCGATTGGTGATTGCCTTAAGTATTTTTGGCAATTCCTATGTTATGAATTAATCAACAAAAATGGTAGTAATTATCCTTCCCAGTCTTGACGAGTATCGCACAGGAAATTGTCTGCGTAGGCGCAGCCCGCCGCAGGCATCGCATCATCAAATAAATAAAAGCAATGCTCTGGAAAAGTTCGTAAAGGTAAGTTAGTTTCTCTTAGCGCTAAATCCACTCCTGCTTCAAAGCCATCTAACAAGGCTTCTTCGATTCGAGACTTTAAGCTATGGTTCTGTCGCAGATGCCTGCGGATGGCGCGACGCTGTTCTCGAATTGTTAAAAACCAACTGCGAGAGCGTTGTTCGGGTTGATACTCCCACTGCAAGAGATAACCGAGTAATACACTCAGATGACTCACGAGTTCCCGATACTCCTGTCTACCCAAAGCTTGAATTTCCTCTTGCAGGTGTTGCTAGTCTAGTTGCATAACTAGCCTCTGCTCTAACGCTTTAGCCTGCTGCTGTGTCCAGCCATAGAAGTCTTCGTCATACAAAAAAGGTTTGTCCATAGAGTTGAATCTTGACAGCAAGACACCATGAGCTAGTTTTTCTGACTTTTCACGGTATCTGGAAAACCTCTCTCTAAATCTCTCTCCTAAAAGGAGAGAGACTTTGAATTT
>JAHCSU010000462.1 GCA_023522315.1 Nostoc sp. CCCryo 231-06
ACCTTCTTAGAGGTTTCTTCTACTCAGGTACATCGTCTCATAGTAACTGGTGGTTAAAAGCTTTTGGTTGAAGGGTGTGAGGGTGCGATCGCCTTTTGCATAGCCATCAAGCTATAGGAAGAATAAGCACTTCCCAGAAAATCTAAAAATCTTAGCTAAGACTATTGGATTATTGAAGAATAAGCGTTACACTATTCCCATGAACCTTAGCTAAGCTTTTTGGGAATTAATTCATGTCAAAAATTATATACGATGTTATCCAGCGTTTTGAGTTAGAAAACGGCGTTCCCCGTTTGGTTTCAACAAATATCCAGGTGATTCAAGGCGGGGAAGATTTGCTGTCTTTAGCTATCAGTATGCTGGAGAAACTTGGTTTTTATGACAAGTTTGACGAGAAGCGAACATCTCAATACATAGGATATAAATTGAAAAATCCTGGAAAAGGAGCTAAACGTTATCAGCTTATTTTGGCTCAGAGAAAAGAAGGTTTATCCATTTCTATTCCTCAGGAGATATTAGAGCCATATTTGCTAAAGCTAAACTTTTCAATCAATTTTTTGACAAAAATGCCTGAATTGAAAAATGTAGTAACAATGTTTCATGAAATATCTAAATTTTATTGGATCATACCTAGCCAAAAAAACGTTTTTTTTGATTTAAGTAAAGAATATAGACAAATTTTTAAAGGCCAAATTGCAGGAGATTTTGAATTAAATTTTGATGGCATAGCTTATAGGGAAGCAGAAAATGCTTATTCTGATTCTAAAATTCAGAATATTAATGATATGCAACTCATTGATATAATACAAAAAAAATATATAAGTAAACATCCACTTTCAAACTCTTTGGATAATAGTGACTGTTGCTTGAAAATTGGTAAAGGCGACATAGGTAAAGACAAGCTTTTTAATTATGCATATCAGGTAATTATAAACTCAAGAGAAGTTTTAGAAGAATATCTTACTTATTTTGCAAAAATACTCATGGAGCAACAATAATGTCTGTCAAAGTCAAAAGGCTAGTTAATGCATACGAAGAAAGGATGCTAGAATTTTTGCAAACTTGTGTAGATGATAGTTATAAAATTCATACACAGGTTAGCTTATCCCAATTTTGCGAACTAGATAACAGCATTGATTGGGAACTAAAAATTTTTCTTTAGCTCTAATGTGGATGCTTTAATAACAAACCATGATTATAAACCTTGTTTGGTTGTAGATTTTCAACAGAAACAGCGTAGGCGCAGCCCGTCGTAGACATCGCCAGACTCCGAAAAAACAGCATAAATTTTTAACACCCTTGTTCGCAACCATAACCAAGGTGGTACACTACATCCATGCTAGGGGTGCCTATATAACCAGGCTGAGATCACACCCTTAACACCTGAGTCTGGGTAATACCAGCGGAGGGAAGCTGTTTATCGAGGAATTATAATATGCGGACAGAATGGGTTGCTAAACGACGTGGGCAGGGTAATGTATCTCAAATGCACTACGCGCGCCAAGGTGTTATCACCGAAGAAATGCACTACGTCGCCCAACGGGAAAATCTCCCTGCTGATCTCATTCGTGACGAAGTAGCGCGGGGACGAATGATTATCCCTGCTAATATTAATCACACTAATTTAGAGCCGATGGCTATTGGCATCGCCTCTAAATGTAAGGTAAATGCTAATATCGGCGCTTCTCCCAACTCTTCTAATCTTCAGGAAGAAGTTGATAAGCTGCATCTGGCGGTAAAGTATGGTGCTGATACCTTAATGGACTTATCTACAGGCGGCGGTAATTTGGATGAAATTCGCAGCGCTATTATTAAGGCTTCACCTATTCCCATTGGTACAGTACCCGTTTACCAAGCTTTAGAAAGTGTCCACGGCACAATCGAAAATCTGACTGCTGATGATTTTCTCCATATCATCGAAAAGCACGCCCAGCAAGGGGTAGACTATCAAACTATCCACGCAGGGATTTTGATTGAGCATTTGCCCTTGGTGAGAAACCGCATCACTGGTATTGTCTCTCGTGGCGGCGGTATTTTGGCACGGTGGATGTTGCATCACCACAAACAAAACCCGCTTTATACCCACTTCCAAGATATTATTGAGATTTTCAAAAAGTACGATGTCTCCTTCAGTTTAGGAGATTCCCTGCGTCCTGGCTGTACTCATGATGCCTCAGATGAAGCACAATTAGCTGAATTGAAAACCCTTGGACAGCTAACTCGCAAAGCCTGGGAAGATGATGTACAGGTGATGGTGGAAGGGCCTGGACACGTCCCAATGGATCAAATTGAATTCAACGTCCGTAAGCAAATGGAAGAGTGTTCTGAAGCACCTTTCTATGTTTTAGGGCCGTTAGTGACAGATATTGCTCCCGGTTATGACCATATCACTTCAGCTATTGGAGCAGCAATGGCTGGATGGTACGGTACTGCAATGCTATGCTATGTAACACCTAAAGAACATTTGGGTCTACCAAATGCCGAAGATGTACGGAATGGGTTGATTGCCTATAAAATAGCGGCTCATGCGGCTGATATTGCTAGACATCGCCCTGGTGCAAGAGATAGAGACGATGAACTTTCTAAGGCGCGTTACAACTTCGATTGGAACCGTCAGTTTGAATTATCACTCGATCCAGAAAGAGCTAAGGAATATCACGATGAAACTTTACCAGCAGATATTTATAAAACTGCTGAGTTTTGTTCGATGTGTGGGCCTAAGTTCTGCCCAATGCAAACTAAGGTTGATGCTGATGCGCTGACAGAATTAGAGAAGTTCTTGGCGAAAGAGACTGTTACCCAAAGTTAGCAGATTGTCATATCGAGTCCGGTTGAATACTTGTAGCGGTTTTCACAGGATGAGATATGGGATAGAACGCCCTGTAGGGGCAATTGATGAATTGCCCCTACGGCAGATGTGGTTTTTTAAATCACACCTATTTGGTATTTTCTGGGTTTGGCGATCGCTCTTCCCAGTCTACAATTATCCTTAACCCAATACGCTTGGCTTACAGCTATTTTCAGGTAAATAGACCACGCAGTAAGGGCACAGCAGTGCCCATTGGTGTCAACTTAAGAAGATAAAGCCCAAATTTGTTGGGTATAA
>JAHCSU010000463.1 GCA_023522315.1 Nostoc sp. CCCryo 231-06
TCGATATTATTAAGAAATATATTAGTATTTTAGCACGCTAGGTACGCAAGAACCAAAGACTGTTAGATAAACGTGGTTTAGCATCTGGAAAAATCCAGAATCAAAGTAGTGATGATACGCAAATTTATATTGATTTTGATACTTTTTTAAATAATATCCAACCTGAGCCTTAAAAATCGCTGGGTGGGTTAACGCAGTCAACAGATTTTAGATTATCGAGTAGCTCAAGAAAACCTCACCCTGGTTCTGCTACACAAAACCTGTCCTTCTCCTTGGTAAGGCTATGGTGTACACACGAGTCTGAAATGGTTTACTCACCTGGTTTTTCGCCTCAGTTTTACCCCACCCTAACCCTCCCCGATGGATTGGCTATGGTGTAACACACATCTCTGTACAAACCCAAAATCGTTGGAGATCCCCCTAAATCCCCCTTAAAAAGGGGGACTTTAAGAGACACCCCCCTTAAAAAGGGGGGTTGGGGGGATCAAAAGGCTCTGGGGTAACTCTAGAAGACTTGTGTGTACACCGTAGCTTGGAAATGGGAGGGAGGGAACGGATTTCTTGTTTCCCACCTTTCCAAGGGGGGATTAAGGGGGGTAATTCGACTTATGTACACAGTAGCCTACATATTTTTATTTTTTAGGCAAAACCTACTCAGTATTGGCACAGAGTGAAGTTTTTGTTTTGGGTAAGAATCAAAAAAATCGGGTAAAAATATGAAATATTATTATGGACTTTCATCTGCGCTGATTGGTGTATCAATGGTATTGGTGCAGTCGCAGGTAGCATTAGGATTATCTGCATCAGCAATAGAAAAAATAGCTGAAGATATTACAGTAAGAATTGTCAACACTCAAAACTCCACCGATTCAGGCTCGGGAATTATTATCAAACGCTCTGAGAATACTTACACTGTCCTCACTGCTTATCATGTGGTAAAGAGTGGTCAAAAATATAAAATATTGACACCAGATGGGCAAAGTAATTCAATTAAATCGATGAAGCGCTTACCACAGACAGATTTAGCAATTTTGGAGTTTAGCAGTAGCAAAACTTACAACATTGCCAAAATTGGTAATTCCAATGAAGCTACACGCGCCACTACTGTTTATGTCGCTGGGTTTCCCGCTAAGACAGCAGCTATTTCTAACCCCGATTTATTTTTTAACAAAGGACAGGTAAACGCCAACGGGACGGCACAGCGTGATGGTTATAACATCATGTACGATAATGATACTTTAAAAGGCATGAGTGGGGGTGCGGTGCTAAATGAACAAGGGGAAGTAGTAGCAGTTCACGGCAGGTCTAATGAGGAAGCAATAAGTGAAAAAAGCCAGAGTAAAATTATTACGGGGATTGGAACTACTATATATTCGGCTGCACGGCAGATGTTAGCTGTGGGGGTAGATTTGCGAGTGAATCTACCAAGTATCAATGTTGCTGCTGCATCCAAACCAGATGACTTTTATATTAAAGCTAACGACAAATATAGTAAAAAAGATTATAGAGGAGCGATCGCTGATTATAGCGAAGCCATTCGGCTCAATCCTAATTATGCTGAAGCTTATCTCAATCGGGGTTTTACCCGCTCCAATTTAGGAGACAAGGAAGGAGCGATCGCTGATTACAACGCTGCTCTCAACATTAATCCCAACTTT
>JAHCSU010000464.1 GCA_023522315.1 Nostoc sp. CCCryo 231-06
TCCTCAACCCAACCTACACATTTTTATTTTTTGGGCTTAACCGAACCGTATTGGGAGTGGGGGAGGCAGGGGAAGCAGGGGAAGAATAAAACTATTAATTATTGACCAATTCCCAATGCCTCATGCCCCGTGCCCATTTATTACAACACGGCAGAAATCAAGCTACCATTTGAAACAAGCAAAAGCCTTGATATACAAAACTTTTGACTTTTGACTTTTGACTTTTGACTTCCGCCTTGCGGTATTATGCTATTTTTTCTTCGTTTTTCAATGCTAAACGAGCAAGTCCATAACAGATTAGGGCATTGGCGATGAGGAAGAGGCGTGCTAAGTGACCACTTCCCAAACCCAAAACTGCCGGATCGAAAAACGCACTTACTGTCAAGCACGCTGCTACACCTAATGTTGAACCAATGGCAAACCATCTCCAACTAGGATGTCCCAGCAGCAATGCCATTAACACAATGGGAATCAGTACGCTAGCAAATAGGGGATTCAATGCATCGGTTCCCTGGAGGGTATTACCTAGTTCGGGAATTGAACTGCCCAAAACCCGAAAAGGCCATTGGGGAAGATCAAAAATATAGATTCCTTTGAGGAAGAATAACCCAGAACTACCAGCGATTAGTCCACTAGATAAAGACCAACTCCAAGTGAAGGGGAAGTAAACCCGTAAAAACCAAGCTAGCAGATAGGAACCAACTACCATTAAAAGCTTGGGTAACAGTGCTACTGCACCACCATCAATCCAAAAGCCGGGGTTAAGGTAGCCGTTATCTCGTAACCATCGAAAGAAATCTGGAAAACTGATTTGTCCGCTAAAGGCTAGTTTGACTGCTGCTTCTGCATTGAGTTGTCCAGCGCCATAATAGTTTAAACCATCATCCTGGATAACTCGCGCTGACTGTTTGAGGACTTTTAAGATTTCATCTGGTTCTTTAATGCCAGCAGCTTTTATTAATGCCGCAACACCAGCAACGTGGGGAGAAGCCATGCTTGTACCCTGGAAGCCCAGAAATACCGCTTCGCCTTTTTCGTCGATAGTTTCTTGGAGAATCTTACCAGCTTCACTACCACCAGGAGCAGAGATATCTACCCCAGCACCAAAGTTAGAATAGGGCGCTCTTTCACCATCTGGGCCAGTTGCGGAAACGCCGATGACGTAAGGATAGCGGGCTGGATAGCTTGCCCCATTGGTGTTTTCATTTCCGGCTGCGGCAATGATAACTACGCCTTTTCTATGGGCATACTCGATCGCTTCTTTCATCAACTGACTTTCACCGCCACCGCCTAAGCTCATATTAATCACATCTGCGCCTTTATCAGCAGCAAATTTAATCGCTTCGGCAATATCGGCAACAGTACCGCCACCATAAGAACTGAGTACCTTCAAGGGCATCAGACTGGCTTCATAGGCAATTCCAGCTACGCCATATTTGTTATTTGTGGCTTGGGCTATAGTTCCGGCAACATGAGTACCATGACCATTATCGTCTGTGGCTTCTTCTCGGTCGTTAACGAAATCATAGCCTTTAACGAATTTTGTCTCATACAAGTCACGCACCTTGGTAATACCAGTGTCAATTACTGCAACTGTGATACCACTGCCTTTAGTTTGACTCCATGCGCCTTCAATACCAATTTTGTGCAAGTTCCACTGCTTGCTGTAATATTGGTCATTGGGGCCAGTTAATGAGGGGCTTGTCTCATCATCATCTTCTTGGGGTCTCAAAAATTCTCCAAGCCAAGCTGCTTGACCGGGTTGTGGAATCTTGCTGTAGATATAGTTTGGTTCAATGAATTCTGTAGCTTGGGCAAACTGAGATTTTTTCAGTTCTTTGAGCCGTTGGCGATCGCCCTTGATAATATAGACATTATCTTTTTTAGAAAACTTGTTGTCTAATTGGGGTGTAACGTTGTATTGTTTGGCGATCGCTTGCAGATTCTGTTCCACCACAAGTGATGGAATATCTTCCCGAAAATCAAGCAAAATCGTCTCAAACTCTCCTTTAGCTGCCAATCCCTGGAAATTCAGGAAACCAAATACGGCAGATCCCAGCCCAATGACAAACAAGCACAATAATATAAGCTTTCTCATAAGACCTCGCAGTATGGGGGAAACTCAGTCACAAAGCTTGCTGACAGCGTTGTGAGACGTGCGGTTTTAACCGTAGTGGCATTATCGCCAAGGAGAAAGTTCAATTTGGTGTACCTTTGTAATGTACTTTCAACGGGACAATTACCCTTACGGGTTCGTCACTTCCTTCAACGGGGGGAACCCCCGCAACGGAGTGACTCACCGTTTCAAATTTCGCAACTCTCTCTGTACGCATAATGTTTTGCTCAATTGAGCCTCCCTTACGGGGTTAAGTTAGCTTTGACAATGTTAGAGGTCGGTAACTTTCCAAACGATACTTCCTTAACCCATCTACAGATGTTTAATCGTTCAGTTCTAGTGCAAGGAACTAGCTACGCATTCCTTGGTAGGTCTTTTAACTCTTGCCTCTAACGTAGTTCAGTTAAGAACTTAGTCTGGTCAGCTATCGTCTTGGTCTTAGGCTAGAGAGCCACAGTGTCTTCTCCCAAGGGGAGACGCAAGCGCGAACAGACCTGGGTTGCTGACATTAACTCATCACCGCTTTTTGCCAGTTTTCTCACTACCATAACTTATCTCCATCCTTTAGTGGTGGATTATTGCACTTTTAGTTACAAATTTCACTCAGGACTTTTTTAAACGATGGAACGTGGTCTTTTGTGGTTGCCCTTATTAGTAATGTTTTTCTGGTTGGCTTGGCAAGGCTCGAAGGAGTATCAAAAAGTTGAAGCCTATCGCGCTTGGGCAGAGCAATTTGAACGGGCTAAGTATGATATCTACGCTGTATTAGGTCAAAAAGGCAACAACCTAACTTGGGGAAAACCTACGCCTAAAGGGCCTATTAAACTAGAAACATTCTCTTTGCTTGATGTTAAAGAAATATATCTTTTAGTAGATGACAAAAAAGTAGATTTAGAAAACATACCAGAAAAAGGTCGTTCTATAGAGTTAGAATTTCTGTTTTCCGAATCTACTGATACAGTGCGGGTTCCGTTTACAGAAATCCCTTTGGCAGCAGAATGGGGTAAGTTTTTGCAGAAGGCGTTAGAAAGTTTGCGATCGCAAGCGAATCAGTAGTTAGATTAAGTCTCTACGTGCCGCAAAATCACCGTAATTCAAAGATTATGATGTGAGCTTTCTGCTACTCAAGGTAAAAATACCGTATTTAGGACTGAATAACAACGCCAAAATAAAGAATCCCGATACTACTAAAACGATCGCAGGCCCAGAGGGTAAGTTATAAAAGTAGCTGAGGTACATACCGCTAATACTAGAAATTACGCCAATTACCGCACCCAAAATCATTACATGGTTGAGACGTTTAACTAATAAATAGGCGGTGGCTCCTGGTGTAATCAAAAGTGATAATACTAAAATGACACCGACAGCTTTCATGCTGGCGACAATTGTTAAAGCTATTAGCACCATCAGTCCAAAGTTTAGCCGATTTACGGGCAAACCTGCCGCTTGAGCGCCTAAAGGATCAAATGTGTAAAATAAAAGCTCTTTATATAATAAAATAACAACTATTAAAACAATAGTGGCAATAATAGCAGTATCCCGCACTTCATCAATAGTAACACCGAGAATGTTACCGAAAAGGAAGTGGTTCAGGTCGATTTTGTTATCTTTTTGAATAACAGTAATTAGGGTAATACCAAGGGCAAAGAATGCTGAAAAAACTATACCCATTGCCGCATCTTCTTTGATTGGCGATCGCACTCTAATCCAGGCGATCGCCATTGTACTCAAAACTCCGGCAATAAATGCCCCAATATATATATTTGCTCCTACCATAAAAGCGATCGCTAGTCCTGGCAAAACTGAGTGACTGATGGCATCACCCAGCAATGCTAATCGCTGCACCATTAAGTAGCTGCCTACAACTGCACACAACATCCCAACTAAAATAGCAATCACGAGCGATCGCTGCATAAAGCCGTATTGCAACGGCTCAATTAATGCTTGTAACATATTTTCTCATTCGTCATTTGTCATTTGTCATTTGTCATTCGCTACCAATGACATTTTATGCAGCGTCTGAAAAATACATTACTTTACCACCATAAGCGAGATTTAAATTCTCTTGTGTGAGTACTTGTTGGCGTGAACCTGTGGCGATTAATTCACGATTTAGTAGTATTAAATCATCAAAGTGGGTGATGGATTCCCCTAAGTCGTGGTTGACTACTAGCACGATTTTGTTATCGGCGGCGAGTTCATGGAAGACTTCAAAAATCACTGCCTGGGTTTTTTGATCAATACCTACTAGAGGTTCATCAAAGCAGAAGATTTCTGCTTGCTGTGTTAAAGCACGGGCTAAAAATACCCGTTGTTGTTGTCCTCCTGATAATTGTCCTATGGGGCGATCGCAATATTCGCTCATCCCAACTCTTTCTATGGCGCTTTTTGCTACTTGGCGGCTAACTGCCGAGAAGCTACGCAACCAGCCTGTTTTCTTTACCCGTCCCATCATGACTACATCCCAAACTGTGGCGGGGTAAGTCCAGTCAATTTGGCTACGTTGTGGTACATAAGCAACTTTCTCTAGTTGTTGCATCAAGGGTTTGCCTTCGCATAGCACCGTACCACTACTAACAGGAACCAAGCCTAACATTGCTTTCATCAGCGTGCTTTTACCAGCACCGTTGGGGCCAAAAATACCCGTTACTTTTCCCGGTTTGACGATGCAGTTAACGTCCCTTAAGGCTTCTTGTGTCCGGTAGTATACTCCTAGATGGGCAATGCTAATTGCTGCTTTGGAACTCATATCAAAAGCTTTGATAGTTTTTGCAGGCATTTCCTCTATTTTTGTCTGGGATAGACGGAATTTTGCAGGAAAAGAGACATTTTTCATAATCAGGTTTAAATATTTATTTCTTGAGCTTACTATAAAAATGAGAGAAATATGAAAAAATCTATAATTAGATGTAATATCCAAGATAAATGAAACTAATACTAGAGATAGATGACAGTAATCCTTACGGCAAGGGAATAATCAGCAGAATGAAGGGAAAAATTCTTTTTCGGCTTTGTTTGGGAATGCTTGTGCCTTTGGCTTTATTCAGTTGTACCCAGAAAGACTCTAACTCCAACACTGCCAAGGGAGATAAGCCGCGAGTGGTTGCAACAAGTACCATCATTGCTGATTTGGCACAAGAGGTTGCAGGAGACGAGATTCAACTAAGTGGAATCCTAAAACCGGGTACTGATCCCCATGTTTACGAACCAGTGCCAGCAGACAGCAGGGTTTTGGAAGAAGCTGACTTGATTTTGTATAACGGCTACAACCTGGAACCGGGGCTGATTAAATTGATGAATGCTTCTGGTGGTAAGGCGCAAAAGTTAGCTGTGGGCGAAGTTGTCAAATCTTTGCAGCTTGATAAAGGCAAAAACGAAATTGTGCCAGATCCGCACGTTTGGGGTAGTGCAGAAAATGCGATCGCAATGACGAATGCAATACGGGATGCTTTGATTAAGCAATCACCTGAAGATAGAGAAAAATTTACTCAAAAGGCATCGCAACTTACTAATGAATTAAAACAGTTGCATAGTTGGATTAATCAACAGATTCAAACTATCCCCACAGATAAGCGCAAACTGGTAACAACCCATGATGCATTCCAATATTATGGACATGCCTATGGGATTGCGATCGCAGGTACTTTAATTGGCATTAGTACTGAAGAACAACCAAGCGCTCAAACAGTCCAGCGATTGGTAGAGTCAATTAAAAAAATAGGCGTTTCTGCAATTTTTGCTGAGACTACCATTAACCCGGCTTTAATTAAAACTGTTGCCCAAGAAGCAGGGGTTAAATTAGCACCAAATCAACTATATTCTGATTCAATTGGCGCTAAGGGAAGTCCAGGAGATTCTTACATCAAAATGATGGAAGCGAATACCCGTACAATTGTAGAAGCATTAGGGGGGAAATATACCCCATTTCAACTAAAGAAGTAAATTTATCAGAGTAAATATCTAACCTAAGACGTGTTCTTCTCAAAGTCTCTCCAGAGAAAGAACTCTTTGTAGCCTCGATTTTCTACAGTGTTATTAGTAAAGTTAGATTTTTCAATAGCTAGAAAAAGCCATGACTGATAAAAATCAAGAAAATCAAATTAATCAACCAGTAAGTGAAGATACACATTTGCGCCAAGAACCCAACGTCAATGAAAGAAACTTAACAGCAAATCCAGGAGATAGAATTGCTGATGAGCCTCAATCTGTTGAAGAAAAGGCTAAACAGGTAGCTGTAGATGATGTACCAGACATTACAGGCGACAAAATCACAGTCCCGACTTACTTCGTTGTAGATGAACCCGACGGCACAAAGAAAGCACTCCACCACGTTAAAGATGCTGAAGAGATTTCTGATATGATTCGGGAAGCACGAGTTGACGAAAATGGAAATCGAATTTGGTGGTAGTCGTTCATTGAAGAGACACGGGGACACAGGGACAGAGAGACTTATTTCTTTGCGTCCCCGGATATGTTTTCTTTGATCAAGTTAGTCTATTAATCAAAATCTGGAAATTCTCTCAGGGTAGACGGTAATGGCAAATGTCACAACTACCAAAGAGTTAGGATATTGGAGTACGCCAGAAATTAAAAATAAAATTTTAGAACTTGTTAAAGTCCGCAATGTAGACCCGTTAAAGACCAAAGTAGAATTTTATAAACCATATTTTGCAGAGTTGAGCCGCCGTAACCCCTTTGGCAAAGTTGCAGAGCAAGTGGCGATCGTCACGGGAGTATGAGTGCCAATATTAGCTACTTCTTTTTTAGAGCATCTATTATGATAATAATTTTTGGTTAGTTAAAACTCAACGAGAAGCAATACAGCGATCAAGTTATACAATAGCTGTTCGCAAAGGTTGAACTAAAACATTCCGACTCCACCCATACTGGATTGTCTGCTGTGTATACCACAGGCGTTCTGTTTGGTCTTTAATAGTATCCAATATACGAACATTATGACCCCAAGAAATTAGTGCAACAACCTGTTGCACTAATTCCTCACCTGGATAAGCTTCGGCAAATGCCCGCATATACTTGAGGTTGCGAACCGAAAAACCTTTCATATCGGGAAAAGCTTTCTGCAAATCATCAGAATACAGCACTTCCTCCTGCTATGAGGTACAGATACTTGGGATGCTATTATGACATACAAACGATAATTCGATTAATTAGTGTACCTCATAACTTCGGGAAGTGCTGTAATTTAAAAGCAACCGCTAGTTCCGTGGAGGAGACTTTTGATCCAGAAAATCCAGCTTCAGCAAGAATTACGGTTACTGCTGTTGAAGTTTCTGAATTAACCGAGCAGGAGATTCGCGATCGCTTGCATCTAGAGCGGCGTGTGGAAAAAGCAGTTTTTGAAGCTGGCAAGGCGTTGACGGAGTTACGCGTTCGTCTTTGACGTTGCCGAAGGCATCGCAGATTATATCGTTCCACGCACAAGACGTTTGAGGAATACTGCCGCGAACGCTTTCTTAGGTCATAGTCGCCAACAGTCAAATTATTTGATTGCCGCAGCTGGTGTTTACGAAAATTTGACAACCATTGGTTGTCAAAATGTGGCAAATGAGAATTTGACAACCAACGGGACACAAATTTTGCCCACGAGTGAGCGTCAAGTCAGACCAATGACAAAGCTTGAACCCCAGGAACAACAAGAAGTGTGGCTAAAAGCAGTAGAAGTTGCTGGCGGTAAAGTGCCGACTGGTAGAATCGTTAAAGACGTAGTGCAGCGAATCATGGAGCGCACAAAAGTACCCAATACCTACCAGCTAGGGGAAGTGTGCCAGATTATTGTTAAAGATAACCCTGATTTACGAGGAAAAGGCGGTTGCTGGCGCTTCTAGCTTGCCACTGTCCCGCAACCTGCTGATGCGATCGCAAATTACCTGCATCTGCTGACATTCTGACTCCAAGTAATTGAG
>JAHCSU010000465.1 GCA_023522315.1 Nostoc sp. CCCryo 231-06
CACAGAAAACATTGCTGAATTCTGACTCCTGACTCCTGAATTCTGTTTGATAAAAATTTAAGAGAGTTTTTGTATAAGTCCTAATTTGATTATTTCGCTAAATCTAACCGCTTTGATCATTTAATTCTGACAAATCCAGCTTTTTCGATAAGTTCTTGACTCTGAGGTGTCAACAGCCAATTTGCATAAGCAACGCCTGCTTGCTGATCTGTTTGACCATTCTGTTTAACAATTACAAATAAATTGCGGGTAATTGCATAATCACCACTACGAAAGGCTTGAGTATTCAACTGATTACGCTTGCTGGGACATTCAGATAGAGGTACAAAGGGTTCTTGGTAGGGTGGCAGAAATTGACCGCTTGTCCGCCCTAGTGGTAGGGATTTAATTGTACACTGGGGTACAACCTCTGGGGCAGAAGCATAGTAAATTCCACCAGGAATTGCAGCTACTTTTCGTATTGCTTCTGTGGTCGTACCAATGTAACTAACGTTGGTACCAAATTTTTCTTTATTTAAAACATTTTCGACAAAGAACTCCACTGTGCCGCCAGCTTCTTGACTGCGAGAGTAGACTGTAATTGGTAAATTTGGCCCACCCACCTGTTGCCAATTAGTAATTTTGCCAGTGTAGATATCTTTGAGTTGGGCGACTGTTAAACCAGGGATATTCAGATTGTGGTTAACTGCGATCGCAATTCCATCAATCGCTATTGGAATTTCTTTCAAACTAAATCCTTTTTCTTTAGCTTCGGCATTTTCTTCAGCTTTAACTGAGCGAGAAGATTGAGAAAAAGCTAGTTGATTATCTATCAACATCCGAATACCAGTTCCAGATCCTGCTTGACCTGAAGGAGGTTGAGTATAGCGTAAACTAAATTGAGGACACAGGCTATCTAGTGCAGAGTCAACGTCTTTACGGATGGGTGCCCAGGTTGTGCTACCACCATAGTTGAACGTTCCCTCTGGGAGATTTGGCACGTTACATTTGTTGTTGACAAACTGCTTTGTGGAATTATCTGTGTTGCTACTCGCCGAAGGTTTAGCAACAGTTCCATTTAGTTGCGCCCACCGTTCCATAAAAAACCATAAGCCACTAAAGATTAAGCCAATGGTGATGATAGCAGCTAAGAAAAGGCTAAGTGTTTCGTTTTTATGAGACATAGGTAGCTGTTAGCACCAAAAGTTTTTTAAAGTAAGAGAGATAATAATTTATAAATAAGTCGAAATATAGCTGTCAGTGAAATAGCTACTAAGGCTGCTGCAACTGATAAAATTACTACTGCCTGAATACCAAGACCCCCCCGTAAAAAAGGGAGAAAAAAAATAATAGCAAAAGTAATTGTCGGAATAATTAATAAATCGAACTTTTCAATCCACCGCCTGGTTTGGGCAAATATCAGTATCCCCAAAATCACACATGCAACTGTGAAAGTAACTATTGGTGATTTTACTAGACTCAAGAGAGCGATCGCTATCAATGCCCCTTCAAATCCGCTAAATGCCGCGCCACCCAATAATTCCACTGTCGAAAACGCTGGTTGAGTTAGTGAACGGCGGGGGACGACGGGACTAGAACTGGGTGGTTGTGGCGGAAGTGTTACAGAGGGCGAATTAAATTGTGTAGGGGCTTGAGCCGCCTGTGAGTTAAGTGCATCTATAACCTCTTGGGCTGACTGAAAGCGCTGATTGGCAGCAGGTAGCAGCATCTTATCTAATACGTCAGCAAGGCGAGGGCTGACAGTTACTTGGGTTCGCCATTTCCACTGGTTGCTATAGGCATCAAATAATTGAACTGCTTCTTTATTTGTCAGCAAAGTAATAAGAGTTACAGCCAAAGCGTATAAATCCGTAGAGGGGAATACTTGACCCCCAGCCATCTGCTCTGGTGGTGCAAATCCCATAGAATAAATTCCTGTGGAAGAAGCAGCAGAACCAAGTGCAACATTTGTTACTTGCTTAACTGCGCCAAAATCTAGTAAAAAAAGTCTACCATCACGACGGCGCATGATGTTAGAGGGTTTAATATCTCTGTGGATAATGCCTCTATGATGGACAAACTTTAGCACCTTCAGGATTTCTTGCAGCACCTCCAACACTTGCTGCTCAGAAAATGTGCCTTTTATAACTAATTCTTCCTCTAAATTTTGCCCATCAATGTATTCTTGTACCAAGTAGAAAAACTGGTCTTGTTGTCCTGGTTGCAAACCATTAACTATCACTGGAAAGAAAGCAAACAAGTTGGGGATTTGCTCGTGATCGTTACCAAGTTGTGATAAAACTTCTGCTTCTCTCTCAAACATCAACTGTGCTTGTTGCAGTTGATTTAAGCTTAAATTTCCCGCAGGTTGAAACTGTTTAACTACGCATTGACGCATTCCTGGTATTCGGCGATCGAGTGCCAAAAAAGCTGCTCCAAATCCCCCCCTTCCTAGCAGTTTCAGGGTAACATATCGACCATCTAACAGCAGTGGCATACCACAGGTAGTACAGTACTTTTGCTGCGTTGTTTTCAGCGTCGTAATATCATCTAAATCGGCAAAATAGTTTTGTGGACGTGGGCAACGTGGACGAGTACAGTAAACTTCCATTTTTGTGATTTGTCATTAGTCAAAATAATTCGTAATTGATAATTCGTAATACGTAATTCATTCAGGTTACATAGAAACTAAATTTCTTTCTCAAGAACAGGAAACTTTTTTACTGATGTCAAATTCTTAGCTTGCCTACGTTACGCTACGCGAAAAGCTATGAGATAATAATTACGAATTACGAATTACGAATTATTTGGTCATTGGTCATTTACAAAGAACATCGCACAAATGACGTAGACGCTCTAAGGGTAGGACTAATGACCAGATTTTAGTCTTCGGCGGAATAGGTGGACGTCGCTATATCCAATGTAGTTATCAGTATGTTTTTTTGTGCCAATGTTAACACATCTTGACTCCATCCAGGATTAGCAAACTGGGGCAAAATTTCCCGACTAAAAGCTTCTGCCGCCTTGGATCTATAGCGATTAGGATTAAAAATCAGCCATAGTGTCCGTTTGACGACAACGCCTTCAATGGGGGTACGGTGCAGAACACCCATTTGTAACTCTTTAGCGATCGCGCTAGTTGAAACAAAGGCAGCCCCCAAACCAGATTGCACAGCATTTTTAATTGCTTCAATGGAATTTAATTCCATTTCAACCTTAAAACGTCTGGTATCAATTTCATAGCGTGATAGAACTTGGTCAATTACTTTGCGGATAGTTGATTGGGAATCTAGGGCAATGAATTGTAATTTGTATAGGTCTTCTTTTTGGATTTTTTCCAGTTTACTAAAGGGATGAAAAACAGGTAAAATTAGCGCTAGTTCATCTTCAGCGTAAGCAACAACTTCCAAGGATTCTGATAGTTCACCGGGAATTTCACCGCCGATAATTGCCAAATCAACTTGTCCGTTAGCGACACTCCAAGCAGTCCGCCGGGTAGAGTGGACGTGTAATTGCACTGCCACATCTGGATATTTTTGTCGGAACATACCGATCATCCTGGGCAAAAGATAAGTGCCGGTGGTTTGAGAAGCACCGACAATTAAAGTACCGCCTTGGAGATTTTGTAAATCCTCGATGGCGCGGCAGGTTTCCTGACACAGACTGAGGATTTTCTCACCGTAACTTAGGAGTAGATGCCCTGCTTCAGTTAATTGGGCGCGTCGCCCTCCCCGATCGAATAGGGGGACATCTAGCTGCCGTTCGAGATTTTGCACTTGCAAGCTGACGGCAGGCTGGGAAACGTAAAGACTATCAGCGGCGCGCTTGAAGCTTCCTTCTTGTGCGATCGCTTTTAAAATACGTAACTGATCTAAAGTGAAAGGAAGGTCAGACATAAGGCTCAATCCACAAACTTTAAAAGGAGCAGATGCACACAAAAAATCAGGTTTGGCAGCAATCAGCTGGGCATGATTTGTTGCATATTAAACTTGAAGGCTTGACACGAAAAAGACAGTAGCACAACATCTTGACTAAAGTCCCCTTTTGAATACTTTGTGGTATTGGTTGTACTGAGTTCAATTTTCTTTAAATTACTTCACCCGTATATATGCTGCTGATTTCTTGGTTGACACCTAGTCATTTTGTCATACTGGGGTTACAAATAGTATTTGCGATCGCTCACAGTGGAGGCGCTGCTTTGCGTCCTTGGGCAGAAAAATATATTGGCCCAAGGCTTTATCGCGTTCTCTTTGCATTAGTTAGCCTACCTTTGGCTGCCATATTAATTATTTACTTTTTTGGGCATCGATATGATGGTTTGCAACTTTGGCAGGTACAAGGAGTGCCAGGAGTGCGAGAATTTGTTTGGCTGTTATCAGCTATCTCGTTTTTATTTTTATATCCTGCTACCTTCAATCTACTAGAAATTGCTGCCATTCAAAAGCCCCAAGTTCATCTCTACGAAACAGGAATTATTCGGATTACCCGTCATCCCCAGATGGTAGGACAAATAATTTGGTGTGTTGCCCATACTCTGTGGCTGGGTACTACCTTTACACTTGTGACTTCCATTGGATTGGTGTTACATCATTTGTTTGGAGTTTGGCACGGCGATCGCCGTCTAAGCGATCGCTATGGGGAAGCCTTTGAAATTGCCAAACAACGGACTTCAATTATTCCCTGTAAAGCAATTATCGATGGACGTCAATCTATCAAATGGCAGGAATTTATTCGCCCTTCCTATTTAGGAGTTGTCATTTTCATAGCTTTGCTTTGGTTGTCGCACCCTCTGTTGCTGGAAGCAACTAGTAAGATAACATGGGAAATTTAGACGATCCCCAGTGTCAACATAAAATCCAAAATAGATGAGGATTTCAGCTTATCAATTGCCTTAAATCAATGTAGGATAAGTTCAAACATCTACAGATGGGGGTGGTCTGAGTCGAGTTAAGATTTTAAATTGGTAGTTGTTGGTCAGTTGCCTTTCCTTGGGAGAAAATGGCAGATTCAGTCAAATGCCCAGGTGGCCACGGCAATCAGGAGCTTAACATCCAAAAAAGCCAGCGCGAATTCCACGGTGGCTTTTTTGTCAGAGACACATCAACGCGCTTAATTTTTGCCTAATTATTCTGTGTCCTGAGATTTGCTTCCTGAAAGCATCTATCGGCAGTTACTGACTTACCAATCCTTCACTTCAATGCTGATAGGTAGTTTGATATAAAAACCTTATAATCCAAGAGGCGTCATGGTGTTGTCGGTTAGTGAGCGCACATTTACTCAAGAAGTTTTAGAATCACCTATTCCTGTTTTAGTTAATTTTGAAGCACCTTGGTGTGGCTTGTGTCGGATTATCCACCCACTGTTATTGCAATTTCAAGCCCAATATGGGGAAGAAATTAAATTAGTTGGGGTTAACGCCGATCAAAATTTTAAATTGTCAACTACTTATAGGCTAAAATCACTACCCACTTTACTATTGATTGAAAATGGCACTATTCGCCATCGCTTGGAATGCTTTCGCGGTAGAGAAGATTTACGTCTAGCTTTAGAAGAGATTAAAGCTAGCTACAGCAGTTGCCCGAAAATTTACAAGAGTTCAAAAACAGTAGACTTAGAGTATCGGTCAGCCTGAAGAGAATACCCAGTCCTGAGTAATAATTAAACTCAAAACTCAGCACTGGGCACTCAGAGCTATTCTCGGCAAATCTAAAACCATGCTTAACACCCCACCCAATCAGTCTTGGGTGGGTTATTTTATCCTAAAGGGTGTGTGTCACAATTATTAACAGTTTCGACACGCTAATCAAGAATTCAAAAAGTAGGCGTCAGTGATGGAAGTAATCTATCAGTATGCCTGGCTGATTCCGGTGTTCCCTCTTCTTGGGGCAATGCTGGTCGGTCTAGGGTTAATCTCGTTGAATCAGGTGACAAACCGCCTCCGCCAGCTTAACGCTGTGGTGATTATCTCCATGATGGCAGCAGCTATGGGGCTGTCGATTGCGTTGCTCTGGAGTCAAATTCAAGGACACGCGCCTTATATTCGCACCTTTGAGTGGGCGGCGGCAGGTAATTTTCACCTGAGCATGGGCTACACTATTGACCACCTGACAGCCTTAATGCTGGTGATTGTCACAACGGTAGCGTTGTTAGTCATGGTTTACACCGATGGCTACATGGCTCACGATCCCGGTTACGTGAGGTTTTACGCCTATCTCAGTTTGTTTGGCTCTTCAATGTTAGGTCTGGTGATCAGCCCCAACCTAGTACAGATTTATATATTCTGGGAACTGGTCGGGATGTGTTCTTACTTGCTGGTCGGCTTTTGGTACGATCGCAAGTCAGCAGCAGATGCCGCTCAAAAAGCGTTTGTGACCAACCGCGTGGGCGACTTTGGTTTGCTGCTGGGCATTTTGGGGCTGTACTGGGCAACAGGAAGCTTTGATTTTAATATCATGGGCGATCGCCTCGCCCAACTCGTCGAATCAGGTTCTATCAGCAATTTTCTCGCTGTCCTGTTGGCGATTTTAGTTTTCTTAGGCCCAGTAGCAAAATCAGCCCAATTCCCCCTCCACGTCTGGCTACCAGATGCAATGGAAGGCCCCACCCCCATTTCTGCCTTGATTCACGCGGCAACAATGGTGGCGGCGGGTGTTTTCCTAATTGCCCGGATGTACCCAGTATTTGAAGATGTTCCAGTCGCAATGAATGTCATTGCTTTTACTGGGGCGTTTACGGCGTTTTTGGGGGCAAGCATTGCTATTACCCAAAACGACATCAAAAAAGGCTTGGCTTACTCCACCATTTCCCAACTTGGTTACATGGTGATGGCAATGGGAATAGGTTCCTACAGTGCTGGACTATTCCACTTGATGACTCACGCCTATTTCAAGGCGATGCTGTTCTTGGGTTCAGGTTCAGTAATTCACGGTATGGAAGGTGTCGTTGGACACGACCCTGCCTTAGCGCAAGATATGCGCTTGATGGGTGGATTGCGAAAGTATATGCCCGTCACCTCAATTACCTTTTTGATTGGTTGCTTGGCAATTTCTGGTATTCCCCCCTTTGCTGGTTTCTGGTCAAAAGATGAAATTCTGGGGAAAGCTTTTGAGGCTAACCCATTCCTCTGGTTGATTGGCTGGTTAACTGCCGGGATTACTGCTTTCTATATGTTTAGAATGTATTTCATGACATTTGAAGGCAAATTCCGGGGTAATGACGAGAAAATCAAACAAAAACTCAAGAGTGCTGCGGCGACAATTGTCCTGGAATTAGAGTCAGCAGAACCAGCCCCGAATTTTGGGCCTGGGGCGATGAAGAAAGGAGAATTGGCGGCAACTAGTGAGCAGCATGACTCCCATGACTCCCACGGGCATCACAGCGACTCCCCCCACGAATCGCCGTGGACAATGACGCTGCCGTTGGCACTGTTGGCTGTGCCTTCGATTTTGATTGGTTTGGTGGGAACTCCCTACGCCAATTATTTTGAAGAGTTTATCTTTCCTCCTAGTGAAACCCTCTCCGAAGTTATAGAAAAGGCTGCCGAGTTCAATCCGACGGAATTCTACATCATGGCGGGTGCTTCAGTCGGAATTTCTTTGATTGCGATTACCCTGGCTTCGCTGATGTATTTGCGCCGGAAAATTGACCCGGCTGCGATCGCTGCTCAAATCAAACCACTTTACGAGTTATCCCTTAACAAGTGGTACTTTGATGACATTTACCATCGGGTTTTTGTCCTCGGCTTGCGTCGCCTAGCTAGACAAGTTATGGAAGTTGACTTCCGCGTTGTCGATGGTGCTGTTAACCTCACAGGCTTTTTCACCCTTGTCAGTGGTGAAGGTCTGAAGTACCTAGAAAACGGTCGCGCTCAATTCTATGCCTTAATTGTGTTTGGGGCAGTTTTGGGCTTAGTGATTGTCTTTGGTGTTACCTGATTTTAATTGGGGTGGGCGATCGTCCGCCTCTAAGTTTTTTAATTTAAAGAGTCTAATTTAGACTCTTTTTTTTGGCTGATAGTTCAGTAATTCAATGTCTGAGATTGTTTAGAATTAACTCAAGTCGGTAAACCCGTATAATTAAAAAAAATAATTGATGTATTGTCAAAATCTAGTTTTCTCCCGTCATGCTATCCAACAAATGTTTTATCGCCGCATCAGTCAAAAAGAAGTAGAAAACTGCGATTTCTTATGGAGAAGTGATAGAAGAAAATCCTGATGATACACCCTACCCCAGTTATCTAATATTGGATTTTATAGAAGGTAAACCGATTCATGTTGTATTTTCCTACGATGAAGCTACAGATACAGGATATGTAGTAACAGCTTATATTCCTGATACTAATATTTGGTTAGATGATTTTAAAACTAGGAAACAAAGATGATGAAATGTGTAATTTGTCAACATGGAGAAACTAAACCAGGTTTAGTAACTGTGACATTAGAAAGAGACGAATGTATTATTGTATTAAAAAAAGTTCCAGCAGAAATTTGTGATAATTGCGGTGAATATTATTTAAGTGATGCAGTTACCGAACAGGTTTTACAAAAAGCAGAGTCAGCAATTAATAATGGAGCAGAATTGGAGATTATTAGATATGCAGCTTAGTGTTCTTATTGGCGTTTTTGCTTTAGCAATAGGTTTCAATACGGTTCGGTTAAGGTTTTTTTATGCAAATTCTAGAGCGTAAAGACGCGATAAATCGCCGTCTCTACGAAAAAATGATTATTGTAGAGCGATTCATCGCGTCTCTTACCTTAACCGAACAGTATTGCAATAGGTTTGACTACGCGTAGACGCGGAGCGGCTTGTCGTAGACATCGCACCCCTAAACTATAATTTTATCGGCTTTTTTAAGGCAAATTTTTGACTTGACTGGAAGTATCACAACGCACATTCCGCACCCCCAACTGTCAAAAAAGACTCCCAAGAGAAAAAATCGGGGATTGCCAATTTAATTAAATCAACCTAACGAGTAAGACGAAATCCTCAAAAAGCTGTTACTTAATAACTAGTGACTTTTTGCCAAACATGATTTTGATAGCAGACGAATTGTGATGAATACAGCTAATTTTCCGTGGCTGACGACGATTATTCTGTTGCCGATAGCCGCCTCACTACTGATTCCCATCATCCCGGATAAAGAAGGCAAAACAGTGCGCTGGTACTCCCTCATCGTAGGGCTGATAGATTTTGCACTAATTGTTTATGCTTTTTATACTGGGTATGATTTCTCCAATCCAGATTTGCAGTTGGTGGAAAGTTACCCCTGGGTACCCCAACTAGATTTGAATTGGTCAGTAGGGGCAGATGGCTTATCCATGCCCCTAATTATTTTGACTGGATTCATTACCACGCTGGCGATTTTAGCAGCTTGGCCTGTTACCTTCAAGCCGAAGCTATTTTACTTCTTGATTTTGGCGATGTATGGCGGTCAGATTGCCGTGTTCGCCGTCCAGGATATGCTGTTATTTTTCCTGGTGTGGGAACTGGAACTAGTACCGATATACTTTCTGCTGTCGATTTGGGGAGGCAAAAGGCGGCAATATGCAGCGACCAAATTTATTTTATACACCGCCGGGGGTTCGCTGTTTATTTTGCTGTCTGCCCTGACAATGGGATTTTACGGCGATACGGTGACATTCGATATGCGATCGCTCGCCTTAAAAGACTTTGCCCTCAATTTCCAACTTGCCGCCTATGCTGGCTTCCTGATTGCCTACGCCGTCAAGTTGCCGATTATTCCCTTGCACACCTGGCTACCTGATGCCCACGGTGAAGCTACAGCGCCCGTACACATGTTATTGGCAGGTATTCTCTTGAAAATGGGCGGTTACGCCTTAATTAGGATGAATGCCCAAATGCTCCCCGATGCCCACGCTTATTTTGCACCAGTGTTGGTGGTTTTGGGGGTAGTTAATATCATCTACGCTGCCTTGACATCCTTTGCCCAGCGCAACCTGAAGCGAAAAATTGCCTACTCCTCAATTTCCCACATGGGCTTTGTGATGATTGGGATTGCCTCCTTCACCGATTTGGGATTGAGTGGGGCAGTGTTGCAAATGGTTTCCCACGGATTAATTGGGGCGAGTTTGTTCTTTTTAGTTGGCGCAACTTACGATCGCACACACACCCTGATGTTGGATGAAATGGGCGGTGTTGCGAAAAGAATGCCGAAGATTTTCGCCATGTTCACCACCTGTTCGATGGCTTCTTTGGCGCTGCCAGGGATGAGCGGTTTCGTGGCAGAATTAATGGTATTTGTTGGGTTTGCTACTAGCGATGCTTATAGCTCTACCTTCAAAGTCATTATGGTATTCTTGATGGCAGTGGGAGTAATTTTAACTCCAATTTATCTGCTGTCGATGTTGCGAGAAATTTTCTACGGTGAAGAGAACAAGGAATTAGTTTCTCACCAAGCTTTAATAGATGCTGAACCCCGTGAAGTATTTATCATTGCTTGTTTGTTAATTCCAATTATTGGTATTGGTTTCTATCCAAAATTGCTGACTCAAATGTATGACGCTACAACTGTACAATTGACAGCAAGATTGCGTGATTCTGTGCCAACATTAGCACTGCAAAAAGACGATGCACTAAAGGTTTCTTTGAGTGCGCCTCAAATTGGTAATTAAGTAGCGATCGCTAGTTTAGTTGAGTTTAAATATTTATTGCTTTGAGGGCGGGTTTTCTACCTGCCCTTTTTGTTACTCACTTGAAACGTTTTAATTGAGTAAAGTAAAAAACCTGTATGGGGTAAGTGAGTAAATGTATTTTTTACAATTATTCTAAAAATAGATTATTAAGCTAATAGATTTGTTTGCAACCAGTGAAGTAAATCTTCCATAGCAGTAAAATCTAACAAAGCTTCGCCAAGGGTTTCTAATTGATTTAAAGAAAGAGATTGGATACGCTCTTGCAATTCTGGTGATAATTCTCCTACTCGTCTTTGTAGTAACCTTAAAATAAGCCGTTGTTCACCTTTTTGCTCCCCTTCTTGTTTTCCGCGCTCGTAGCCGATGCGCTCACCTGTAGTTACATATCTCATAGTCCGCTCCTGCTCAAATTGTTTAAACTCTTCCCAAAACTGATTTTCTAATGCTTTTGGTAATATCATAACCCAATCGATAAATCGATAGAGGTTGCGAATATCCTGTTCTTCTAAGCCCAAATCATATAACCTGCGAATTAAGCTAAATTTCCATATTTTGCGTTGTTCGGGTGATGAACGCGTCTGCTGCGTTTTCAAATGCGCCATGACGACGGTTGCAAATGGATTATCGCTATTTTCTAACTCGTAAAATCGATTTTCGTAATCTAAAAGTTTAATACTGCCAAATTCAAAAGTTAAGCGAGTATTGGGATAATTGTAACTGTAAATACTTGGTCGCCATTCGCGGTTTGGATCGCAGAGAATTGCAAGGCTTATTGCTGGTCGATCAAAGCGGTCAAATATGCGAAAATTATAGGTAAACATCCGCTTGCTAAAGTTATCTTCTTTTTGTGCCTGAATTTCAACATGAATTAATAACCAAAGTTCTTCCCCTTGGGTTTGCCAAACTTTGACTAATTGATCGGCATATCTCTTACCCTGTTCAGCTTCACGAGCAAGTTGATTGAAATTCTTTATCTAAAAATTCGTAGGGACGTTCCCAATCAATTAATGCAGAAGTTTCTGGAAAAAAGAAATGCATTGCTTGGGGAAAATAAGCTTCGATAATTTCTTTCCAAGGGCTATCAAAATCAGCGCGGTCATTAACATTTGTCATGAATTAATTCAGATAATAATTTTGAAAAAATCCTAACATTGAGTTTTGCTTTGCTCAACGATAGCATTAATAAATCATGCGTTAAAACTGTGCTGACATTAGCAAAACAAAAAAATATTAAATTATTTATTGTGGGGTGGGCAACATGAGCGCCCAGTTTATATGGCGGGCGAGACGCCCACCCCACAAGATTGGATAATTTATTTATTGGAGTTTCCTTAGATAGAGTCTGTGAATACTGAGGAAAAATTCACAGGCGATGTCTACGACGGGCTATTCGGCGTCACTAAAAATGGTTCTTTATTGTTGCGCTGCGATCGCACATCAATAGATTACGTACAATCTATCTAGAATCAGATTTAGGAAAACCGCTCATGTTAAACTACAATCCGTTGCATTGTTTGCCATCTTCCGAAGAATTACCCGACTCAGATGATACTGCTGTGGATAATGAACTCCAAAATTTAATTCCCGGCTTGCTGAAAACGACACTGGCTTTGGTTTGGTGCGATCGCTGGGATTGGTTCTTTGGTGTTGATATGGGTATTTATTTTGACCCCAACAAACCAGCTATTGTCCCTGATGGGTTTCTCAGCTTAGGAGTTAAACGCTTCATTGATGAGGACTTGCGCCTAAGTTATGTGCTGTGGGAAGAAAAGAAGCAGCCAATCTTAGCGCTAGAAGTTGTTTCCCAAATATATCGGGAAGAATATAGCACCAAAAAAGAACTCTATGCCAAAGAATTAGGAATTTTGTACTACGTTGTATATAGTCCCCTTCGTCGTAAAAATCCACCTTTGGAGGTGTATCACCTAGTTGATGGGGAATATATTTTAATGTCAGGAAATCCCGTTTGGCTACCAGAGATTGGTTTAGGAATTGGGGGAGAACGGGGAATTTATCAAGGTATCGTGCGGGAGTGGTTGTATTGGTATGACGAAGAAGGGCAAAAATTGCTGACACCAGAAGAACGCATTAGGGAAGCGGAAGAACGCACAGCTTTTGAAGAACAGCGACGTGTGGAAGCAGAACAACAGGTGAAAATGTTAGCGGAAAGGTTGAAGGCGCTTGGTGTCGATCCAGAAAGTTTCTCATAGATTCACCAAATTTCGGAATTTTTGCTGCCTTAATGTTAATTAACTTGCTGGTTAGGGAATTATATCTATTAAGTAACTCATAGCTTGATGGTACAAATCGCAAAGGCTGGTTGCTCAATAAATATATTTACCAAAACCTGCATCAAAAATATGGAAGTTAAATTAGGATTTGGAGCAGTCCCAAAACCTCAATATGTTTTTGTCAGCAAAGAATCGGATCACTGCTGGTATATGCTATCCGATGATACAAGACAAATCGCAATTTATCAGAGAGCCTTGACTGGGGTGATAACAGGGATAGAAGTTAATAAAAAAGTGGAAACTTCACATGGAGAAACAGAAAAAACTGATTTACATATTCTGGCAGACAAACCTTATGTTATTCGCTCAGGAAGTGAATCTTATTTTTCTAAAAGTTTGTTGCTTTCACTTGATGCCCTGACTACTGAACAATTGCATCATCCACTGACGATCGCAGTCAGTCCTGGAGAGAAAAAAATTGTATTTTGTACAATTTATAATCCGGTAAGTTATCGTTCTATAGATGTTAGTTGGGATGGACATAATGAAATTGATTTGCAAGTTTTAGGGCAAAAAGTTAGTTTAAAAATTAATAGAATTCAAAATTTAAATCAAGAGAAAATCCAAATATCTGCTAATATAACGGCATCAGAAATTCATGCAGTTTTGATAGCTCAAAGTGACACATATTTAGCCCAATTAAATTGGACTCCAGAGCAGGGAAGGGAGTATTTGCAGCAAAAATATGGCAAGCGATGTCTACGACGGGCTACGCCTACGCGTCTACAACTCACTGATACAGAAATTTTGGATTTCATTGATTATCTGCAAGCAAAACTAACCCAAAGCTGCCCAACTTAGCTGCTTTTGGGTTAGTCTGCGATAACTGCGATCGCACAGGGACTGTAGTTGCCAAAAATACATAAATTGCTATGAGGCAGATGATGTATCCAGTGATGTTTTAGAAGCATCTAACTCAGCTAGAGCTATTTTGACACACGCACGAACACCTTTCCAATCAAGTTCTGACAACTGACCAATCAAAACCAAATTAGCAGAGGGTGGTAGGGTGACTATGAAACTTCTGAAAATAGACGCAACTCGCAATCCTGCTGCTGCCCAATCGTGAAGTGCATAGTCAGTAATTCCAAGGGCAGTTGTCTGAGTAGTGATCAGTCCGATGATCACATCGGGACGCGTTGCGTGATAACTGGCGGATGACAGAACTACAGCAGGACGACGCTTAATACCAGTAACACCAGGAAAATTAACTGTGACTACATCACCGGGATTGAATGTCACTAAGCTGTCTCCTCACTTTCAGGGAAAATTGAGACTGCGTACTGTAAGGAGAAGGATGCTAAATCAAGCTGATCTTGCTCAGTCCAAGTATCACTTTGGTCGATGATGGACAAGTTTTGCTGGACTAGTTCATTCAGAATCAGGGTTGCCAAGCGCAGCTGTTCAGTCGGTGATAAGTTACAAACAACTTGGCTATATATTTCTTGGGCTTTATTGGACATAATTAATCCTCCTGTCCTTCATCCTAACAGTTGTGATGCCTACGGCAAGGTGCTAGAAAGCGTCTACACACAAGTAGTCTAGAATCAATCTACAGTGATAAGCGATCGCTTTTAATCCAAATCTTCTTCGGTAAGTCCAACTTCCAACCAACCTTGAATTGCATCTTGCAGCATCTCTAATAGATGTTCGTAGCTGTCTCCCCAAGTGTGACATCCTGGTAGGGCTGGTACAGAGGCACACCACACACCGTCTTCTTGCCAGATAACTGCTTTAATTTTCATTGCCAATCATCTCCACAAGACTGCGACTAATATTTTATCGCCTTTTCACTGTACTGAGGTTTTCGTTGAGAATAACAGCGCGATCGCAGAATTATCACAATTTGCAGCGACTACTTGCGACGCAGCCCGTCGTAGACATCGCTTTACCTGTGATGAGCGATCGCACTCAACACGAAAAGGATTGACAACTGCATCCATCGCAGTCTCAAATTTATACCTTCTGAATGTTAGTTAATTGGTATCTCTGGGAAACATAAGTATAAGGTAATGCTTTATTTTGATATTTAACCCGTAGACAAGTACTAACCAAATACTAATCACATCAGGAGTATTTCATGATTCCATTGATTTTAGGTGCTGCTGCTTTAGCTAGTGGAGCCTTCGGAGCAGTCAAGGGTGCTAAAGGCATTGGCAATATCAACCAGGCCAAGGAAATTGGTGAACAGGCTCAACAAAAACACGAAAGTAGCTTGCAAAACTTAAAAGCAGCCTGGGAAATTACCAACCAGTCAGCAGAAGTTTATGGCCAAATGCAGCTTCGTATCAAACAGGGTACAATTTCAAACTTTATAGCCTTTATTAAGAGAATTGGTCAGCGAGCTTCCCAAAATAATCTGGATATTCTAACTGGATTAAACATCTCCACTCAGCAAATTCAGGAGTACAAAACAGAAGTTATCAAAGCTGAACAGTGGTTGAAAGGTGGTGTTTCAGCAGCCGTTGCAGCTTCAACAGCAGGTTATGGCGCAATTACCTTAGCAAGGAGTATAGGTACAGCTCAAGTTTCCAAATTCTTTGGATTGTGGACTACTGAAGTTGCTGTCTCACAACTTGGTGGTGCAGCGGCTAGGAATGCAACTATAGCTTGGTTAGGTGGTAGTAGTATGGCGGTTGGTGGTGCTGTATTGGGAGGTATTACACTCGGGCCGGCGTTGATGGTTGGGGGTTTTCAACTTGCTGGTAAGGGTGAGGAAGCTTTGACTAAAGCACGAGAGTATGAGGCTAATGTCAACGTAGAGATTGCCAATATTGAAGCAGCTCAAGATTTTCTATTACAGGTTAAACGGCGAACAGTGGAACTGGCTAATTTAATGTGTAATTTAAACAACCGTGCTAAATCCGCACTTCAAGAGCTTGAAGCCCAACCTTTTAATCGCGATCGCGATGCTAGCAAATTTCAAGAGGTAGCACTTTTAATTAAAGCACTTGCAGAAATTATGAAAATTCCTATTTTAGATAATGAAGGACTGTTAAACCCTGCTACTTTAACCATCCAAGCTCAATACAAAACTCTGGGAGGTATTTAGCAATGGTTTTAGCAAGTATCGGTACAATATGTACTGCGGTTAACGCCACAAAATCGTTAGTAAGCATTGTTTCTACTTACAAGCAAATTGGAGAGCAAGAACGGACTAAAAGGCGTGAGATAGCAGCTTTGGAAAAAACACAATGTGTTGATGCAGTTGCTTCAGCCTATACTGAATATAAAATAATTGCCGAACAAGAACAGACAAAGAGACGAGAGATTGAGGCTTGGGAAAAAGAAAAAATCACCAAGATTAACGCCCAGCGAGAGTTGCTAATGGCGTATCTAGATCGCTCTTTTGATGAACGTGCAGAAAACTTTCGCGCTTTGTTTGCTGTCGTTGATAATGCGATGGCATCCGGCAATAATGATCAACTAGCCCTTACCTTAAACTCAATCACAGAAATAGCTAAATCCTGCCCATTCAAAGAACTTGCAAATTTAGCTTCTGTTCGCGCCGCCCTAGATGATCCAGATCACGAATGGAAATTTTAATTTTATAACAGCGCGATCGCTCTCCTAAAATTTTTTAAAAAAGCTTGCGTTGGCAGGCTTTTTTTATGTAGTGTGAGGCTTCCAAGCTACATGCGCTCTGAGAAAATAGCGATAATATATTGCAATACAACTTCTACAAAACGATGAGCAAAGAAAATATTACATTTCGGATAGATACCGATCAGAAAGCTGCACTAGATGCGACAGCACCCTGAATGAATCGCGATCGCAGTTACGTACTGAATGAG
Organism: Nostoc sp. CCCryo 231-06; assembly: GCA_023522315.1. Taxonomy (GTDB): domain Bacteria; phylum Cyanobacteriota; class Cyanobacteriia; order Cyanobacteriales; family Nostocaceae; genus Nostoc. The sequence continues at coordinate 16,717 of JAHCSU010000465.1, forward strand.
GCAGTAGCCGCTTATCAGAGATGTATCAGTCGCAAATTGAGGAGATTCAAAACGGGGTTTCTGAAGCGGATGCTGGAGACTTTGCCAGTGATGAAGAAGTAAAAGCGACTTTTGCCAGACTAACCAATATATATTAAGTGGCTACGTTACGCGCTTCATAGTTATCAAATATCGCTTGCTTCCGGTAGCCAGTCTTCATCCAACACTAACTCTAAAGAATATAGAAACTTTTCTGGAAACACAGAAATTAACATCCCCGTTTGCTTGGCTGCTTGGCGACGCGCCCTTTGATAACTTTCCTCAAGTTGCTCTGTAGGATAGCTCTTGAGACTAGGACTATCGAGGATGGCTAACTCAATTTGGGTACGAGAATCAGTAATCGAATCTAGCCAACTATCTGAGCGACGCTGAGGTTGATATTGCCACTTGATCAGATGCAGCAGTAGGCGAGTTAGTTGACTAGCAATAGCCCGTCGTTCACTTTTGCCCAAGCCTTCAACCTCTTCAATCAGATGTTCTACATCAACTTCATGCCAGCGATGCGATCGCAATTGTTGGGTAGTCTGTTCAATCCACAAATTAAAATCTGCTTTATAAGTTGCGCTCATAGCCTTTATCGATCTTAGGCAAGGCAAAATATTCTCATTTTCCGATTCGCTCAAGTTCTTCTCGCAATACTCGCCGTAATGTTTCTTCTAAAGGTTCACGGCGCTGCTGAATTTACTCATGCAAGGCATCGTTAATCAAAGTTTGGTAATTTCCCCCACCTGCTGCGTGAACTTGGTCACGAAACCATGCTAGTAAGCTAATGTACTTTTAATTTGCATAACCAGGGCGGGCAAGATGCCCACCCCACAATAGTTTTACTTCTAGGTAATATGCAAGTTAAATGTCCAACAGCTTACTTCATCATCTAGGCGAATTGTAATTCGAGTTTTGCCTGTTGGTGTTGGTTCAATCGCTCCCCGCTTGCCTTGGCTAAAATCATACTCAGCTTTCATAATTTACAAATCTAATACAGTGTCAAAACTCCCAAATCTGGATTTTTGTCAAAAGCTTGGATATCCTCTACGGGCGATCGCAAAATCTCTTCAATCTGTCTGGTTGAACAATTGCCATAACGAATCCAAATCACTTTCGGAGGAAATCCTCAGCAATTTGCTCAACTCATTAAAATCAGCATCTCTCGTTACAACAGTAAATTCATTTTGTCGGGCATACTCCCAAACAGTTAGATCATCTGCTTGATCTAAGCCTATAAGAAAAAGATGCTGAGAGTTTGGGTACATTTTAGCCAGTCGATCAACTAACCGAGGTGATAAATTATGGTCAAACAATAACTTCATGCTTGCATTGTCAGCATTTGCCGTTCTCGATCAGCCGCATAGCTTAGGCAAGCCAGAATATCCTCTTGTGTTAAATAAGGAAAGTCATCAAGCATTTCCTCGTAGGTCATGCCAGAGGCAAGATATGATAAAACATCGTATACAGTAATTCGCATTCCTCGAATACAAGGCTTACCGCCTCGTTTTCCTGGTTCGATTGTAATAATGTTTTGGTAGTGCATAGCTATCAAACCTCAAAAATCTTCATCATCAACAAAAAACTCGGCATCGTCTTCTAATCGAGAATTACCCTGCCCAATACCAGCAAGTCCCCACAGAGGTTGCAGCAGTGCCATGCCAATTAACCCTACACAGGCACTAAAAGCCAACACTAAACCCATTGGTATCTGAATTGATTGGAATGTTAAGAATTTTAACGATACGGGTGTGGCATTTTGGACTGAAATAATTGCGATCGCTATTACCCAAACCGCTAAAACTAGAGATGTCAAAAAAGGAGCAATTTTCATAGTTTCATTGAAGTGAGGAATTAGAAGTGGGGAGTTAGGAGTTAGAAGTTATTAATTTAGAACTCATCACTCATAACTGTTAACAGAAGTTAAGAATTGTTAATTTACAACTCTTAGCTCTTAACTCTTAACTCCTAACTCATAACTCATAACTCCTAACTTTTAATTCTTATGCTTCTAATTTAGCAATAACACTCTCTAACTCTTGGGCGATTTGAGCGAGTTTTTCGGGAGTGTTGGTTTCTAGATAGACACGCACCAGTGGTTCTGTACCGGAAGGACGCAATAAAACCCAGCTACCTTCTTCTAAATACAGCTTAATACCGTCTTTACGCCCCACTTCCTTGACTTTAATTCCTGCTACCTCTGTAGGTGGATTTCTAGTAAAGGAGTCGATGACGGCGATTTTGTGCGCCTCTGTGAGGTGCAAGTCTAGACGGTTGTTGTAAAGTGGCCCATCGGCTTCGGCGATCGCTTCTTTGACAAGTTGACTCAGAGGTTTGCCTTCATAAGCGATCGCTTCTGCCACCAGCATATCGGCTAATACCCCGTCTTTTTCAGGGATATGCCCGATAATACTCAAACCACCTGATTCTTCTCCACCAATTAAGACGGCAGTTTCCCGCATTTTTTCGCCGATGTATTTAAAACCAACTGGTGTTTCGTAAATTTGCAGTCCATTTTTAGCAGCGAAATTATCTAGTAGGTGGGTTGTCGCCACAGTGCGGACTATCGCGCCAGTTTTACCTTTATTTTTGATTAAATGACGTGCTAGAACTAACAGCACAGTATTTGGAGTCAGGACGTTTCCTTGTTCATCGACGATACCAAAGCGATCGCTATCTCCATCCGTCGCCAAACCCAAATCAGCGCGATCGCGAACTACTGCTTCCACTAACTCAACTAATTGTTCTCCTTTGGGTTCTGGCATTCCACCCCCAAATAAAACATCCCTCCAATCGTGGAAACTTTCTAACTGAACTCCACAATGAAGCAAAACTTCATCTAAATAGCCGCGAGAGGTAGAATACAAAGCATCGTACTTTACCTTTAAATTAGCGCTTCTGATTTTTTCTATATCAAGTAGAGTGTAGATAAATTGTAGGTAATCTAGTTTCGGATCGAAAATTGAAATTGAACCTGATGGGTTACTCCCAGGTAACTCATCCGATGCACTTTCTATATTTGCCACAATAGTATCAGTAATCTCTGGAGTGGCAGGCCCAGCATAATCGGGTATATATTTAATTCCACAGTAGCGTGCTGGATTATGACTAGCAGTAAACATTAACGCCCCTGCCGATTTTAGATGACGGGCGTTATAGGCAATTACTGGTGTGGGGCAATCCCGATCAGTAATTTTCACAGTCCAACCTAAGTCTGCTAATACTTGGGCCGCTGTTTGGGCAAACTGGTCAGCTAAAAAGCGAGTATCGTAGGCAATAAGTACTGGTCTATCTTTTGTGTAGGCTGTATTTAAATAAGTGGCGATCGCCCTTGTTACTTTCCGCACATTAGGAAAAGTAAAGTCATCGGCAATAATCCCTCGCCATCCATCAGTACCAAACTTTATCTTGCTGGACATTTTTGCCACTTGCTCCTGGACATTATCAGTACTATAAAAGCTTCCCGCAAAGCGTGTGTAGCAGCAAGTATTATCCGAAGTTCTTTTCTAAGCAAGCCTTAGCTTAAACTTCTCCCCACCGTATTTTCTCTCACTGTTTCTGAGCAATGTCAACCCCCGATCGACCTTTTGCCAGTTATCACCTTTGGTCTCTAGTTGCCCCAGCGACTGGGCAAGAACGCTGGCATTGCCAGATGAGACGGGGGTTTATCAAAGCGCGGCAACACGAGCCAAAAGTCAAAGCGCTTTTAGGGCAAGCCACCGCACCCCAGCGGATTGGCATACTCGCCCAAAAAGGCATTTATGAGTTTCATCATCATAGTTATCTGTTGAAGCAATCAGATGGTGTAGAAAGAGTTGCACAGCTACTTAAATTAGGTAACTCAAGCGTTCTAGTCCAGCAACGCGTACTGCAAATTTTGCAAAAATATCATGATGCGCCGTTGCTTTTGGATAAAAGTATTATCCAATTAACTCCGGGTGATGAAGGCTTTCCTAAACCGATAGTAGTCGAACAAGAAGATTATTGCTTTCGCTTATATGCGGCTATGGACTGCGTTTTCATTGAGTCTGATAGCACGTTACATATTTTAGATTTCAAAACTGGTAAATCGGCTTTTGACCGACGACAGGCATTAGTTTACTTATTAGCTGCTCGTTATCTTTACCCTGGACGGGAAGCTGTTGCATCATTTTATAATTTAGAAATATGTAAAAAGTCTGAGTTAATTAGCATCAATAATAGTGAATTAGAATACTTAAAACTTGAGTTAGCTAATATTGCCCACAAGCACCAGCACGATTTGCAAAAATATCACGAAGAAAGTAGTAATTTCAGTAAAATTTTCCCTCCAAATCCTGGCTCTCACTGCCGCTTTTGCCCATTTAACTCAATCTGTGAGTTTGCCGATTTCAGGCAACCTCAATCATATCCACTGCCAAGTTTAAGAGTTAATATCAGGCGTTAGAAATTTGACGTTGTTGAATGAGGGGAATGCGAATGATAAACTCAGCACCAACTCCTGGTTGCGAAATACATTCTAAAGAGCCGCCATGTCTTTCTGTGATACTTTGGTGACTAATAGCCAGCCCCATACCCGTACCTTTTCCAACAGGCTTGGTCGTAAAAAAGGGATTAAATAGTTGCTTTTTAGTATCTTCTGGTATTCCGAATCCGTTGTCGGCAATGCCAATTGTGATTTGATTTTGTGTTAGTAACTGGGTGCGAATATAGATTCGGGGATTATCCGTTTTTAGTTGTTTTTTTGTTGTCCACCGAGATGTAACCGATGAATCTTCTAAAGCATCGATCGCATTCACTAAAATATTCATAAATACTTGATTTAGCTGCCCAGCATAACATTCAACCAAGGGGAGGTTGCCGTATTCTTTGATTACCTCAATTTTCGGGCGCTGGCCAGTAGCCTTGAGGCGGCTTTGGATAATCATCATCGTACTATCAATTCCCTCATGGATATCAACCCGTTTGATTTCAGCTTGATCTAAGCGTGAAAAAGTCCGCAGGGAAAGCACAATCTCTCGAATCCGCTCTGCTCCCATCATCATCGATTGGAATAATTTGGGTAAGTCTGACCTTAAGAAGTCTAGTTCAATTAGATTTGTAAACTCGTGAATTGCCTTGACTGGTTGGGGATAATGTTTTTGGTAGAGTTCTAAGAGTGAAAATAAATTTTTGGTGTATTCATCAGCCGGGTAAAGGTTGCCGTAAATAAAGCTAACTGGGTTGTTGATTTCATGTGCCACACCTGCAACTAGTTGACCCAAACTGGACATTTTTTCACTTTTAATTAACTGAGTTTGGGTATTTTGTAGTTTGGATAATGTTGTTTCTAGTTCTTGTGTTTGCTGTCGTAGGTCTGCTTCCGCTTGTTTAAGCACAGCATTACTACGGCGCAGGGCAGCTTCTACCTGCTTTTGCTCTGTTAAATCACGAATAATCCCAACTAAGAAACGATTACCTAAATCATCCTTAAACAAATATTTTTTGGTCAGGATACAGTGTGTTGCGCCATCTGAATCTGTAAATAATTCCTCGTTTTCATGAGTTATCCCTGTAGTGAAAACCAGTTCATCTTTTTCCCAAAACACATCAGCTTCTGCTTTGGAAAAAACATCATAGTCAGACTTACCAATTAATTCTTCTCGGCTATACCCGATGAAATTACAAAAGGCATCGTTAAGTAGTATCCACTGATGTTGGTCGTTTTTAAGAAAAATTGGGTCAGATATACCGTTGATCATCCGCAGCATAAAAGCCAGCGAGAAGTTTTGCTGCTGCGTATATTGTTTGTCAGAGGAGTCATTCAGAGATTTGCAATTATTCATACCCTTAGTCTGAATCTAAAATGTTGTCTTCATGGTTGATGAATAGGAAAAACCACTAAATCAACATAGCCTAAAAAGCAGATAAAAACCTCAGCGATCATATCACTGAGGCTCTAGAAGACTGGCTCAATAATCCTGAGAAACAGGAGCTAATTAAAAAGCATAATTTGGGTAAATAAATCGAAGAAATTCAAAAAGGCGGTAATTCTTTAAGAATTGTGAACCGGATATGATTTATCGCCAAATCACCGATGGGGATATCTTCTTTGGTTAGCCGCTCACCTTGACTTGTCACAGTTTCAAAGGTGATACCTTTGCCAATTTCAATGTGATACCAGCATAAGCCCATAAAGAAGCGCGTCGGATAAGGGCCACCTTCAGTCACATCATCAGGATTTGATTCCATTGGCAACCAGCCAAAATTCGGGACGTAGAATTCCAACCAAACATGATTAAAGTCGGGTTGTAGCGGCACTCCTAGTAAGTCACTATGGGCAGGACATTTGTACCTCCCTACTGTGCGGCAGGGGATGCCATTTAAACGGGATAGGGCAAGTAAAACGCCGACATATTCGCCACAGGAACCAACGCCCCGTTCTAAAACTATATCTGGCGTGTCAATGTAAGGTTTAATACCGTAGGATAACTGATCGTAGACGTAGTTGCGGATGCTGTGCATTTTCCGCAGCACATTGGTTTCCGAACCAATCGCTTCTCTAGCAGCACGGCGAACAATGGGAGTATCCATTGCTAAATCGTCGTCATCTACTAAGTAGCGTGTTTGTAATTCTGGGGAAAGTTCAGGTATATCTTCCACATCTCTGGGTGTGATCCGATACTTAATCCCGCGAACTTCCAAAAGTGCTTTCCAGCCAAATATATGCCGTTCTCCTGGAGCAAGAGAATCAAATTTAAAGACTGCTACACGCTGCCCTTCTATCACTTCTTCGGTAAAGGGTATACCAATGGGTTCAACGTGTTTCACCTTTTGACGCTCAGTTTCGGATGGTAGGGCGATGCGCCATTCTACCTCAGGTAAATAAACCTCATCTAAGGGGGCAATTTCCTCAGCGTAGGACATTTCAATCAGATAGCCATTAGAAAGGGCGTAGCGCTTATCTGGCTGGTAATGATAATACAGAGGGTGAATAAAAGTGCGATCGCGGAATGTTAGCTCATGACTAGGATCAGCATTTGGATTGTCCCGAATATAAGGCTCCTCTGAGGCATAGGCGACGTAAATACTTTCTTTGCCTGTTCCGCCATTTTTATGAATTGCAATACCTGTGGGACATTCAAATGGTGTCAGGACACTAAATTGAAGTTCTCCTGTGGCCCTATCCATCGCGTAAACTGATTGTTCGGTGCGATCGCAAATCCACAGCATTTCCTGGGTTACAGCTAAATTCTCTATCCCAACGCCTGGGGCATAAAACCTGGTAATCTCTTTTCGCGTTTCCCGGTCATAAATCAGAATGTAGCCTAGCCTTTGGCAGCTGACATAAACTGTTGTTTCCCAAACAGCAACGCCGTCAGCAGGATAAGGTAATGTCACAAAATGTTCCAGACCCAAAGCATTGAGCTTGCACAAGTAAACACTATTTTCTCGGCTCACCCACAGGGTATCTTCCCACACAGCTAGACCAGTGACATCGGTAAATTCTTTAACTTGATGGGGATTTAGAATTTTGCTGTTGTCAGAGGTAGGATCAATTTCTAGTAGATGCCCTTTAATACTGTCAATGGCAATCAGTCTGTCTTTAATGAAAGTAATGCCACACAGGGTAGCAGCAGTAAGCGGTCGAATTGTTTTTTGCCCAAACATCTGGCTAACGGTCAAAGTGGGGAGTGCAAAACTCATATTAAGCATATTTATTGAATGGTTTAGCACGCCTAAGCAATTCAAAATTCAAAAATTGCCTTGAAAAGTTTGCTAGGTCGGGAAACCTTACTGGCACACCAGTTAACTTTAGCGGGGAAATACGCAAGCGACTGGCTCAACTTTGGGCAAAATTCAAAATAAAATGCAATCGTGCCATGCATTTTAGCTATTGACTAGATGTAAATTAAAGCAATGGCAGCTTAAAATTAATTGTGGCAGATGCTCTGTAACTAAGCTTCAAAGCTCTATTACTCCTAATTATCGTTATAATGTGTTCGGAAAAACTCTTTCGTGAGAGATATACAGTATCTCAAAAAAATAAATTTACAAATGTTAAGAATTACAGATCCACTCATCCAACTGGGCGATCGCCTTAATGTAACTTTAGAAGATGGTTTTCCAGCCACCACTAAATTAAATTATGATCGAATCTTGTAACCATTTCCTGTGACGTATACGATGTCTGCTAATTCTCTGCCTGAAGGTGCCGCCGTTTGGCATAGTTTAGAAGTTGATAAAGCGCTAGACCTGCTCGATAGTAATGCAGACAGTGGCTTAACACCCCAAGAAATTCAACAGAGGTTGCAAAAGTACGGCCCTAACGAACTTGAAGAAGTTGCTGGGCGTAGTACTTGGGAAATTCTGCTGGATCAGTTCAAGAACATTATGTTGTTGATGCTGATTGGCGTAGCTCTGATTTCTGGGTTTATAGACCTGATGGCTTTGCGGGGGGGCACCTTAAAGCCTGGTGAAGTGCCATTTAAAGATACGATCGCTATCTTAGCAATTGTCATCCTCAATGGCATACTCGGCTACGTGCAAGAAAGCCGAGCCGAAAAAGCCCTGGCAGCCCTGAAAAAAATGACCTCTCCCTTAGTGCGCGTCATCCGCGACGCCAGACTGGTGGAGATAGCAGCCAAGGAACTAGTTCCAGGGGATGTAATGCTGCTGGAAGCTGGGATGCAGATAGCCGCAGATGGACGCTTGATAGAACAGTCTAATTTGCAAATACGAGAGTCGGCGCTGACGGGTGAAGCCCACGCTGCCAGCAAACAGGCAACATTAAAATTGCCCGAGGAAACAGATTTAGGCGATCGCATCAATTTAGTATTTCAAGGAACCGAAGTAATCCAAGGACGAGCGAAGGTTCTGGTAACTAACACTGGCATGACAACAGAACTAGGCAAAATTGCCACCATGTTGCAGTCAGTGGAAAGTGAACCTACGCCGTTACAGCAGCGAATGACTCAACTGGGTAACGTCCTGGTTACAGGTTCTTTGATTCTAGTTGCGATCGTCGTTGTCGGTGGTGTCATCAAGGATCAAGGTTTTAAAAACATCCAAGAACTCTTGGAAATTTCCTTGAGTATGGCGGTTGCTGTGGTGCCAGAAGGTTTACCTGCTGTAATTACCGTGACTCTGGCACTGGGAACCCAGCGAATGGTACGCCAAAATGCCTTGATTCGCAAACTACCAGCAGTGGAAACATTGGGTTCTGTAACTACCATCTGTTCTGATAAAACCGGTACGCTGACTCAAAATAAAATGGTCGTGCAATCGGTTTTCACTAATAACAAAACTTTTCGCGTTATCGGCGAAGGTTACACTCCCACAGGAGACTTTCAGCTAGATGGTCAAAAAATTTCCCTAGAGGACTCTCCAGAAATCTCAGCTTTGTCAGTCGCCTGTGCTATTTGTAATGATTCGGTGTTGCAAAAAGAACAAGGTGAATGGGCAATTTTGGGAGATCCCACAGAGGGAGCATTGTTAACACTGGCGGGAAAAGCTGGAATCGAAAAAGACCAGTGGAACAGTAAATTACCCAGAGTTAGGGAGTTTCCCTTTTCTTCGGAACGGAAGCGGATGAGTGTGATTTCTCAAGTGGAGGGAGTCGCCACAGGTGAAGCATCTTCAAGAGGCATTGACCCTGCGATCGCCGGTTTCCTCCAATCTGAACCTTACTTAATGTTTACCAAAGGTTCTCCAGAGTTAATCTTGGCACGTTCTACTCAAATTCATTTGGGCGATGACACGGGTACTTTGACCGAAGCCCAACGTCAGAATATTTTGGCAGAAAATGACAAAATGGCGAGTAAAGGTTTACGGGTGCTAGGTTTTGCCTACAAACCCCTCGCAGAAATCCCACCGGAAGGTTCAGATGAGACATCCGAGCAAGGCTTGGTGTGGCTGGGATTGGTGGGAATGCTAGATGCGCCACGCCCAGAGGTGAGGGCGGCTGTGCAACAGTGCCGAGAAGCCGGAATTCGCCCAGTGATGATTACAGGCGACCACCAATTAACAGCACGAGCGATCGCTACCGATTTGGGAATTGCCCAAGAAGGCGATCGTGTTCTCACAGGTCAAGAATTGCAACGGATGAGTGACCAGGAATTAGAACAAAATGTTGACTTGGTGAGCATCTATGCTAGGGTTTCCCCAGAACACAAACTGCGAATTGTCCAAGCACTGCAACGCCGGGGCAGATTTGTGGCGATGACGGGCGATGGCGTTAACGATGCCCCAGCCCTGAAACAAGCTGATATCGGTATTGCGATGGGCATTACTGGCACCGATGTAAGTAAAGAAGCCAGCGACATGGTGTTACTTGATGATAACTTCGCCACCATTGTCAGCGCCACCAAGGAAGGTAGAGTTGTTTACACCAATATCCGCCGCTTTATTAAATACATCTTGGGCAGTAACATTGGCGAAGTTCTGACAATTGCAGCAGCACCCTTAATTGGTTTGGGAGGCGTTCCCCTTACCCCCTTACAAATTTTGTGGATGAATTTGGTGACAGACGGTTTACCAGCCTTGGCATTAGCTGTGGAACCTCCAGAACCGGATGTGATGGAACGTCCGCCTTTTAGTCCCCGCGAAAGTATTTTCGCTAGGGGATTGGGTTCTTACATGATTCGCATTGGGATCATTTTTGCCATTATCAGCATTGCCTTGATGTGGTGGGCTTATCAACATACCCATGCCCCTGGTTATCAGGGAAATCCCGATACTTGGAAAACAATGGTATTTACTACCTTGTGTATTGCCCAAATGGGCCATGCGATCGCAATTCGCTCCAATAACCGACTGACTATAGAGATGAATCCCTTCTCTAATATCTTTGTTCTAGCTGCTGTTGTCGTAACCACGATTTTGCAGTTGATGCTAGTTTACGTCCCACCCCTGCGAGATTTCTTTGGTACTCACTACCTCACGTTAGAGGAATTGGGAGTGTGTATTGGCTTCAGTGCCTTAATGTTTGTCTGGATTGAATCAGAGAAGATATTTCTGCGGATCATGGGCAAGAAGGCTGTGTGAAAAGGAAGTTTTAGATTTTAGATTTTAGATTTTAGATTTATCTTCAATCCAAAATCTAAAATTTAAAATCCAAAATTGAACTTATGTACCTGAAAACTCTAAACCTCCGACAATTTCGCAATTATCAAGACCAGAAGGTTGAGTTTAATGCTGCCAAAACAATTTTGGTAGGTAATAACGCTCAGGGAAAGTCGAATTTGTTAGAGGCGGTGGAGTTGCTGGCGACATTGCGATCGCATCGAATCACCCGCGATCGCGATTTGGTTCAAGAAGGGGAAGCCATAGCCCAAATTAATGCCACCCTTGAGCGACAAACAGGCATTAGTGACCTTACTTTAACCCTCCGCCGCAATGGTCGCCGTAGCGTTGCCCTCAACGGTGAATCTATCCGCCGTCAAATGGATTTTCTCGGCGTTCTCAATGCAGTCCAATTTTCCAGCCTAGATTTAGAACTAGTACGCGGCGGCCCGGAAGGTCGCCGCAACTGGTTAGATACACTCTTAATTCAACTCGAACCAGTTTATGCTCACATTTTGCAGCAGTATAACCATGTGTTACGCCAGCGCAATGCTTTTTTAAAACGCCACGTAGAGACGTTAGATGCAACCTCTCTACAGTCAGAACTGGCGGTGTGGGATGCACAGTTAGCTACCACAGGAACCAGGGTAATTAGACGACGCGATCGCGCCATACAAAGATTAGCTCCCATTGCTACGGCTTGGCACGCCAGTATTAGCGGCAGTACAGAAGTTCTGCAAATCAAGTACCTGCCGAATATTCCTTTAGAGGATAGCCATCCAGAAGAAGTGCAGCAAGCTTTTTTAGCAAAAATTCAGCAGCGAGCGATCGCCGAAATGCACCAAGGCACTACACTTGTCGGCCCCCATCGAGACGAAATAGAATTAACTATTAACCAGACACCCGCTCGTCAATACGGTTCTCAAGGTCAACAACGAACGCTGGTTCTAGCTTTAAAATTAGCAGAATTACAATTAATTGAAGAAGTCGTTAAAGAGCCACCATTGCTATTACTTGATGATGTTCTTGCCGAACTAGATTTATCCCGACAAAATCAATTGCTCGATGCCATTCAAGACCGCTTTCAGACCCTAATTACTACTACTCACTTGGGTTCTTTCGATTCTCAGTGGTTGAAGTCCTCCCAAATTCTTTTTGTAAAAGCAGGAGAGTTAATCCCAAATTAGTCATTTGTGACTAATCATGTTTTTCTAACCTTTTAAAAATAGTGAGAACCAAAAAAGTCAGAAAACCACCGATTAATGCTAACTGCCACAAACCACAGCCAGCAGCAATTCCCAAACCAGCCGAAACCCAAATAGCTGCTGCTGATGTGAGTCCGTGAACTTCAAGTCGCTGTGATTCTTGAGAAGATTGGCGCACAATTTCTCCAGCACCAAGAAATCCTACACCGGCTGCAATCCCCTGAATCACGCGGCTAAGTGCATCATGACTGGACTGTGACCGATCTGTTTGCATAATGATGAGAGTAAACACGGCTGAACCAAAACTCACCAGCATGTGAGTTCTTAAACCGGCTGGTTTATGCCTAATTTGGCGTTCTAAACCGATAATTGCTCCAATAAGCAATGCAAGGCAGAGCCTGAAGCTGATATTTAGCCAATCATTAGTTGCAAGGTAGTAAGTGTTTGACAATGCTTAATCTGGTGTAGAGAATTTTATATACTAGTACAGCACCGCATAAATCTAGGTACTATATATATAAATTAACAAGACTTGGGGCAAAATTCCATTGTTAAAGGTAGGCAAACTTTCGCCACAGCTACTAGTACCGCAAGGCCGAAGTCAAAAGTCACGCAGGCTTTAATTTTGGGCTTTCTGGCTGTAATGAAATAGTAGGTTTATTTCCGCCGACCTGTACTAGGCTAATTAGTAATATTTTTTAAAAAATAGTGCAAAAATATTTTAATCTTCTATTGATGGAGTCTAATTAAACGAGTGCAATTTAATTGCTTATATCATATTTGGATTCTATCAATTCGGGAATATTTTTTTAGGTACAACTTAATCTCTTAGCTTGTTAGGATTATTTACCAATAAGATATTATTTTGGTCAAAAATAAATTTTAAGTTTATTAAATAGGGTTTTTAAGAGGATGAATGAACAAAGCCCGTAGATTTACGGTTGATAACGTACCAGGAGGAAATCGCTATGGCTATAAATAGACAACTGACAACTAACAAATTGAGTGGACAAACTCTACTGGCTAGACCAAATTAAACTACAAGACCGCGCCAAAGTAGGCGACAAAGCGTTTTACTTGGGCAGAATCATGCAGCGTGGCTATCCGGTGGTGCCTGGTTTTGTCGTTTCGGCAGAGATTTTGCGGCAATTTCTCGAAAATCTGAATAGTTCAGAGTCATTAGTGGCTGACTTACCCCATTCTTCGTTACACCTAGATGTCGCTAATTGGCGTCAACTTCAGCAGGTAGCAGGTCGCTTGCGCCAAGAAATTCTCACTGCGACTGTGCCAGAGGAGTGGGTGAGGACAATTTTCCAAGCAGCTAGAGAATGGCAAACTGGCTGTTTGATTCTTCGACCTACCTTAGCAGTATCAAATGGTACTCCAATTATGAAGAATATATCTGGTTTGCTGGAGTCGGTGTTTTGCCAGTGCGAACCCGAAGCGATCGCTTTTGCCCTAAAACGTACCTGGAGCCAGATATTTCGTGCCAGAAGTCTCCTATATTGGCAACGGGCAGGAATTAACCTGCAACAAATCAGTTTAGCCGTTTTGGTTCAACCTGTTGAGAATGCGATCGCCAGTGGCTTGCTGAGTGCCAACTCCTCTGGATGGGAAATTGAAGCTACTTGGGGATTAGGAATTGCGATCACTCTTGGCGAAGTCCAGCCAGATGTTTACTACATTCAACAGGCAACCGGGATTGTGCTTGAGCAGCAGTTGGGCAATAAAATGCTCGCTTATGGTGTGGATGATGCAGCACCGGAAGCTTTTTCGCAACTCGTGCCCAAGTCAGCGCTAACACCAGATCACACTTGTCTAAGTACCTACTTAATTCAGGAAGCCCAACAAAAACAATACGCTTTACAAGAAGAATACATCCAACAAATAATTGCTCTAGGAACTCAACTAGTAAGTGAACTGGGTAAAAGCTTTACCATTAAATGGACTATCGCCCAGCAAAATACATCTGGCAAGCTCTACATAACACAAGTTAGTTCTCCCCAATCTGTAATTAACCACAGACACTTCATCAGGGGAATAGGGGCGGCAGGAGGACGTGTTGTGGCGACTGCCCTAGTAATTAATAATCCGCAACACAAACCCGAACAATTACCCAAGGGAGTGATTTTAGTAATAACAGCGATCGCCCCTGATTGGTTGCCATTGCTGCAACAAGTTGCGGGTATTATTACTGAACAAGGCGGATTAACTAGCCACGCCGCAATTCTTGCCAGAGAATTAGGAATCGCAGCAGTAGTAAACGCAACATCTGCTACAAGCTTAATCCAAACTGGCGAACGACTACTGCTCGATGGCGACAGAGGAGAAATTTATCGAATTAAAGGTAACTCAAAGGAGGAGATGGAAAAAGCTACAGAGGAGGAAAGCGAGAAACTGGGAGCAGAAAAGTTGCTTTCCTCGAATCACTCCAATCTCAAAGCACCCCATCCTCCTCTTAGTTCTCATCTACCTATGATTGCTACCCAACTGCTGGTTAACTTGAGTCAGTCCAGTTTAATAGAACAAGTACAAAGCTTTCCTGTGGATGGAGTGGGATTGTTGCGCTCAGAATTGATGGTACTAAATATATTGTCCGGGCAACATCCTAATAGTTGGATTTTAGGCGGACGGCAAGCAGAATTGTTAGAGCTATGGTCTGAGCAGATTATGCAATTTGCCCGTGCCTTTGCACCAAGACCAGTTTTTTATCGTTCTTTAGATTGGCCGCAAGATTTACCATCATTGAGTGATAGTTTACAATCTTCAACCCAGTCGATGTTGGGTGAACGTGGCACCTTCAGCTATTTACGAAATCCCGCAGTATTTGAGTTGGAACTACAAGCTTTGGCAAGTGTTCAGCAAGCTGGCTACAGCAATGTCAATCTACTGTTGCCTTTTGTGCGGACTGTGGAAGAATTTGCCTTTTGCCGCCGTAAAGTTGAGCAAGCTCTTTTAACTGAGGTGTCAGAGTTTCAATTGTGGATGATGGCTGAAGTGCCAAGCGTCCTGTTTTTACTGCCAGAATATGTTAAAGCAGGTGCAGCCGGAATTTCTATTGGTACAAACGATTTGACCCAATTATTGCTCGGAGTGGATCGAGAGCAAGGACAGCTAGGAAAAGTATTTAATGAACGTCATCCGGCAGTTATGAGTACGATCGCTCAACTGATCCAAATGGCTAAAAGTGCCGGTATCCCTTGTTCAATCTGCGGTCAAGCACCAGCCCTCTATCCAGAAATCATCGATAAGTTAGTGGAATGGGGCATAACTTCCATTTCCGTTGAACCGGAAGCAGTAGAGCGAACATATCAAGCGATCGCTCGTGCTGAACAGCGCATAATTCTAGCAGCCGCACGACGTGAATTAAAGTAATCCTATTAAATAGGATCAGTTTCGCGCAAAAACTACTGTGTAAATACGATCAACAATCATGAGTTTTATGAAAGTATTAGTTACTGGCAACGAAGGAATGATTGGTTCGGTTGTTGAAAAAGTTTTGCGTGCTGAGGGATGTGAAGTTATTGGCTTTGATATTGCAAATGGTCATAATATTCTGAATCCAGATGAAATTCGTTCGGCACTTGTTGGCTGCGATGCAATTATTCATCTTGCAGCGCTACTTGGAAACTCTCAGGACGCGCCAGATGAAATAATGGCAGTGAATCTTCTCGGAACTTGGCATATTCTTTCAGCAGCAGCTGAGGCAAAACTCAAACGTGTTGTTTTCTTCAGTAGTGTTGATGTTTTGGGAATCTTTAAATGCTGGTAAGTATTTGCTTGTCTATATAAAGGCAAGAGATATTCTACCCCAGCCAGCACCAAAGGCGCTTTTTGCAATTTCAGTTTCTCGTGTAATGCGCGATCGACAATTTGAAAGAATTGGAGGATGTCTTCTTGGTGTTTATCCCTCTCAGGGCTTCCCTGTCCATGAAACGTACCTGGCTGTGAAAAAGAATTGGCGGTTCCTCCTTTTGATGTTCCGATGCGAAACTGACCTTCTTTAGCAGTATCGTCTCTTTGCAGAGCTTCATCTAGACTTTTAGGGAGATTTTCTACTTCCACCTCATTGACGCTGTAGCGTGTTCCTTCAAAGAACCTGACATCTTGTTGACTCAAAGCCAGTATATAGAAGCGACCATTACCATTTAAAATTGGTAGTAGTGGTTTGATGTGAAATCGGTCTGTAACCACGACCAACTCTTGAAAATCAATTGGCAGGGGATAATTGCGAAAAATATTGTCAGAAATAAAAATCGCCAGCCCTTGTCCGATTTGCTCCCAAAACTCTTGGGTATCAATTTCCTGGGATTTTTCCAACAATGCGATCGCATCTTGCTGTTCCAAACCCGCATCAATTAAACGAGTCTCTGCTTCCTTAAGCAAATTTTTAAAGCGAATTGGGTTTTGTCGCACTTCTGGCCCGGCTGGGTGCGTTGGCATATAAATTGAAACACAATTTCCTTTTGGCTGTTCTATTAATGCCTTTATTTCCTCTCTAGAGATTAATTGCATATTATATTCCTCCTATCAACGTGACCAGATACATCAGAGCAGACCATCGATATTCAATGATCTGATAGGACGTTATTCTCAGATGGTGGCGGTTGAAGTCCAACCGTTTGCTTCTAAATTTATTTCACCTCAAGGAAGGTTTAGTTGCATCTTTCTTTTGATAGGCAATATTCATCAAGGGTATTACTAATTAAAACCCCAAATTTAAAAGCCAAAATCGTCACGAGCATCAAATGTTTGGTGTGTTAGAGTTTGTGCGTCCTGAGTTTACGCCCATTCTACTATCTCGTTGGCTAAGACTTAAAGTTACTCGTTTCATAATCCAGTACAAACCTGCAAGTACCACAAAGGTGATAGCAATAATTACTAGGGGTTGTTTCCCTAGAATTTCTTCTACCCCTTTGGTAAGCAAGGCATCGGGTTGAGTAATAAAATCCCAACTGTTGAAACGCAAAAATCGTCCCAAATAGACACCAATAGCACAGAGAAAATGTGTAATCAACTCAACGCGCCAAATCCATTGGCTTTTGCCGATGCGATGTAAGTAGTAACCCCAATTAATTAACGATATTACATAAGCTTCAAATCCACCGAGAATTACTAACAAATACACAGGAATGAGTACTAAAGTAATCATCCACACCGATTGAATCGTGCGGATATCGTCTATTAGGTGAATTACATCAGTCAACAAATATGGTGCATTCGGTAAGAAAGCATAGAAAACTAAGAATCCTAGCCACCAAAGCCAAGAGCCACCACGCCTAAAGCGAAATAGCCACACACTCAAAGCTAAAGGTATAAAAGCCAGAAATAAATTCCAAGTCATCCAACTCATATTAATTCGCAAGACCTGCACAACTCTGGCTATCAATTCTTCTTTCATAGGAGCTAACTCAGAAGACGTTTTATTGATCTCAATTCACTCTGTAGTGTTAGTATTAACCTAAGTGATTGACTGATAAAATTTTTGTACCCCCCAAGGAAATTTGTTTACTCCAAGAGCAGACAAGGCTTTTGTGTCACTTGTAAGGAAATGCACCCTGATATATGTCTGAAATTTAGAGTTTTTATGTCTTTCATACTGGGGGATGAAATTTATCAATCACCTGAAATAACTAGTATAGCCAGAAAATCATCAGGGTAAAATCTACCACACAAAGAAAGTTTGAGCGGCAAAAACGCTGCTGAATACCTTCTTGTAGACTTTTTTTATGGGAATTTTGCCCCTGTCCTAGCTATTATCGTTGCGAGAGTGGGGAAGATGAGGGGAATAACCGATGCCCCAAATTAGATTATTCAGGCTGGCTACAGTATTTATTCATCTGATTGATTAATGTATCCGACTGCTGGCCAAGTGTTGTAGCTGTTGTCAGTGCTGAGTCAATTTCAGCTCTGGCCTTTTGGATTTTTTCTCTACCAGATGCTGAGGCATCTGCTGTTTTGGTCGCACCAAGTGCCTTACCTGCAATAGCTACCGCTTGACTAAGATTTTGAAAAATCTTCACAAAACCGCTTTGAAATTCTTTCAGCTTAGGATCTTTTAAATTCAGTTCCCTAATCGATTTAGTCACAAATTCTAAATCTTTAGATAGCTGTATGCTGGTAATCACTTGCGTTCCTTTATTTTTATCAATCAGAGAAGTTCCGGCATTCACAACTCGAATCAGTCGCTGGCACTGGGAGACTTTATTTTCGCTGCAACTACTAATGAATAAAGCAATGCTTAGGCTAGCAGAAGCAAGAACAGTATATTTATGTGAAACAGACATTAACACCCCAACAACAATAAAATCGAGAATATAGTATCCAATGTTACGGATAAATTAAGGTAACTAAGGTAGGGGCATGGGGCATTGGGAAGAGGCAGAGGGGCACTTAGCACTTAGCAGAGGAGAAAGAGCTAATTTTGTATTCTCCCCTGCCCCCCTCATCTGAAATTACCAATCTATCGGCAAACCCAACTGGTCTAAAGTAGCACCATCTTGCAAAAGTGGCTGAATATTGCTATCTATTTGAATGCGACCACCAGATAGTACCAAAGCGCGTTGAGTAACTCTCCCTAGCCAATGTAGGTCATGAGAAGCAATTAATATTACCTGCACGGGTAAGTTTAATAACACCTGCGCTAAATGACGCCGCCATGCTGGATCAAGACCGTTAGTCGGCTCATCCAAAATTAAAATTGTCGGGTCTAGGGCTAAAATTGAGGCTAGGGCGGCCAGGCGTCTTTGTCCACCAGAGAGTTCGTGGGCGGAACGATTGGCGTAGGATTCAAGTCCAAAATCAGCTAATAACTGCCGGGCGCGATCGCTTGCCTTTGCTGGTGACATTCCATAGTTGCGTGGCCCAAAGGTGATATCTTCCAAGATAGTCGGCATAAATAGTTGGTCGTTGGCATCTTGGAAGCTAAAGCCGATTTGACGGCGGACTTGAGCTAGAGTTTTCGGTTCTACCGGGATGCCATTAATCGTAATTTTGCCACTTTGCGGTTGTTTTAAGCCGATTAGGTTCTCCAGCAAGGTGCTTTTTCCAGAACCAGTTGCTCCCATCAACGCCACGCGATCGCCCGGATTTAAGGTAAAAGAAATTTCTTGTAATACTGGCTCTTGGTGAGAATAGGCATACGCCAGGTTCTCAACCTCAACTACGGCTGGATGGGGATTATGGGTTGATGGTTGGGGATTAGAAGTTAAAGATTTCAAGATTCACAAACTCAATATTCACAACTGCGCTAAATTCTGTAAGAAGTAAGAGTTACACAAGCAGCGATCGCCCAAGCTGCTAGTATGGCAAAACGCTCTTTTGGTCTGAGGGGAGAATCTATGGGCAATTGCCCGTTGTAACCACGAGTTACCATTGCTGCATAGACTCGCTCTGCCCTATCTAGACTACGGAGATACAAGGCTCCAATCATGGCAGCACTGGCGTACCGCAGCCATGCCGCAGTTCCATTCAAACCGCGTAATTGAGCGCTGCGCTGCATCCGCGTCACTTCTGAGAGCAAAATTTCCATATATTGCCCTGCTAATAACAAGTTTTCTTTTAAAGGTGCTGGTACAGGTAAACCTTTGAGGGCGATGCCAAAACTGTGAGGCGGTAAGGTTAACAAAAAACTATTCATAGTAACCAAACAAACCAGAGAACGAACTAGCAAAAAACTGGCTCGTTCCCATCCCAAAGGCAATGCCAGCAATGACAAAAAAATCAATTCTGTACCGAGTAATCCTCCCAAGCGGCGAATTGGTACGTGCAACAGCCAAGCCCACAAAAGTGCGATCGCGCCATATACACCTAAGCAATACCAAGCATAATGCTTTAATAAAGCTGCTCCCACCACAATCACTAAAGACAGTTGCAAACGTAACGGCAAGGAAAGTTTAAGCATTCTTCGGTTTCACTACCTTGGCAATTCCAAAGGCAACAGCAAAGCAAACCGTAGCTCCTACAAGCCCAGCGATACTCGTGCCAATTGGCCCTAAACCCTCAATACCATAGTCAGCTAAGGGAGTCGGTACAATTACCCGTACTTTACTCGCTAAGTCGATGAAGCCCGTATTTTCGGCGACTTTCTCCAAACCATCAGGCCATGCTGAGGCAAAGAGTGACAGCACTCCCGCAATCAAGAAAATGGTAACAATGGGTACAGACCAACCGCGAAACTCCTGCTGCTCCCCTGGTAATAAATCTGGTCGGGCTGTGGCTAAATAAGTCAGCACACCCCCAGTAATTATGCCTTCGCCAATGCCAATCAGAATATGCACACCAGCCATAGCTGGTAAAACTATGGCTACGGGTGCAGTTCCTGAAAGGGCTAACTCAATGGCACAAGCAATAGCAGCTACCGCTACACTTACACCAGCAGCTATGCCAGCAGCCAAAGGTAAGCGCCCTTTAGACCCCCCAAACAGGCGCTGCAAGGTTTGGGTTAAAACCCAGCCAACCCAAACACCAATTACTGCCATGTTCAAAATATTCGCTCCTAATGCTGTAATACCACCATCAGCAAATAGCACAGCTTGAATAATTAAAACTGTGGCGATACACAACGTTCCTGCCCAAGGACTGCCCAAAACGATCGCAGCTAAGGTTCCCCCCAACAAGTGACCACTAGTACCCCCTGCTACCGGAAAATTAATCATCTGGGCGGCAAAGATAAAGGCGGTAGTTAGTCCCAGTATGGGCGCACGGCGGATACCAAAAGCCTCTTGCGATCGCTCGAAGGCAATAAAGAGTGCTGCTACACTCGCTAAACCAGTAGCCCCTGCCACTGGAACAGAAACAAATCCATCAGGAATATGCATGATTTACCCTGTACAATAGACGTTTATTTACTCAATACAAGCAATAAAACAAAGGTATTAAATTAATAACAAACAAAATTCTCACCTTTTTTGCAATGCCCTCTTGGGGGATTTTATGCTGTTACTTCCGAGATATTTACTATCCAATCGCTGCTAAATATTATACTTATTTTATATATTATTAATTTTTGTTAACTTTATTTTTATATATATCGCTAAATGTTGATAAAATCTTGAAAAAGTGCAAAAAACTTGACTTTAATAAGGAAAGATGCATTTAATTTGCATATTTCTCAATTGCCAAAAGGCTGGCTAGGATTGCCTTTCTTCTCTACGAGACGCTACGCGAACATTTTGAATTGCTCTGCTGCTCTTGCGGTTGAGATATAGTTATCACAGCAGTTTTGATTTATTTAAACTATATCTGTCGTACGGGTACAGCATTGCAGTGCCTAAAAGGGCGAGTTTATTTACTAAATAGCCTTGATATTTATCTGGATTCGAGAAAAATTCCGAAGTCAGAGTTCAGGATTCAGATTGGTACATTAGACCTATTAATACTCAAAAAAAGTCTTCACATAGTCTGGATAAACTGTATATTTGCTGACTTAGCTAACTTAATGGTACAGTATTGACTGTTTGTATAAAAAAAATATGTAGGCGCTCAAAAATTACCATAAACTTAGGTATTTAAATGTAAAGTTTAGATGAAGTTTAAGAAAATATTTTGAATTGAGGCGCCAAAATTACTAAACTTTTCAGAGCAGCTAACTGTAATACAAGTATTCATCAAATTTTGACTAACCAGGTTCAGTCAATCAAGCCAGCAGATGTTCGGCTTTGTTTCTCTCGGTTTTTACACATCCTCGTTCTGTAATGTGAAATTATGAAGACAAACTCATCCAACTCACTGTTAACAGTACCAACTGGCCCACTAAAGATTTCTGAGTTGCCGCCTAACGATGTGGGTACAAGTGGTGAATCTATCCATCTTTCCCTAGTAATTCCTACTTATAAAGAACGTGACAACATCAAGAATGTGGTCAGCATATTGAGTCAGTTACTGGATGAATCTATTCCAGGAAAGTATGAATTGATTGTGGTAGACGATGATAGCCCAGACCGAACTTGGGAAATAGCACAATCCTTGACGACAGAATACCCCCAGTTGCGGGTGATGCGACGCCAACAGGAACGGGGGCTATCCTCAGCGGTGATTCGTGGGTGGCAAGTAGCTACCGGGAGTGTGTTGGGGGTGATTGATGGAGATTTGCAGCATCCACCAGAGGTGCTGACGCAACTGTTGCGTAGTGTTGATCAGGGAGCAGATTTGGCAGTAGCCAGTCGTCATGTGGACGGAGGCGGCGTCAGTAGCTGGAGTGTTGTTAGGCGTGTCTTGTCTCGTGGCGCTCAGTTGTTGGGCTTAGTGATCCTACCGGGGGTACTGGGCAGAGTTTCCGACCCCATGAGTGGTTATTTTATGGTGCGCCGGAGTGCGATCGCAAATGCAACACTCAATCCAGTTGGATACAAAATTCTCCTAGAAGTAATTGGGCGGGGAAAAGTAGGCGAAGTTGCCGAAGTTGGGTATGTGTTCTGCGAACGCAAAGAGGGTGAGAGTAAGGTGACATGGAAGCAGTATATAGATTACATGCACCACTTGGTACGGTTGCGGCTCTCCACCGGACGGGTAGGACGATTGAGTAGAAAAGTCAATTTCCCAGTTGGTCGATTCGTCCGCTTTGGGTTGGTTGGCTTTAGTGGGGTATTTGTAGATATGGCAGTGCTTTACTTACTTAGTGATCCGACTACCTTGGCTTGGCCACTGACGCGCAGCAAAATTATTGCTGGTGAGATTGCAATTTTAAATAATTTCTTCTGGAATGACGCTTGGACATTTGCTGATGTCAGCGCCAGACAGCAAGGATCGCAACAACGGCTGAAGCGGTTTGTGAAATTCAACGCGATTTGTCTTGCTGGACTGGTGTTGAATGTAATGATATTAAATCTGGTATTCAATTTTCTTATTCCTAACCGCTATATTGCCAACTTTATTGCGATCGCAGTTGCTACCATCTGGAATTTCTGGATTAATTTGAAACTTAGCTGGCGTGTCACTGATGTGAAATAATCACAACGAGGGATTTGAGATTTTGATTTTTGTTCTTAGACTTTAGAACGAACTGAAATCTAAAACGTCAAATCTACAAATCCATTCCTGTGAGGCCCGGCAATGAGAGTTTTTTTCCAAGGTGCATTTTATTTTTACAAAAAAATTATCTCGTTGCTACCTATCTATGCTGCCCGTTCCGTGCCTATAGTAGATGCAAATTCTAGCTCACAACGCAAGTATTGGCATAATTGGCAGTTTCGCCTCCCTTCTTCCTGGCTTCACCCTTTGCTGAACTTAATATGGTTGATCATCGGCATCAGTTTGCGCCTAACCAACTTGACTGCAAAGCCTCCTTGGACTGATGAGTTTGCCACCTTGGTGTTTAGTTTGGGGAATACTTTTTTATCAGTACCCCTAGATCAAGCGATCGCACCTGATATCCTATTGCAACCACTGCAACCAAACCCAGCAGCTAGTATTGGTGATGTGGTTCATAACTTAGCTACACAAGATAACCATCCACCACTGTATTTTGTGCTGTCTTACCTGTGGATGAAATTATTTCCCAGCGAAGGAGGATTAGTATCGCTGTTTGCGGCGCGCTCGCTACCAGCTATAATCGGTGCTGCCTCAATCCCGTGTTTTTATGTGTTAGGCAAAGTAGCATTTCGCTCGAAATTAGTGGGGCACTTGACTGCTGCCATGATGGCAGTATCACCTTACGGCGTATTTTTAGCACAAGAAGCGCGTCATTATACTTTGGCTATCTTATGGGTAACTGGTTCCCTCACCTGCTTAGTAATTGCCACACGTCATATTCAAAACCGCACACCTTTACCTATATGGGTAGCACTTTTCTGGGTAGGAATTAATGCTTTAGGTATTGCTACTCATTACTTCTTCAGCCTCACCCTCTGCACAGAAGCTATAGTTTTGATTTTTCTTGGTTGGCTTCAATTGCAAACTAGCAGCAAATTTTCTCTCCTCTTCTCTCCTCCCTGGCGGCGCATCTATGCCGTTGCTATAGGTACTTGTGTGGCGGGTTTAATTTGGATACCAACCTTGCTAGAGAATAAAAATCGTGGTATTTTGACCGACTGGATTCGAGGTTCGCGCGTTGGGCTAGATTGGTTAAGCCCAATTTTTCAAGCTTTAGGAACATTGATTGCAATGATTTCCCTCCTGCCAGTTGAATCTTCACAGCTATTGGTTGTGATTCCTTCTGGAGTGGTGATGCTGACTTTCTTTATTTGGGCTGTACCTATTTTGCTGCGTGGGATCAAGATTCAACTACAGCACCCAGAAAACCGGATTATGATTCAGGTGTTTGCTGGAGTAGTGATCAGTGCGATCGCTTTATTCTTGATCTTTACGTACTTTTTGGGTATTGATCTGACTAGGGGTGCTAGATATAACTTTGTTTACTTTCCCGCGATCGTTGTTTTACTAGGCGCAAGTCTCGCCGTTTGTTGGAATCCCGCCAAGGAATTGATGGAAAGAGAACAAGGGAAAGATGGGAGAAAAAGCATAGGTAAATGGGGAATAAACGGTAAAAAAGCCGTGATGGTAATTTGGCTAATGGGATTTGTCAGTGCAGTTACAGTAATCTGCAATCTCGGCTATCAAAAATATTATCGCCCTGACCTATTTGTGCAACTAATTCAACAAACATCCCCAGTGCCAGTACTAATTGCCGCTACCCACAAAACTTATGTACACACCGGGGAAATGATGGGAGTAGCAAGGGAGATTAAACTTGCCAATTCACTCCAAAAACCTCTGTTTCTCCTTGCCCATCAAGACCAAGACCCGAATACTTCTACCATTGCTCTAGAAAATACTTTAAATCAATTACCACGGCCTTTTGACTTGTGGCTGGTAAACTTTTACGCACCCGTAGCAGAAGCTGTCAAAACCTGCGTTAAACCTGATACTCAATCAATGCCTAGCATAGATGGCTACGAATATAAACTTTATCATTGTCAATAAGGTGGGGAGTGGGGTAGGGGGAGAAATCAATTCAAAATTCAAAATGACGGACGCTCGCGGACTTTGTAGAGACGAAGATATTACAAAAGCCTTGTACAAAACTTTTGACTTTTGACTTTTGACTTCCGCCTTGCGGTAATGCATCTTGTGGAAGTTCCTCAAATATCGATATCCATAGGAGACTAGAGAAAGAAGAAGAAAATATATCTGACACGTTTTTAAGCAGCGAAGGCTGTAACTATTTAAGGAGGATTTATGCGTGCAGTACTGATGGCGGGGGGTTCGGGAACGCGGCTTCGCCCGTTAACTTGCGATCTGCCTAAACCAATGGTGCCGATCCTTAATCGACCAATAGCCGAACATATTATCAATCTCCTCAAACGACATCAAATTACAGAAGTTATTGCAACATTGCATTATTTACCTGATGTCTTGCGAGACTATTTTCAAGATGGCAGTGATTTTGGCGTCCAGATGACTTATGCCGTCGAAGAAGATCAGCCTCTGGGTACAGCAGGCTGTGTGAAAAACATTGCTGAACTTCTTGATGAAACTTTTTTAGTCATTAGCGGCGATAGCATAACAGATTTTGACCTCACGGCAGCGATCGCATTTCACAAACAAAATAAGTCAAAAGCTACTTTGATTTTAACCAGGGTTCCCAACCCGATTGAATTTGGGGTGGTGATTACCGATGAGGAAAGACGAATTCGCCGATTTTTAGAAAAACCCTCTAGTAGTGAAATTTTTTCCGATACCGTCAACACTGGTACTTACATTCTCGAACCAGAAGTTTTAGAATATCTGCCAGCAAATATTGAATGTGATTTTTCCAAAGACTTATTCCCCTTACTACTAGCAAAAGATGAGCCAATGTATGGCTACATTGCTCAAGGTTATTGGTGCGATGTTGGTCACTTAGATGCTTATCGGGAAGCTCAATATGACGCTTTACATGGGAAAGTGCAATTAGATTACGCCTACAAACAAGTTTCTCATCAGTTATGGGTGGGTCAAAATACTTACATCGATCAGACAGCAGTGATTCAAACCCCAGCAGTAATTGGTGATAATTGCCGCATTGGGGCAAGAGTACAAATTGAGGCAGGAACCGTAATTGGAGATAATGTTACTATTGGCGCTGATGCGAATCTTAAACGTCCCATAGTGTGGAATGGGGCATTCATTGGCGATGAAGCACATCTTTCTGCCTGTGTAATTTCCCGTGGCGCTCGTGTAGACCGCCGCGCCCATGTATTAGAAGCTGCTGTTGTGGGTTCGCTTTCCACGGTGGGAGAAGAAGCCCAAATTAGCCCCGGCGTGCGCGTTTGGCCTAGTAAAAAGATTGAGTCAGGGGCAGTTTTAAACATTAATTTGATTTGGGGGAACACCGCCCAACGGAATTTATTCGGTCAACGTGGTGTGCAAGGATTAGCTAATATCGACATCACCCCAGAATTCGCCGTGAAATTGGGATCTGCTTACGGTTCTACCTTAAAACCAGGTTCTAAGGTAACGGTTTCCCGTGACCAGCGTAACATCTCTCGGATGGTGACGCGATCGCTTATTGCTGGTTTGATGTCAGTAGGTATTGATATTCAAAACCTCGATGCTACAGCTATCCCCATTGCCCGCACGGTTATACCCACAATGTCGGTAGCTGGTGGTATCCATGTGCGGGTACACCCCGATCGCCCTGACTACATTTTGATTGAATTTATGGATGCCAAGGGCATTAATATCTCCAAAGCTCTGGAAAAGAAAATTGAAGGGGCTTACTTTAAGGAGGACATGCGGCGGGCGCTAATTCATGAAATCGGCGATGTATCTTACCCCAGCCAAGTGAATGACCGCTACTGCACTGCTTTTGAGAAACTTTTGCATGTTCATACACTCCGCAACAGTCGGGCAAAAGTAGTGATTGACTATGTTTATGCCGTATCGGGGGCAGTTTTACCCCAAATGTTGGATAAATTTGGCGCTGATGCAGTAGTACTGAATGCCAGTGTCAATAAAACGGCTATGTCAGTAACTGATCGCGAAGGACTGCTGACTCAGTTAGGTCATGTAGTGGAGGCATTGAAAGCTAACTTTGGTGTGCAAGTATCCGCTAATGGAGAACAGCTAATTTTGGTTGATGAATCAGGCTACCCAATTCGTGGGGAAACTTTAACAGCACTGATGGTAGATATGATATTAACCGCTAACCCCAGAGGAACAGTAGTAGTTCCAGTTCATGCTTCCAGTGCTATTGAACAAGTCGCCCGCCGCCATGATGGCAGAGTGATTCGCACTAAAGCCAACCCTACAGCTTTAATGGAAGCTTGTCAAAAAAATCCAAATGTGGTGTTGGGAGGTAGTGGAGAGACTGGTTTTATTTTCCCGCAACTGCATCCGGGATTTGATGCCATGTTCTGCATTGCGAAGATAATTGAGATGTTGACTATACAGGAGCGATCGCTTGCTGCTGCGCGAGCGGAATTGCCCCGTGTAATTCATAAAACTTATACAGTCCGTTGCCCGTGGACTGCCAAAGGTGCTTTGATGCGTTACTTGGTGGAAACTCATCCAGCCCAAAACCTAGAACTTATCGATGGAGTGAAAATTTGTCAACCCTATGATGACAGTTGGCTGTTAGTTTTACCAGATGCCAGCGAACCACTGGTGCATTTGTATGCAAATAGCAACGATCGCGAATGGGTAGATGAGACTGTGAGAAATTACCGCACCCGTGTCCAGACTTTTGTAGAAAGACAAGAAGAATATCTACCTGCTGAAGCGTAATTTGTAATTCGTAATTCGTAATGAAATTACGAACTACGAATTAGTAATTACGAATTATCTTAACCGGGTTCAAAATTATTCTTGAACATTCCGACATTCTGGTAAATTTTTCTTAGTGTATTTGCAATCAAAATAAATTAAAGCTTCCCCAGTAGAGGTGAATGCTCTAATTGTGTAGTATGGTTCACTGTTTGGACTTGCTTCAGATGACCAAACTTTCAAATAGTAATAACTATTATCATCGGTAGACCATAATTCATAACGGGAATTACCTCCTATTCCCTGACTATTTAAGTAGTCAGCTAGTACTTTATTTGATGCAGACAACAAGCTCAATACAGTTAAAACCGGAATTACAGCTACTTTTAGTATTTGGATTAATTTCATAAATGCACAAAAAATTTACTTTCTCTAGCTTCTTTTATAGATGTATATTTTGAAACTAGTAATAATTCTGAATATTGTGTGAGTATATCCTAAGCCACTTACAGTAAGTAGGGGTGAAATGAACGCCCATCTGCCTTTTAGGTTTGTTTCCTGAAGGACTTTATAAAAATTTACTTAAATTAAATGATAAAAAGTTTCAATAAGTCTGGTAGGATATCTTTAGGCTTATTGAGATAGATATTCATTAAGGTAAAAATATCTTCAACAAAGCAAATAGGTATCCTAGCGATCGCAAAACTATATATCAGGTGAAAATATGTCGAAAAAAATCGGTCTGTTCTACGGTACTCAAACTGGTAACACTGAATCTGATGCTGAAAAAATCCGGGATGAGTTTGGTGATGAGGTTGTAACATTACATCCCATTTATGAGGCGGATGTTACCACCTTTGATGAGTATGACTTGCTGATTATTGGCTCTCCCACTTGGGATATTGGTCAACTTCAGAGCGATTGGGAGGGTTTTTTCCCCGATCTGGATGAAATAGATTTTAGTGGTAAGCAGGTTGCCTATTTTGGTGATGGAGATCAATATGGCTATGCTGATAACTTCCAGGATGCAATGGGAATTCTGGAAGAAAAAATTTCCCAGCGAGGCGGTAAAACTGTTGGCTACTGGTCAACTGAGGGTTATGACTTTGAGAATTCTAGAGCTTTGAAAAATGGCAAATTTGTTGGGCTGGCACTTGATGAAGGTAGTCAATCCGATCTAACAGACGAGCGAATTAAAACTTGGGTTGCTCAGTTGAAAACAGAATTTGGTTTGTAGAAAGCCTTGGCGAATAGAATTCGCGGCTAGACAGGCAAAGTCCGCCTCCGCGGACTAAGGGAAATTAAGGTTCTTGAACCCAGGATCGGTAGCTTTTGTTTGTGTAGACGCGGTTTCTAACCACCGAAATTGATAATTTAGAAGTTATAGGTATTTATGTCTGATTCATTTGATGTTCTGTGGTTAAATGCCAGTCCTATTTTGAAGCGTTTTGATAAACCATTACTCGATTACTTATCTGGGTATATGAGAATCGCCCAATGGGAATACCAGCAAACCAAAGATGAAGCCAGTTCTATAGATCAAGCTGTGGAGTTGCTATATGAGTTTTTAGAATGGCGCGATCGCCCCGTGCATTTAGCGGGTCATGGTATGGGTGGTGCGATCGCCTTAAGCTTTGCTCGGCGATTTCCCGAAAAAGTGCGATCGCTCACCCTGCTGGCTGTAGCTGCTCAACCTGCAAATAATTGGCAGGCTCACTATTACTTTCAACGACAACTTTTTAGCATCAGCCGTGAGTTAGTTTTAGCAAGCACCGTTCGCAGTCTATTTGGAAATCAACCACCTCATACTACTAAAAAGTTAGTAGCTGCTTTAGATAAAGATTTAGAACAATCTCCATCATCACACTCTTTATTTAAGTTGGTTTATTTACCCAAGGGTGGAGTTTCTATGCCAATGATGGTATGTGGTAGCAAGACTGATCCGGTAGTCAACTCAACTGTATTGCAAGACTGGTTAAATTGGTTCAAGCCAGAAGATAAACTCTGGGAATGCCCAGAAGGATATCATTTTTTTCACTACTTCTATCCTCAACAGGTTGGTGAAGAGATTTTAAGTTTTTGGAAACGCCACCATCCGCATCTATTGGAAGCGTCTGCACTATCTTTTAGCAGTTCTACAAATTAGTAAAATCATTAATCGTTCAGATACAAGAGTGCGATGCCTACGGCGGGCTACGCCTACGCACTTGTGAAATTTAGGGTGTAATGGGGTGGGTAGCTTGCCGCCGTAGGCATCGCTAATCATTTTACCGGGAGCATCCCAATTTTGCTTAAATCTTTTCCCTCACCCCCAGCCCCTCTCCCAAAGATGGGAGAGGGGAGACATAATTCTAGTTCCCCTTCTCCCATATTTGGGAGAAGGGGTTAGGGGATGAGGGCTATCAAGGTTTTTGCACATTTGGGATGCTCCCATTTTACCCTCAAGCTGGGTGTAATCATTCAGATAGGCGTTCTCGGAAATAAAAGCGGTATAAATTACAAAGGCATTGAACTTCATTTCCTTTAAATTCAATTAAGCCCAGACTGCGTAATTTAAAAGTTTGTACAGAGTCTAACTTCACAGGAATATCACTCTTGATCACTTTTTGGAGGGCTGTTTTTAACAATATATCTTCTTCCAGCAATGAAAGATAGGGATGTAAAAAGCCTCTAAATAATCCCTCATCAGTGGGAGCGACTTTCAGAAATTCTTCTAAAGTTAAATTACCTGTGGCAATTTGATAAAGAGCAGTCCTTAATAAATAAGGATGACCATCAATCATTCCCCTTAATTGTCCGATTTGTGTCTCTGACCAATTTAATTTATGTCGTTGGACTAATTCTTTTATTTGTCTAGCGTTGAATTCTCCGATTTCGACAGATAAACCTACATTAAAGGGAGATTGATTGACATTTAGCGAAACATATACTTCTTGAGAATGAGCAATTACTAAACGTAATTTCTGCCAAACTTCTTCGTTTTTACCGTTTTCATGCCAAGCTCGGAGGAGAGCAAAAAATTCTTGAGCAATTTCGGGATAAGGAAAAATTTTATCAATATCATCTAAG
The DNA here is from genome assembly GCA_023522315.1 of Nostoc sp. CCCryo 231-06. Lineage (GTDB taxonomy): Bacteria > Cyanobacteriota > Cyanobacteriia > Cyanobacteriales > Nostocaceae > Nostoc. The sequence goes on from JAHCSU010000465.1 coordinate 47,718, forward strand.
CCTAATACTAGGGGAGTATTAATATTTTTTAATAAATAGTCTTTTAAATAATTAGTGCAGTTAACTTGACTGCTTAAGCGTTTTTTCCAATATTTATCTATTTGTTCTTCTAGCCCTAACTCATAACTCAGAGTTGCACAAAATCCCTGTAAAAAATTACTGAGTTCGGTAAAACTTTCTTTACTCCATAAATTAAGAGAAACTGGGCGATAACCTTTTTGTTCACTATAGTCAAGAATACGGCTCATTAAAGAAGTTTTACCCATCTTTTGCGGCGCTTTGATGCGGATTAACGCCCCTGGTTGGAGGATGGACTCATAACATTTAATTTCTACCTCTGGACGCTCGATATAAAAGGGGGAGTTAAGAGGCACTTGACCATCAGGATTTTCAAAAATCACTGAGGAGTTATTCTCTTTTGCTTTTGGTGTTGATTGTTCAACAATGCCTAGATTAATTAGCAATTGTTGCTTAATAAACTGACTCACTCCCTTGTAAACTAAATTATTTGTTGATGTTGGCTTGGTGATAGAAATATGGTCATCATCTGTTGCGGTAGGTTGCACATCTTTGATAGCTGGGTTAGCACTATCTGGGTCTACAACTAAAAAGCCTCTGGTGGCTCTTGTTTCAAAATAAACTTTTGTAGCAATTTCCAAGGAATCAACATTTTGCCGATACCACTCATTCAGTTGACGCAGTTGGGGAATATGTACTTTTAGTTCATCAACACTGACAGAGCTTCGTGCCAAAATCCCAATTTTATCGACTAAGTTGGCGAGATGGGAACCAGTGTGAGGAGTGGAGAGGAATACAATACCTTTTGTCTGTTCAATAACTGCTGTTTTTTTAAACGTCTGAGCATTACGCAGCATTTCTTTGATTAATAATCCACCCATGCTATGAGTGATAAAAATTATTGGGTATTTGCCAATATCATTAACTTGTAAATATTCCAGTAAATTACTAGCACGGTCAAACAGTGGCATTGTTGAACCTCTCCATTCAAAAGGTTCAGCCTTGTAGCCAAAAGACCAAATACCTAAATCTGGTCTTTCTTGTGCAAGCCACGTTAACCAGAAATTATCATCGTTGCGTGGTTCTTGCGGATGCCAAGTTCCGCGTGCGTGACCACCTAACCCGTGAACAAAAATCACATCCCCGCACCGCTTAGGGTTGTCACATCCCGATATTTTGATTAAACCAGTCATCTCTGCGGGTTCAGGTTTTGGGGGTTTAGAAAAAATGTTAAAAGGCATAGATATTATGGGGAGAATTAGAGGATGACAAATTCTTCTTATGCCACGGCCACAGCGCGACTTAAAACTAGGATACAGCTATCACGTCACTACTCGGTGCAATAACCGCGAGTTTAAATTAACGCGTCACGAATGCCGTCAGGTATTTCTCTATGCTCTCAAAAAGGTATTGGCTAAGTTCCAATTTAAGCTTTATGCCGTATGTATTATGTCTAAGAGGATGTTTGAAAAGTCCTATTGTTTGTAGCAAAAAGTTTTAGATCCCCCTAAATCCCCCTTTTTAAGGGGGATTTTAAGAAGTTTTTCCCCCTTTTTAAGGGGGGCTAGGGTGATCAATAGGTGCTTAAAATCACAGCTAACCACTTTTCAAACAACCTCTAACCATGTCCACTACCTTCTTGAGCCAGCACAACCGAACGATTTACCCAAAATCATGCACTGGCTCAACTCGCAATACAGTTCGGAGTAAGATCGCCCCGCCTGTGGCGACCCCCTTAAAAAGGGGGTAAATAAGGAAAATAGCCCCCCTTTTTAAGGGGGGTTGGGGGGATCTTCTCTCGATAAACAAGCTAACCGAACCGTATTGGCTGAACTGGTACACGGCTATGTGTTTTAACCGAATGTTGAACCGTACAGGACATTTTTGGGAAAAACGTTATCACAGCACAGGATTTGAGCGAAGTGACCATAAACGGGCATTGAATACACTGCGGTATATTCACGCGAATCCGAAAGCAGCAGGAATGCAAGAAGGCTTTTTCTATGATTTTAGTAATTATGGAGTCTATGACCGACTGGGGGATGATGGTTTAACAACTTGGCATCCCGCTTTTTTAGCACTGGGTAAAACTTTGAATGAATGTGCTGCTAAATATCGCGGTTTTTGTAAGAAGTACAAATCGAAAGCGAAAACAGAAAAACACTATTTTTGGGGTAATCAATTTTTGCCTAAAGTAATTAAAGGCAAAGGAAAAAAAGCATCACCAGGACAGATGCGATTACCTTGGGATAGTTGGGAGGCAAATAATCCAGAAATTGTTGATGTGGCTGAGAAATTTATTTTTGCTAATTGTTACAATTCGCAAGTTGCAGGGATGATTTTTCGAGATCACAGTCAATGATTTGAGATGAAGATAGGAGTAGTGTCTCTATTTATCGCTAAAAATGTCTTTTTTTGGGAATTTTTAGGAATTTTTGGGAATTTTAACCATACTAAACTAGCTCTTTTCAAGTTCCTTTGTGTTATTTGTTTTTTTCTTTCTTTGCCTGTGCCTGTGTGCCTGTGCCAGGTATCGAATCTCCGAAAGCCTTATTGTGTGGAAAATTTCCTAATAATAAATCTTTACAATTCTTTGAAAGCCTTATCTGTTACAATTTACAAGTCTCTGCAAGAAGAGAGAAGGTACTCCTCAATTCACTAATCCCACTCATTCCCTCCCCATCTATCACTATCTCCCTTACCCTCTCCCACCAAGGGAGTTCTCCCTTCATAGATATCACTCCCTCCCCCCCTTTTAGGTTCATGGGTAATTCCTCATATCTCACTATTCTATCCTCTCTTTTCCATCCCACTCTTTTCGTAAAATCATTATACCCTTCCTCGTTCCAATTTTTAAATTTTCCGTTCTCCCAATCAAAATCGAGAGAATTGCCACTAGCCAAATATATTTTTTTCTGGACACTGTAACCAAAATACCCCTTGGAGTTTTTTACCCAAAGTGTATCTAGCCGTTTCAAATTATCACACTTAAAGTTTTTGATATCAGTTAAATCTAAAAAAGCTTCTTTTCCTGCTGAATAGAGAAGAAACTCCCAATTTTTAAAATCTGCTTCCCTCCATCTTTGCTGCTGCATCAAATAGTCTAATTCATTCAATAAATGTTCCTTTAAAGATTTATCATAATCTGTATTTGAACCGTCTAGTTCTTTAAGTTGACGATAAAGCAAAGCCACAATATCAGCATTGCCATTGTAAAGAATATTTAGGTCTAAAGTAAATAAATCAAGGTTAGACTTAAACTGAGATTCTAGACTGTTGATATTTTTATATGCTTTCTTGTAATCTGCTAAAGCCCTAACTTTATCTGAGCGTTCTTCTAATTTTCCTTTAACATAGTTAATATAAACTAAGGTTGCTAAATTGTTTGAATTATTCTCAATTTTGTTTTCTATTTTTGATAATTCTGGCAGAATTTTATTAAAATCTATTTCAGCATTCTTTAAATCATTTCTTTTCTTTTCATCATTTTTTTGATCAACTAGATATTGATATCCTAAAACCAGAGAACTATCTAATAAAACCTCTTTTAGCTTGAGATTCTTAATTTTATCTTGCAAAACCAACCCTGCAATATTCAAGGACTGATTCGCTTCGTTTGTTTTCCCTTTTTGTTGCAGTTGAGAAGCAACTGCTGATAATTCTGTAATTTTAGCAATAGAATTTTTAAGTTCACTTGTATTTCTGTCAGCAGTTTCAAGTTCTTGTTGTTTTTTTCTAACTTGTACCTGGATATTTGTAAACTTGTTTTGGAAATTTTTAACTTGCTGTTCAACCTGACTAATTTCTTCAGATTTAGATCTTAGTTCTCCTTGTAGTTTTTTAGCATCATTAGTTAATTTATTTTTTTCTACTTCCAAACTATTTTTATCTTTTTGAGCTTTATCTAAATCTGCTTTAGCTTTTTTAGCTTGTCGTTGAGCAGTATTTGCTTCTTGTTTTAAGTTTTCCGATTTCTGCTGCTGCTTTGCTAATTCGCCTTTTGTTTGATTAAGTTCTTGGGTAGCTTTTTGAGATTCTTCTTGAGCATTGTTAGCAGTTTCTTGAGCCTTTTTAGCTTTTTGTTCTTCAAGTATTGCTTGATTACCAGCTATAGATGCCACTATTATAGATACACCTAAAGTAACAAATAAAACCACTACTCCAAAACGTATTCTTTTCCTAGCAGTTACCAATTGTTTTTCTGCTTCCTGTTTAGCTTCAGCTTCAATTTGTCTAGCCTTTTGTGCTGCTTCCTTTTCTTTCCTTTCTCTTTCTAATTCTGCCTGTACTTCTGTTTCTGCTAGTTCCTCTTCTCGCTCTCGTTTACGACTAGCTGCTAAAAATTCTAAATCTTGAAAACCTAAACTTTTATGCTTTGCCCAAATTGACGCTTCTACTAAAGCTTGTCCCCGCAATAACCGAGACTCATCCTGTTTTCCTGATAATATCCACTGACGATAATTCTCTGCATAAGGACGCAAACTTGCTAAAGCTTTCTCAATCCATAAGTTGTCAAAAATGCTTTGATAAATCAGGTTATAAACCTCTAATTTACTCTCCTTTTTAACAACGATTCCCGCTAACTGTAAATCACTCTGTTCAATACTACTATCAATATCAATTCCGCCTGAATGCCATACTTGTTGATATAAATCTAATAAGTATGCTGCTTTCTGTTCATCTCTTTTTAAAATTCTATCCCGAATCGTTCTAAAATGTTCTGGTTCATCTTGAGATTCCCAATTCTGAATCACTCTATTTCTGACTAAACTCTCTACAAAAGCAGCTTCTTCACTTGGGGGAATTACAGTTACAGATTGACGGACAAATTCACAGATTTTCTGAGTCAAAAATGGCTGTCCTCCTGTCCAATCTAAAATCGCTTTTAGTACGGCTTCCGGGTTGCTAGTTTGTCCAGAAAATCCCTTTATTAAAGGTGAATCTTCTGCAAATTCAAATCCGGTTAACTCAATTCCTTTTCCAATATTAAAAGGAGTACGCTTTTTATCTTGAATTAACTCAGAAGGGGTAGCTACTCCCAAAAGCACAAAAGTAATGCGTTGATATTCAGGATTATCAACTCTTTGATTAAAGAAAGCTCGAATTAAAGCAAAAAAATCATCAACCGGAAAATTTAAACTGAGAACACTATCAACTTCATCTATAAAAATAACAATCTGTGTGGAGATTATTTTTAGTAATTTGTCAATAAATTTACCAAAAATCTGCACATCAGAAAAGCGGGAATTTTCTTCCCATAACTGATCTATATCAAACTGCTCACCTAACTTTATCCTTTCAGAACCAGAAATAGTATCAATAATCCCAGAATACCATTGTTCAGACTTTAGCCCTGATGTCCCAATTGCGGTTAAATCAATAGATACACAAGCAATTCCTTCACCCTGTAACCTTTGCATTGTGCGGACACGCAAACTGGATTTACCCATTTGTCGAGAGTTGAGGACAAAACAAAACTCTCCAGCTTTCACAGCCTGATACAAATCTGCATCAGCTTTGCGTGTGACGTAGGTAGGTGCATTAGCAGGAAGACTACCACCAAATTGATATTGATAATCTTGGGGAACAGGCAAATTCATAGTTATATGCTATATGAGTAATACCCAGGTGATATGTCAATTAAGACACAATATACTACTTGAAGGCTGAAATTTCTTTCATAAGTGCATGAAAATTTTGATTTACCAATTAGGAGAAGCAAGCTACAACCCAACCTACAATATCAGGCGATCGCGTAGCCCAGAGCAGGCATCACACTTTTGATCTCAATGTCTGAGCCGTCCTCCCTTACCAAGGCTACCGTGTATACACAAGTCCTATTACCCCCCTTAATCCCCCCTTATAAAGGGGGGAAATAAATAAATCTAGTTCCCTCCCCTTTATAAGGGGAGGGTTAGGGTGGGGTAAAACCAAGATTTATCA